>PMOK01000291.1 GCA_003162425.1 Bryobacterales bacterium | reverse complement strand
AAATACGGCAATCCGTAATCGGGAGCGAGCTGAGAGACTAACATATGCTGCGAGACCGCCTCATCGTACCGGCGGGACACGCCATACAGCCATCCTAAAATGAAATTCGGAAACAGCGAAGCGGGATCGAGTTCGAGGGCGCGCTCGACCTCTGCTAGCGCGGAATCGAATCTTTCGCGGCAAGCCAGGTGAATGCCATAAGCGACGTGACCGGTGGGATCGTGGCTATCCAACTGGATGGATTTTTCGAGTTCCCGCTCCCCGGCCGCCCAGTTCCAATCGAGCAGCGAAAGCACTGAGCCAAGCGCGACGTGCGCTTCCGGTAACAGCGGATTCAGCGATACTGCTTTGAGAGCCGCTTCCTTCATCCGGTCGCCGGCCTCTTGAGGCGCGAGGAAACCGAACATGGAACTCACCAGCAGCGCTTGACTCAAGGCTGCCCAACCGGCTGCGTAGTTCGAGTCGAAATCCAGCGCGCTGGTGAAGCATGCCACGCTGTTCCGGATGCTATCGGGCGTGGCGAGCTTCCAATAATATCGGCCCTGCAGGTAGAAGTCGCGGATCTCTTTGTGCTCGGAGTGACGCCGTGCAATGACGGCATGGTCGGGTGGAGCAACCAACTCACGCAGCAGCGATTGCGCGAGCTCGGTGACGCCGCGCAGATCGGGATACTCGAAGTTCGTGGCTTCGGACCACTTATAGGAACCATCCGCGGAGTTGAAGAGCTGAACGATCAGATGGGAGCCAGTGGGAAGGAATTCGAGGCTGCCTTCGATGACGTAATCCGCGTTGGTGAGGTGACGCGAGAGTCCGTTCAACTCAATCGCGGGCGCGGTGGAGTGGGGCTGGGCGATGACCTGGAGACAACCTTCTTTAATAAGGACGTGGGCGAGCCTGCGTTGAATTTCGTCGGCTAACTGGCCGGCGTTGGGCGCAGGGTTGATGAAAGAGAGTGGCGCGATTTCGACGGTACGCCGAGGCGCGGGACCGGGACCCCCCTGTCCTGTGAAATCGCGGTGCTCGAAGACGGGCATGTAGCTGCCCTTCCGAAGCAGGATGCGAACGTGGTCGTCACGTCCCTCGGTGCGGTAGTATTCTTCGAGCTTGTTGCGCAGGCGGCGAGCCTCCACGCGAACAATGGAATCAACTCTGGGATCAAACGCCTCGCGCCGGTCAAACACTTCGAGTCCGATGGGGTATTCCTTGAGCCGATGAGGTTGGCCGAGCAGGCTCTCTTCGACGATGAACTGCAGGAAACGGCGGATCCGATGGGATTGTATAAATACGCGGCTACGAAGGATTTGATCGAGCTCCGCCCGGACGTCGGAGGCGGCGATGCCATTCAGAGTTGTAGTAGGTTGATCTTCAATGATGGTTCTGGCAGCGGTATCGTACATGTCTCGACTAGTTCGACACACTGGGGTACTAACCTGTTACATATGTTTGGGGGAATTCGCGATTTAGCGGTTGCTGGTGGCTGGTGACTGGTTGCTGGTTTGGGTTCGTTTCTACATTTTCTAATGTTGCTGGATGGGAGCCGTCGTCTGTAGATCGCTGATTCGCAAGACGGTTGGCCGGTAGCTTGCGGTTTTGGTTGATTTTTCGCGATTGCATGCCGGTTCGAGTTTAACAATGTGACAACTGGGTCGGAAGGCGTGGGGCTGGAGGTTGTTGAGCGATGTGGGGAAAGAAAATAGCGAATGTGTGACCGGAGCTATTTCACGGCTATCGTGACACCCTGGCTGTGGGCCGATCCGACGATGAGCACAAGCGGCACATTCGGACCTGGCGCCACACCTTCTGGCACCAGTACTTGCAGCTGGAGTATTCCAGCTACTTGGTCCGGTGCGGAACGAGCGTCCTCGACCATTGCCTGGATGCTTCCGATCGCAGCCCGGTTTGTGAACCCGTAAAAAGAGGCTTTTCTCTCTGACACCGAGCGTGGGAGAAGACCAGTCGGCTCCGTCCAAAAGACCCCGGAAGCTTGACCCGCTCTCGCTAACTCGGCGGACGCGATTCGAGAATTGCAGAAATCCGCGGATCTCACCAACCGTGGTCCCGGCCAGTCTGGTGTGGCTGGCTCAGGTCTTGGAGCTTGCCGGACGAAAAACGGGAGCGCGCCGCCTTCGCGCAGCATTGGAGGAGCCGCTCAAACGAAGCCAGCTGGACCCCGTTGTATGGCGGTGGTCGATTTAGCGGGGCGGACCAGGCGTCGGAGAAAGAGGCTTGATCGCGCATGCGCTCTGGCTCGGACTGGAGGATTTGACGAACTGGACGAGGTCGCAGATGGTAGCGTGCCGAGTTGGCGGTGACCGGCTTATCGGGAATATCAGGCAGCTAAGCCAGGCCCTCGAGAGGGCTTGGCCTGCGCCTCACTGGATTGTCAAAGTGATTCCCACCGGCGTGTTGGCGCCGCCGATCGTCAGTTGCAAGGGAACCGCTGCGCCGCGGGGAGCGTCCATGGGAATCATCACATTGATTTGCTGGAGACCGGTTGTGGACCCAGGCGCCTGACCGGCAAACAGCACTTTGGCCGGCATGCCTCCCACAGTGGCAGTCACCGGGAGGTCCAACCAGCACAGGCCATCCGGCCCCGCCGGCTTCAGCATGCCAAAGCCCGTCCCGTAGATCTGAATGTAGGTGCCGGGCGGCGTGGCGGTGGCAAGGCTGCCGTCCTGGTTCACAATGGCCGCTTGTCCCGAACCGTTTTGGCCAACCGTGAAGATGGCGGGCTGCACGTTCAGAACGGGCAACTTGAGCGTCGGCGACTTCAGACCGCCGCATTGAATCTGCAGCGATGCCGATTGTTCTCCGCTCACGCTCGGCGGCAGCAGGAAGTTGATCTGAGTTGAAGAGCTATAGAAGACTTCCGTGGGGCTGCCGTCAACGGAGACCTGCGCGCTCGAAATACAACCGGGGTAGACGCCGAAGGCCGTTAATATCGTGTTGGGCGCCTCCGAGCCTGCGCTGAAACTGGCGGCGTTCTGGATCAAAGAGACGGAGATCGCCGGCGGCAGCGCGGTCAAAGTAAGAGTCACCGGAATGGTCAGCGGTCTGATGCCGGCAGTTGTCGAAGTTGCCGTGATGGTTCCTTGGTAGACGCCAGCGGCCAAGCCGCTCGGATCTAGGCGAACATGCAAATCCTGGGGAGTTGTTCCATTGTTGTTACCGTAGGGACTGATTGAGAGCCAATGCCCGGCTGCCGGAGACGACATCGAAACCGCAAGTCGAAGCGGTACATTGTGGCTGCTCGCGGACACAATAATGTCACGCGATTGCACGGCGGTGGAACCAGCGGGGACTGTGAAATTCAGAGGGCCGGAAGGGTTTCCCGTCCAGAGTAACTGCGGCACTCCCAGCACTGTCAGCGTGACGGGAATCATCCTGGCGCCGCCGTCGCTGAAGCTGAACGTCAGGCTGCTATTGTAGGTTCCCGGGTTCATTCCGGACACATTCGCCGTCACTGTCGCCGTCGCGGGCGTTGCGACGGAACTGCTAGAGACGGTGAGCCAAGCGTCGGCCGCAACCACGCTGAAAGCGCTATTGTCGCTGGTGGTCACGGACAAGGTGCCCGTTGCGCTGGATGGTTTGGCTCCCTGGTTATATTGAAGGTACAAGACTCCTGGAGAGACCTGCGCATTCACCAACGCGAACACGGCGGTCACTGATTCCGGTCCGTTCATCACAATCGAGGTAACGGCGTTCTTGGACGAGTTGGCCACACCGCTCCAATGGTCGAAGCGGTAGCCTGCGTTCTTGAGCGCCATCAGCGGGACGGTGGCGCCGGCGTTGTAGAAGTTTCCCGAAGCGGGATCGACCGTGCCGCCGGCCGCGGGTGAAACGCTGGTGGTCAACTGGTACTTCGGGAGAAGAGTCGCGGTGTAGGTGACTGCGGTGCCGGTAGCAGTGATGGTATGGCTGGCGGCACCGTTATCGCTCCAACCCGAAAGCGTGTACTGGAGCTCCGAAGCGCCCGGCTGCGGACTTATTACCGCGATGGTATGGGTGCTATTCAGAGCGAAACCGAAGCTTTGCGAGCTGGTGTAAGACGTTCCATCGACGGAGAAGGCCAGCCCGGCCGGCGAGGTTTGGATTGTGACATTCGGGAGGTTGGTAAGTGAGAACGTTGCGGGTTGCATTTCGCCCCTCGGGCTCATGGCAGGGGCGTTCGTCGCTTCTCCCTCAGCAGTGACATGCACCTGGAAGGTACCCGGCACGAGGTTCGCCGTGGCCGTTATAGTGGCCATGCCCGAGACATTGGTTTCCTGCTCTGTCCTCGGCAATACGGCGCTGGCGCCAGTCACGGGAAGGTGATATATCACTAACGCGCTATTGACGACGTTATGGTAGTGGTCGAGCACGGTGACTATCAAGGGTGTGGGGAACGCGGTTCCGACTACTGCGGATTGAGGTGTTCCGGAGTCCGCCTGGACGCTAGCTGGGATACCTGCACGCACCGTGATGGCTGCCGAAGTGCCGGAAATTGATGGGGTGCTTGCATCCGTCGCGGTGACCGTCTGGCTTCCCACCGTTCCCAGTGTCACGTTTGAGAAGACGTGAGTACCGGCAATCAACGTGGAATTCGCTGGAAGCGTGGCCTGGATGTCCGTGCTGGTGAACCGTACCGTTCCGGCATAACCGGTCGCGGTGTTGCCAAACTGATCGTGAGCCGTCACTGTGACATGGAACAAGTAACCGGCGTACAGCGATGGGTACTGGGGCGTCACAACAAAGCTGGATGCCGAAGCCGCGTTCACCGTGATGTTGTTCGATGTGCCGGTAATACCCGGCGTGACCGTGTCAGCAGCGGTAACGGTCTGGCTCTCCGCCGTCTTCAGTGTGACGGAGAAGATGCCCACCCCTGAGGTGAGGGTCGCGCTCGAGAGCAGCCCTGTCGCCTGCCCGTCGGTGCTGGTAAGTTGCAGGGTGCCCGAGTAGCCGGTGGCGGTGGCGTTGCCAGCCGTCAGAGCCGTTACCGTGACGGTGGAAGCAGAGCCGGCCGTTACAGGGGTTGTCGCTGACACCGAGAAGTGCGTCGCCGGGGGGGGTTGAACTATGATCGAACCCCCAATGGTTGGCCATGGCAGATCGTTGGTGATGTCCGCTGCGGTGATGGTGTCGGTTCCCGGCGTTACCAAAGTGAAGTTGAAGTCCGCTGGGGTCGGGATTGTTGTATTTCCCGGCAACGTTGCGGAGCCATCGCTGCTGCTGAACTGCACGGTATCGGTAAAGCCTACAGCAGCGCCATTAAACTGATCATAAGCTCCCACGAAGCAATTGAAGCTTTGGCCCGACGAGGCAGTGGCTGGGCAGCTGAATCGAATATAATAAGCTGTGCCGGCGTCCCTAGGGTGCCACACCACGGCGCCTTGAGCGCCGATAACTACGCCGCTCCGGCCGTCGCCCGTGAAGTCCCCGACTGCAATTCCGTTAGCCGCTGCGCCGGCGTCGAGTTGGACCACCCGCTGCGCACTCGAGGCGGCGAGCTGTTGCCAGCGGAGCTTGCTGCCGTCAGCGACTAGCAAAGCGCGGAAGCCGTTCTTATCAGGATCGCTGGCGGCGATTCCGATTGGGGTGGACCCGGCGGGTAAGTTTATCCCTGACTGGAATGTGCCGTCACCTTTGCCATAGAAAACAGTGGCTGTCGCGTCCAGCCGGTTCAGGACTGCAAGGTCTTCGATTCCATCGCCGTTCAGGTCGCTCATCAAGACCGCTGCCGGGCCATTGCCCACTTTGAGGGAGGCGCTGGAAGGAAAAGTCCCGTCGCCCTTTCCCAACAGGATGGTCACGTCGTTGCTGCCGAAATTCGCGACTGCCAAGTCGGCAATCCCGTCAGAGTTGAAGTCGCCCACCGCGAGCGCGGCCGGGGCCACACCCGCCTGAATTCGCACCGGCGCTCGAAAGCTTCCGTCGCCCTTGCCCAACAAAAGCAGGACGGTGTTACCGGCCTGGTCCGCCACCGCCAGATCCGCGATGCCGTCCCCGTTGAAATCGCCGATGGCCAGGGCCACCGGATTGGTACCCGTTGCTAACACGCGCGGGGCCGCGAACGTCCCGTCCCCCCCGCCCCGGAGAAAATAGATCTTCCCCGTCGTGCCGTCCGTTACTGCGAGATCCATCACTCCATCGCCATCGAAATCTCCAGCGGCAATTGCAGTGGGCTGGAACGCCGTCATTGTTGGCACGGGAGCCCCAAATGTTCCATCGCCATGACCCGGCAGCACGCTGATGCCACCCGCGCCTGCAAGCGCGATATCGAGATGGCCGTCGCCATTAAAATCCGCGATCGCCATGGCATTGGGCGTCAGTCCGGCGGCGAATTGCTTGGCGGTTCCGAAGCTGCTCGAAGCCACGGGCTGAATCGTAATCTCGGTGGCCTGCGACTTTGCACCACCAGGGGCCACCGCGTAAACCCAGTGCTGCCCCGCGGCAAGCCATGCGGTGGAGAAGCTGGCTTCACCCTGGCCGTTCACAGGCGCTGTTCCCAGGATCGTGGCCCGGTCGAAGAACGTGACGCGGGTCCCGCCGACTCCCGATATTCGGGCCGTATTACCACTCTTAGCTGCAGCCAATGTGGCCAGGAACGTCAGGGACTTCCCAGCAGACGCGGAGACGGCGCTGGCGTTGAGTGTAATGGGCTGAGAGGGGGCAGACGCCGGACTTTGTGCGAGTCCTACTCCTACTGACAACAAGACAAGGGCGTAGATCGAGTTAACACTGCGCGTTCGGAACATTAGAACCTCGGAAGCGACCTGAATTCACGACAGAACCTTCAGACGGTTAATGAAGCCTATCCGCCTGAGGCTGGTGAATCTCAGTTGCCATTGGACGGCACCTATTTCAGCGCTCAACTACACAGTGTTCAACTGACTGCGCAAATCTCAACATATCTCCGACTCGCGGAGGGGGGACTACGGGCTGGTGGCTGGTTGCTGGTGGCTGGTTGTCGACGCTTTTACGTTACTAGGGGCGCTCTTCGACGTACAGATTGTTGAAGACGGCGCGGCCTTTTCCGAAGGCTGCCATGCCCACCTGGCCACTCGTAAAACTTGTATCGTTGACGCGCGCGGCTTCGTGACCGTTGACTAATACGTCGATGCGGTCGGCCACGCACTGGACGGCGATGGTGGTCCGCTCGATTTCGTTGAGTGTCTGGGCGGAGGCACTGCGGGGTAAGGGGACCGAAAAGAGAGTTTCACGAGCCTGAACCGAAGTTGCTCTGCTTTCCCGGATCCGCTGGAAGCGTTAATGTATGAGTGATCGGCGGAAATTTAGCCGCGGATGAACGCGGATGAACGCGGATAAGAAAAAGAGCTTGGCTACGCTTACGCGTCTCGTATTTCCAGTGCGAAATTGAGGGCGGCGTCTTCTGTTGTGGGAACGCCAGCGGCAATTCGGTACAGGCCAGGCATACTATATTTCTCGACGAGGCTTTCGCGATGTTGCTTAACCGATTCGCGGCTTCGTCATCCGGGCCGGCCGCTTCGATTCCACGTTTCGCAAACTCTTTTCGGAACACTTGCGGACGCCTGGTCGGAGCTGTGCCCAATATCAGAACTTCGGCGGCTCCGATTCGAGCGCTTTTGTTTGCTGCCGCTTCAAAAATACTGATTATAGGAATCCGCACACCGCGGACGATGGCTTCCAGGCGATGATGAGGGGTGTTGCTGGCCATGAGAGCGAAAGCGGCGCCACTTGCTTCCAAGCGCTTCAGTGGGGAGGACGCATTTCTTCGCATCGGCGGCAGATCTGGGAGTAGTAATCCACTGTGGATCGCCTAGCTACGCCTCCCACGATTCCGATTTTCTTCATTGCATCAGGATTTGAAGATGGCGCTGATTTCGCGGGAGCTGGCGGCTTCTTTTGAGAAGGTGAATGTTCCGTGCTCGCGCATTTCGCGCGCCGCACGTAGAAAGGCTCCAAGAGCGGTGCGGCAGAGAGCGCTTCCCACGCTGATGCGCTTGACTCCAATCGCCGAGAGTTCAGCCAGACTCAGTTGGACGCCTTGTAATCCCATCACGACGTTCATGGGGCGATCGACGGAGCTGACCACGGCGGCAATATCGTTCTTGGTGGCGAGGCCTGGCGCATAGAGAACATCGGCGCCGGCCTCCTGATAAGCCTGGAGACGCGCGATTGTATCTTTAATA
Organism: Bryobacterales bacterium; assembly: GCA_003162425.1. Lineage (GTDB taxonomy): Bacteria > Acidobacteriota > Terriglobia > Bryobacterales > Bryobacteraceae > Palsa-89. The sequence goes on along the minus strand of PMOK01000291.1, from coordinate 45,700 downwards.
TCGGGCCGGCCGTGCAGGTAGTTCTCGGCGCGTCCGGTCAGGGTGAAAGTGAAGGGGAGTGCACGTGCTGCCGCAGCAGCGGCGCGGATTCTCTCGACCGCAAACTCTTTTTCATAGATGGGATGGTCCGGACGATTGGTTGCATCCTCGATTGATCCACCGACCACTCCCGCGGCGGCCGCGAGCCGGATGGTTTCCGCGACAAATTCCGGAGCGTCGCCGAAGCCGTTTTCAAGATCGGCGCTCACGGGCAGGTCAGTAGCGGACGCGATCACGGAGATGTGGGTCATCATCTGGTCACGGCCAATGGTGTTGTCGCGTTGCCCTGCCGAGAAGGCGTAGCCCATGCTGGTGGTGGCCAGCGCCTCAAATCCCAGGTGCGCCAGCAGCCGCGCGGTACCGAGGTCCCATGGATTGGGGATGATGAACGCACCATCGCGCTGGTGCAGAGAACGGAAGACGTTTCCTTTTTCGGCCTGGGTCAACATGAGGCAATCATACTGAGTCGTGAAGCTTGGACGGAAGTTCGAACGTTCCATCCACTACCTCTACGAAGTTCCGTTCCTCACGCAGAATCAGACGTTTGGTTTGCGCCATCTGGAAGTTGTCACGCGCTTCCGGATCTGATTTCAGACGCGTCCGGTAGCTCTCATAGGAAGCGAGGCTGGCGAATCCAATCAAACCCCAGGCAATGTCGTTGGTTCCTTCGTGGGGAAGAAAATAGCCGATCAGGTGTCCGCCGCAGCGCGGAATGATGCGGCCCCAGTTTTCGGCGTACTGCTTGAACCCATCGCGCTGGAAGGGATCGATTTGGTAGCGGATGATGCAGGTAATGGTCACTGGTTCTCTCCCGGTGGGCGGTGCGGCCGTTGCATCCGAACCAAGGGCCAACAAGGCACCGATGGCGGCGCCGGCCCTAATGGCCTCCCGGCGATCCAGGTGCCCGGTTGAACGCTTGCTCCCACGCATGTTAGAAATATAAAGCTTTCCGGGCAAACACACTTCGTTTACGATCAAAGTATGGATGTAGAATATCAGACCGACCACGCGGCTTCCAGAATCGCGGCCGCCATCGGCGAGCCGGCACGGGCACGCATGCTTTATTGCCTGATGGACAGCCACGCACGAACCAGCACCGAGCTTGCGGTGGTGGCGGATGTAAGCCCGTCGACTGCGAGCGTGCATCTGAATCGATTGACGACGGAGCGGCTGGTCAAAGTGCTGGTGCAGGGCAAGCATCGCTATTACAGTTTGGAGGGGCCGGAGGTGGCGAGGGTGCTAGAAGGGCTGAGCGTGCTAGCCGGCGGTTCGGGCGACAAGTTCGTGCCGAATACACCAAATCGATTGCGTGCTGCGCGGACTTGTTACGACCACATCGCGGGGACGTTGGGCGTGTCGCTGCACGATCGTCTGAAGACAATGGGGTGGCTGACTGCGAATGGTGACGAATCCTACGAGCTCACTCCAGCGGGATCCAGGGCGTTTGAGGCGTTAGGCATTGACGTGGAGGAGACGCACATGTTGCGGCGCCGGTTTGCATTCGGGTGCTTGGATTGGAGCGAGCGGCGGTCGCATCTGGGTGGGGCGCTGGGGGCCGTGCTGCTGAAACTGGCACTGAAGAAAAAATGGGTGGTGCAGGATCTGGACAGCCGAGCGCTGCGGGTTACGAGTTTCGGGCGGCGGGAGATGGGCAGCCGGTTCGGGATGGAGGTTTGAGGGCTCCGGGCCGAGATAATGTCGCTTACGACGATTTGATATTTTCCAAAATGCCTCGGAAGCGAGCGGTGGTGCTGGGCATTGAGGAAACCGCTCGCATGTCCTGGGCCGCACCGAGGCGTTGTTCTCATCCTATGTTGAATGAGGTTCAGAAAGCGAAGTCTGGCAGCCTATTTTGAATACGTGTCACAAATACGCCACCTGGGACGATGGCGCTGGGGGTTTCCTGGGCGTCTGTAATTGTCGTGGCCACAAGCCCCTCTTGCACAATAGCCCCCGTTATAACGAAGTCATCCACCGCGGTTGCCGTGATGCCGTTACTCGTTGTGAGATTGCGTTTGAATTGGCCGGTGCCGTTGCAATTGACAGTGTAAGTACCCGTCTGCGTACCGGTCAGGATAGTTCTTGCTCCAGTTGTTGACCCAGCCATGGGTTCGTTCGTGGTGAAGGTCCCCGTCAGATTGCCGTTTCCATCGTAAGACCTTATCCCCAGTGTTAAAGCTATGTTAGTGCCATAGGCGGCGACAATCGCATAGTTGCCCTTAAGACTTGAAAGTGTGTAGCATCTTGAAGTCTGGGCATCTGCGGCAGACGCGCCGAGGAAGCTAGCGAAAATTACTACAGCTGTGCCAAACAAGCTCTTCTTGCTGAACATGGTTTCTCTCCTTAGTGTTTCGAGTCTGACGGTTTATAGACCGCGAAGGACACGTACATTCAGTTAATTTGCGGATTCTCATTTTCTGCGGGTCCTGAACCGAACGCGTAAGAACTCGGAAATAGGGGCAAAGAAATTTGGGATAATCAAATGCACAAACCGAGCAGCGAGAGGGGTGTTGGCCGGCATGGCGCACGATCGGGGAGAAGTAACCGGACTGCTGGCTGAAGTAGCGCTTGGCCGAAGCGATGCGCTGGACCGGCTGATGCCTCTGGTTTACGGGGAACTGCGCCGCATCGCCAGGAATCAAATGCGGGGTGAGCGCCCGGGCCACACCTTGCAGCCCACGGTCCTGGTGCACGAAGCTTTCCTCCGCCTGGTCGACCAGAACCGCGCCGACTGGCGCAACCGCTCACAGTTCTTTGGCGTAGCAGCCCAACTCATGCGCCGGTTGCTGGTGGATCACGCCCGGCGGCGCTGTGCCGGCAAGCGCGGCATTCCTGTGACGCTGAATGAAGGGATCTGTCAACGAGGGGCCGGAGCCGACCAAAGCGAAGAAATCCTGGCCGTACACCAGGCCCTGGGGCGGCTGGCGGAACTGGATTCGCGACAGGCCCGCGTGGTGGAGTTGCGCTATTTCGGTGGGTTATCGGTTGAAGAAACAGCCGAGGCCATCGGGGTCGCGACGCGCACAGTGAAGCTGGACTGGGCGATGGCCAAGGGGTGGTTGAAATTGCAGTTGAGCGCCGGAGGGTAGGTGTGACACCGGAACGATGGTCGCGGTTGCGTGAGGTGTTCGGAGTGGCGCTTGAGACGCCGGATGCGGACAGGCCTCGATTTCTGGAGTCGGCCTGCGAGGGGGATACTGAGCTCCGCGCCGAAGTGGAACGGTTGTTGGCGGCGAATCAAGAACCCAGTTTGCAAAGTCCGGCGACAATGTGGTTGCCGGTCGCCGCCGAACTCGCCCCCGGAGATATAGTGGGGCACTATCGTATCGAGGCCAAGCTGGGCGAAGGCGGCATGGGTGTAGTCTACAAGGCCTACGATACGCGGCTGCATCGAGAGGTGGCTCTGAAGTTACTTCCGCCGGAGCACGCGGCCGACCCGGAGCGTATGCAGCGGCTGATGCGTGAGGCGCGCGCCGCATCGGCGCTGAGCCACTCCAATATCGTGACGGTGTACGAGGTCGGATCGGAACTCGGCTTGGATTTCATTGCGATGGAATATGTGGAGGGCCAATCCCTCGCCCACGCGATCCCGGCCAAGGGACTGCCCTTGGCCCGTGCGCTCGACTACGCCGTCGAGATTGCCGCCGCGCTTGCGAAGGCACACGCTGCCGGCATCATCCATCGTGACCTAAAGCCGGCGAACATCATGTTGGCCGCCGACGGCCATATCAAGCTGCTGGATTTCGGTCTGGCGCGGCGGGCGCCAACGGCGCAGTCCCAAACTGTGGGCGTCACCTCGGAAGGCGAGATCGCCGGTACGATCGGGTACATGTCGCCGGAGCAGGTGCGCGGGCTCCCCAGCGATCACCGGACGGATATTTTTTCGCTCGGGGTGGTCCTCTTCGAGATGGTCACGGGGGAACGGCCGTTCCTCGGAAGCTCCGCAATGGCCGTTTGCGACGCGATCCTGCACGCTCCGCCGCGCGACTTCGGCGACAGCCAGGTACCCGGAAAGCTCAAGGCGATGATTCGGAAGCTGCTTGAGAGGGACCCAGCCCATCGTTACGGAAGCGCCGATGAGGTACAGCAAGAGCTGAATGCATTGGAATCCTCGCTAGAGCCGGCGAGGCTATCGAAAACTGCCTGGATGGCAGTTGGGGTAGCAGTCGTGTTGGCCGGCCTATTGGCGGGTTGGTTCTGGCACCGATCGTCCCGAGAGCGGTGGGCGATCGAGACGGCGACACCTGAGATCACTCGGCTGGTCGATGCGGGGGAGTATGTGAAGGCCGCGGCGCTGACGCGGGAGGCACGCGCGGTGCTTCCGAAGAACCCGACGCTCGAGAAGCTCTGGATGGCCTCGACAGGAGAAGTCTCGATCGCCAGTGTGCCTTTCGGAGCCGATATTTCGATTCGACCGTATCACGGAGATCCGAACGCCTGGCGGACCCTCGGGCAGACACCTCTCAAGAGGATTCGCGTTCCTCTGGATGCCTACGTCTTGAAAGTCGTCGAGTCTGGATTCGCCCCTCAGATCTCCATATTTGAGTCGCTTCGCCCAGACCCACCCGGTGTCCGTTTCGCCTCCGACTGGACCTGGAAGCTTCGTCCGAAGAGGAGCGTCCCAACCGAAATGGTTGTCGTTCCTGGCGGCTTGGTCGGCCTCAACTACCCCCTCGCGGAAGCCCCCGCGGTCCGGGTCGACGATTTTCTCATCGACAGGCACGAAGTCACCAACGAGGAGTACAAGAGATTCCTTGACGCTGGGGGATACCAGAAGCGCGAGTTCTGGAAGCAACCTTTCATAAAGGATCGGCGTGCAATTCCCTGGGAGGACGCAATCGCTTTTTTTCACGATGCGACGGGACTTCCAGGTCCTGGGACGTGGGAGGTGGGAGGGTATCCGAAGGGCCACGAGAAATACCCGGTTGCCGGTGTTAGTTGGTTTGAGGCGGCCGCTTACGCAGAGTTCGTTGGAAAGAGCCTTCCCACGGCGTACCACTGGCTGCGGGCGTCGCAAGCGGGGGACTTAACCGCACTGATTAGCCTTGGAGGCAACTTCCAAGGCGAGGGTACCCAGCCGGTTGGCAGCGCAGGCGCTTTGAGTGGCAACGGCACCACGGACATGGCTGGCAACGTGAAGGAATGGTGCTTGAACGAGGCACGAGCAGGCAAGAGAATAATCCTGGGTGGAGGCTTCGGCGAGCCGAGATACATGTTCAGTCTTACGGACTCGCAATCGCCATGGGATCGCCTGACGAACTTCGGTTTTCGCTGCGTCAAACTCGACTCGCCACCTGCAGCTGCCGCCGTGGCGCGTTTAGAGGTCACCACCCGCGATTACGCGAAGGAGAAGCCGGCCTCGGACGAGGTCTTCAAGGCCTATACCGCGCTCTACGCCTACGACAAAGGGAGACTGAACGCGCAGGTGGAACGGACGGAAGTGATGGAGGGCTGGTCACGAGTGAAGGTGACCTTCGACGCCGCGTACGGCCACGAGCGTGTAACTGCATACCTCTTCCTTCCGAAGAACGGGGCTGCGCCCCTCCAGACGATTGTGTATTTTCCGGGTGCGTTTGCTTATTTGGACGACAAGCTCGATTTGTCGAGCTGCGAGGATACCAATGACTTCCTTTTGAAAAGCGGGAGGGCGCTCGTCGTCCCGATTTACAAGGGCATGTATGAGCGGCGGGATGGAATGGAGCCCGGTCGCAAACCGCCGGCGTTTTTTCGTGACCACGTGATCGCGTGGTCGAAGGACCTGGGCCGGACGCTCGACTACCTCGAGACCCGAAAGGATATCGACAGCACGAAAGTGGCCTACTTCGGCATCAGCGTGGGCGCGACTGAAGGTGGGCTACTTCCGGCCGTCGAGAAGCGCATTAAGGTGGCGATCCTGTCGTCCGGAGGTCTGCCGCCCAAACACGATCTCCCGGAGGTTGACCCGCTCAACTTCGTGTCGCGTGTGAAAATTCCAGTACTTATGCTGGGCGGGCGATACGATGACGAGTGGCCGTTGGAGTCGTCGCGGCTTCCACTCTTTCGCTTCCTCGGCACTCCAAGCAGCGACAAAAGGCAAGTGATCTACGAAGGCGGCCACAGCGTATTTCCCCGACCAGCGGCAGTTCGCGAGTGCCTGGACTGGCTGGATAAGTATTTGGGACCGGTGCGGCATCAATAGGCAGGGCATGGCCCTGCCCCACTACAGATTCATGCTGGCGATGTCGACCGGGGAGCGATGGCCTTCCACCACGACGATGCCGGTGTCGGTGACGTGATAGAGTTCGCGGTCGCGATCCAGGTCGTAACCGATTACGGCATCGGGGGGGACGCGCACGTTCTTATCCAGAATCGCGCGGCGAATGCGGGCGTGGCGGCCGATGTCGCAGTTATCGAAAATGATGGAATCTTCGACAAAGGCGTGCGAATGGATGCAGACGCCACGGCCAATTACAGAAGTCCGGACCAAGCCGCCCGATAGAATCGTCCCGCCGGGCGGCAACGAGTGACGTGTCGCGACACTGGCATCTGGTTGTCAAAGCGAGGTGCAGCCTGGAAAAGGTCATGAAATTGATCTATCTCTGGCCGCTTAGAGCTCGTCCAATCTTCTCCCGAAGATCATCATCCTGGACACGCCCCATCGTGGTTCGCAACGCTCCGATTATGACCTCTCGTTGTAACCCCTGCGAATTCGGCAATACCTGGATCAGGCAGCCGATGGAGTCGGAGTCCGCCAATTCCTCAAGCTTCCGCGCCGTGGTGACCGCATCGGGTTTACGCTTCAACACGTCGCACAGAAAGGGTCTGGCAACTTCGGGTTCGATTGTCGAAAGAGCGGTTTCATTGAGCCCACCTTCCGCATCGTGCAAAGTTACGGCGGCTTCGTGGATTGCATCGGCGCGGGCGCGCAACGCCCCTTCATCGAACGATTGGACGTTGAAATCAACAACTCCGCTTGCTCGCAGCGGGACGTACTCGACCGTCATCCGGTACTGCCCAGGCAGGGTGAGCCGAGAGGTTTCCGTGGCGACCATCTTAATCGTCTCCTGCTCCCCCGGCGCGACCTCTTTGAAGAAGGTCCCCGTGTCCCCTTCCGGAGGGGGTGCGGTCCAAACGGTTCGCTCACCATTCGGCGCGACACTGACCCTCGCGAAAGAATCAGGGTCGCTTCGTAGAAGTAGCTTTTCCGTAGACATGTTTTTCAATGTGAGTGTCAGGAAGAGCGGTTCGCCAGCGAGGATACTGGGCCTAGGCGCGCTAACCACGATGCTGACGCTCGGAGCCGGCGCCGCGCCAACGAGGGCGGACAAGGTCGCCATCGCTATGCAAAACTGTGTGGCTCTTATCATTGTGGAATAACCAATGTGCATGATTGACTCGATTTCGTGATCTTATACTCCCAAGTGCCCGTGGGCTTAGTTACTTGGCGGACGATCGGTATGCCCTGGAAACCAGGAAAGATCGTCCAGCCTGTTCCATTGCAAGCGCAGTTCCACTGATAGTCTTGTGAGCCGTTGAAAGTACTTTCGCTGTACGGCTTTACGAACGACCCGCTAGGAGGGGAGTGTCGATCAACCAAGAGCGCACTGGACCCGTTGCGAGTACTTGAATTCGGTGGAATCACGGTGGGGTTGGGAAACGTGAAATTTGGAAAGGGTGGCGATGGGGGAACACCGTTGTTGTCGTACCGGACCACCTCTTGGATTGTGCAACTAGCGAGATCCCCTATCTTGCCGCTGGAGGAATCCCAGGTGTAATTAAAAGAAAGGACGCCTGTAGTGGAGGCGCAGTAGAAACTGGTCTGCCGATAATTCGTCGGCACTGCGCAGGCGGGTACTGTGACCTGCGCCTGTGCTTGGTAGTTTTGATCGATTTGGAGGGCCGCACAGGTCGGGTTGTAGCCGCTATATTGGCCGTATTTGGGCAGCTTCGCCGTCGCAGTAATGGTCGCCGAACCATTCCCGGCCGCCGTAACCTGCCCCCCCGGGTTGATCGATGCAACGGACGAGTTGCTGCTGCTCCAGGTCGTATACGCGTTTACGCCAGGCGTTGTCCCGTCGTAATACTGGCCAAGCGCATTCATCTGCTGGTTTCCGGGCACTGGGAGCGTGAGGGACGATGGGCTGATGGTAACACCGGTATACCCGTCGCACCATATGGTGCCGTAATAACACGTTCCTTTTAGTACGTTGAAGATTCCAACATTCACATTCAGAGAAAGCGGCGCGTGAACATCGGCGGCGCTTTGGAAGACGAAGCTTCCTTCCTGTTTACTCGACGGAATCACATTCCCTTCGTCGTCCGGGCTCTGGTCGGCTATCAGCTCCTTCACATCTAGATTGGCTGTGGCGTATGCGGCAAGATGAACACGGAACCGGTAGTGGCCGGAACTGTCCGCATATTTCAGAGTGACAATCACATCCTCCGGAGCAGGGGTGGGATTCCACACCGCGACCATCGTGTCGCTTCCATCTTTGACAGTCCAATAGGGCGACTGCTTGCTAAGTCCCTGTTCGGCGGTCCTCCCCTCGACCTCGAACACGTAGGTGCCACTTGCGTCCGCGCTGCCCACCGCGGCGATTACGTCGTTGGCCTGACCGGTATGCCCGACAGCCAATGTGAGCATGCCGTTCAGGTCCTTCATGCCGAGCCCTTGCAGGAGGTTACTCATATCCACTTGTCTGGATTCAAACGGTTGCAGCGTTTGAGACGGGCCGGGAAGGGCTGTACCTTGTTCGGTGTACAAAATCAGGCTCGTGGGAACAACCTGTGCCGTAAGGTTGCGTAGCGCCAAATAAGGCGTGAAGCGAGTGCCAGCCGGGAAACCCATCATTGCGTCGGGAGCGCCCACCATAACGCCCGCGTGACCGAGCACGATGCCCGAGGCGGACATCGAGGTCATAGGTGGCATCCAAAATGGCATCGTGGCTGAATAGCCCGCTTGGCTTTCGAGGCCGCCCACCACGTTAATTTCTCCCTCAAGACCCGTGAACTGGATGCGCAGCCCGCCCGCCTCACCGGCGTTTAGCTGTCTACCGACGAGCGTTACAAGATCAAGCATCTGTTCGGCATGAGGCGCTAAAGTGAACGATTGAGCAGGCTGCGCTTGTCCGTTGGCCGTAATCGCTTGAACGCTCACGTTCCTCACCCCGCCGCTCGCGTTGCTCAAGCTGACAAACCCACCCATTCCAGCGTCGCGGGTCCACCAGAGTCCTTCCAAAGTCTGCGAGACCGGCTGCCCCTCCAGGATACCTGTGAATCGAGCGACATAGCTTAGGCTGCGGACGGGGCTACCCAACGCTGTTTGCGCGATGACTGTGGGTGCAACTCCACTAAAGCGCAGGGACGCGCTGCCGTATTGAGAAAGGTGGTTCGCAAGGCTCCCCGCGTTCGCAGCTGCAGCGCTGCTGAGAGCATTGTTAACGTTCACTGTCGCGACGCCTGATGCGGGAACGTTAACGGTTGGAAGATCATATTCGGTTCCGTCCGACATGAAAAGGACCGGCGTGACGGCGATGGGACCCGTCACCAGCCTGTTTTTTTAACTGAATTATGGAAGTAAATCCCGCATCCGTGCGCCAGAGGCCACAGTTGATGGTCCAGTCTCCCGAGGCGGATTGACCAGCCGGCAGCGTGTCTGCCACAAGGACGGCGGAAAACAAAAACACAATTACGCCACGATACATGCAGTTCACTCCATCTTTCGAGAGAGCTCCCTGCGAATTGCTATGTATCGCAACTTCGGCTAATCGGGCTCGTTTTTGAGTATATACTGCATCGAGCTTGTTTTTACTGTTTTTGCATAATATTTTAGCTAGCCAGGTTGAAAACCAGACTTACGGGACCTTTCCTGTAACTTGGCTTTCATCAATATCGGTTAATCGTTAATCTTAGTCGTATAGCAGACATCCTGCCGCTCACCATCGGTTCATTGCTGTTGCGCCAATTCGAAAATGGAACGCCGAGAACAGAAACGCGGAGGAGCACGGGCGAACGTGAAAGCATGGTGCTTTCAGTTACCTTGCCGAGGCAATAGATGACTGAATCCAGCGGTCCACATCGCTTGGCCGCCACTTTAGCCAAGCTTTTTTCCTGAATTTGTCGTCCACGACTAGGGCCTTCGTTCCTGGCGGTAACACTTGAAGACCCTTCAAGAACTCGATTAGGGAGTCTCGTTCGTACTCGCTGGATCGAACAAAGGATGCGCGGCTGGACTCTGCTTCGCCGTGGTGAGCGAGGACGGACTGCCGCAGAGTCGTGAACAACCCATGATGAAAGAAGGGCGGCTCGTTTCCCACGCCCCAGAGGCGCTTCGTGAGAAAGCGTCGGTTGCTTTGACGAAACCTGGGCGACCAAGCCGGCTGGTTCTGGTCGAGGGATTCGTAGCCCTCACTGTCCGGGCTGCAGATATCGTGCAGCTTGAAATCGGTGTAAGCAGGCACGTCGATGACGCCTGGGTCCCGCTTTGAGGCCGATAGGCGCGGCTGAGGAAGACGCGGGTCGATGAGATTGACGCCGATCGTGCGAGCCTCTCCAGCGCGGAGATTCTGTACCGGGTTGTAGGGATTTGGCTCGGTATAGGTCCAGCTTGATTTGCTAAGGGTTAGGCGTGGCATGTGACAAGCGCCGCAGCCGATGCGATCAAATACACGTTCCCCAACCGCGACTGCCCTTTCGATCTCAGGGTCATTTGGAATTACCCTTCCAGGAACGGCCATTACTGCCTGGAACACTGCGACGGCGGTAATGTCGGCGCGCGTGAGTTCGTTGGTGATGCCGTCGCCATCGGGGTCCTTGTCAATGCCGAATCGCTCCGTGCTTTGCATTCCGTGGTGCTGGTTGAAGGCATTGTTGGAGAATTCACGCAGTGAAACCACGCTGCCTGCCTGATGCCAGGGCCGAATGACCAGGGAGGGAGGGTCACTCGGATTCATCGAGACCACACTCTGCCATGAGAGGCCTTCCACCTGGGATACATCCCATGAACCCTCCGCTCTTCGTGTCAGTCTTCCAAAGTTAATGCCCTTCGAAATCAATGCTGCCGTTTCTCCGGGGCGCATACGGTCGCGAATCGCCTGCAAGTCCGCGGTGATTTCACGGGCTAGCATCTCGAGGTAGCCCGCGCCGAACAAACCGGGGCTTCTGCGGAAGTTCCCGACATCTTGCAGGGACACAGGCTTTTGGTCCTCATCTACGGCCCCCCGCGTAGGGATAGTGTCATTGGGATCGAAAGTCACAAAATCAAACCGCTGTCCAAGCACAAACACGCCCGCCGCAAAATCACCGCCTCCGCCTGGAATGCCGTACGGTGCATTGTGACAGCCCATACAGGAATTCGCGTCAGGTCCGGAAACACGATTGAGGGCACGCGCGCCGGTCAGGGGGGAAGTGGGGTCGCTGAGAGCGTGCCCCGTTCCCTTCGCGTTGGGCCGTCCGGCGCCGTCTTGCTCCGTCCAATTGGCGCAGAAAATGCGACGTCCCCAGTCGACTAGTTCGCTTGTGGTGACTGCGAACTCCTCGCCGTCGGCAAGATGCCGTTCCAATGCGTGTTCTTGGCCAATTTTGTGGGGAGCCGCACACAAAAAGCAGGAAAAAGTAATTCCCATCGCCACGATACAACGAGTTGGCTTCATCTGACGCCAATTATATCCGACTCGACCGCTGAACGTTCAATTAATTTAGTGCGTTTCGTCACAAATCCACGCTGATTTCGTGGCTACAGATTCATGCTGGCGATGTCGACCGGGGAGCGATGGCCTTCCACCACCACGATGCCGGTGTCGGTGACGTGATAGAGTTCGCGGTCGCGGTCCAGGTCATAACCGATTACGGCATCGGGGGGGACGCGCACGTTCTTATCCAGAATCGCGCGGCGGATGCGGGCGCGGCGGCCGATGTCGCAGTTATCGAAAATGATGGAATCCTCGATGTAGGCGTGAGAATGGATGCGGACTCCACGGCCGATTACCGAGGTCCGGACCAGGCCGCCCGATAGAATCGTCCCGCCGGCCACGATGGAATCAATGGCATGGCCGCGGCGTCCCTCGGCGTCGAAGATAAATTTGGCCGGCGCGTCGGAATAGCCTGCGGTGCGCAGCGGCCACTGCCGGTTATAGAGATTGAGTTCCGGCGAAATGGAACGCAGGTCCATATTGGCGTCGAAATACGCGTCGATAGTCCCGACGTCGCGCCAGTAGATGGGAGCGCCCGCGGGATCGCCGGGAATACGATTGGTCTGATAATCGTAGGCGAACATATCGGCGCGCCCGATCAGGCCGGGCAGAATGTCGCGGCCGAAATCATGGGAGCTGTGCTCGTTCTGTGCGTCGGCGCGCAGCTCCTCAAGCAGCAGCTTGGTGCTGAAAAGATAGTTCCCCATGGACGCATAGACGCGGTTTGGATCTCCAGGCATGGTGGGGGCGTCCGATTTCTTTTCGTGAAAACCCACGATCAGCCCATCGTCTTTGGTTTCGATGACGCCGAACTCGGAGGCCTGCTCTTTTTCGACGGGGATTGCCGAGACGGTGGCCTGCGCGCCACGCTCGACGTGGAATTCCACCATTTCGCGAATGTTCATGCGATAGATGTGATCCGCGCCGAAGATAGCCACCACGTGGGGCTCGGCCTGTTCTATGAGGTTCATGTTTTGATAGATGGCGTCGGCGGTGCCGCGATACCAGTCCTCATTTTGCGACCGCATCTGGGCGGGAACGGGAATGATGAAGTGGTTCCGCAGCAGGCTGGATGCTTCCCATCCCTCGCGCAGGTGCTGGAGCAGAGACTGGCTCTTGAACTGAACCAGCACGTAGACGGAATAAATACCGGAGTTGACCAGATTGCTCAGGACGAAGTCGACGATGCGGTAGCGGCCTCCAAAAGGAACGGCAGGTTTGGCGCGCTCCTTGGTGAGCGGATAGAGGCGAGTCCCTTTACCTCCAGCGAGAACAAACGCAAGTACGCGCAATTGCATTGTGCGAGCCTCCGACAGCACAGTCTAAAACCGCCCTTGCCTATTTTGGCAGATGTGCGGAGCGGATGGCGCACGAAGACGGTTAGGCATCGGTCGCTCGGAAGCACCGACTCCCTCACGGTCGCGGTTCTGTAGGATGCGTCGGGGTTCTAGTGGCTGAAGAGTGAACGGAGCCACGTGCCCAGATGCAGATGACGGCCGGGACATTCGGGCTGCGGGGAGAAGCTGATGACTTTGGAGGTGCGCTCGACCCACAGTGGGACGGGTTCCTCAGAACCTTGGTAGTCGAGGCGGATGATTACGCCTGATCCGCAGGATTGGGACAATCCGATTTCGGCGCTGGATTCGTCGGCGTGAGGGCTATGCGGCCCCCAGTCCTCGAGGAATTTGCTCTCCGGGTAGTTTGGGCAGGGCTGCGACGTGGTGCATCCCCACAGCTTGTACGCTTCAGAATAGTTGTGGTCGTTTAGCAGGTGAACGAAAAGCTTGGCCTGCTGCTCTTCGCTTCGATTCTTGAGGAGGGCGTACAGCGTGCCACCGACGATCAGCGCAAGCGCCAGCACTACGGACGAGATCTTGATAAGGTGGATTCGCCGTGCGCGAAGCTGTTCCGAGGCCCCGTAAGCTTCCAGGTAGCTGGCCATCGTCCTCCTGGAACTATTTTACGGGATAGGCGAGGTTGTAGGCGGTGACAGCTTCGGCGGTGAGGTCGAAGGCGGGTTTGTAGAAAACCGTGTTGGTAGTATCCACCACGATGTCCAGGCCCTTGGCCTCGGCCAATTTCTTCACCACTTCCTGCATGCGCGCACCGGATCGCTGCAGAATGTCGTTGCGCTCCAGGGTGACATCGTCCTGCAGGTCCTGCTGCAGACGCTGTAAATCGCGCTGTTTTTTCGTTCCCTCGGCGTTCAGCTCCTGTTCTCCCATGGCGTTCAGCTTGCCGCTCTGGAGCTGCGACTGAATGGTTTGCAGGTCCTTTTGGATTTGTACGATCTTGTCCTGGCGAGGTTTGAACTTGGTTTCCAGGTCCGTTTGAGCTTTCTTGATCTCGACAGTTTCGAGGACGGCCTTCTGTGAATTGATCACGGCGACCTTCTGGGCCGAAGCGACGCCGATAGAGGCAACAGCGAAAAGTACGCAGGCTAGTTTATTCATTTTCCGAGAACTCCTAAGATTTCGTCTTCGCGGAGAATCAGATATTCCTGGCCCTCGATAGTGATGTCGGAGCCGGAGTACTTGCCGAATAGAATTCTGTCTCCGGTTTGCACGTCGGGCGCGGCGCGCTGTCCGTCTTCCAATAGTTTGCCACTCCCGACAGCAACCACTTCGGCCTGTTGCGGCTTCTCCTTGGCGGAGTCGGGAATGATGATGCCGCCTCGCATGGCTTCCTGTTCTTCCAGGCGCCGAACTAGAATGCGGTCGTGTAGCGGACGAAGGTTCATGAGCAATCTCCTGTCACTGACTTAATGAGAGGTTTGGAAAAGCGGGACTACGCAAGACGCGACCTACCCACAGATAGCCAATATATCACAAAATCAGGACTTGCGCGGTTAACAACCGCGCGCAGGATGGCATCCTGCCCTACGTCTGGCCCACCCAGTCGGGACCAGCGGCGGATTTCCACTTCGCTCGGATTTCATCGAACTGTTGCCGGGGGAGTGGGCCGGCGGTCAGAAGCTCCGCGTTTTGACGCCAGCGGTCGGGTTGCGTTGTTCCGACGATAGCCGTATGAACTCCGGGCACAGCGAGCGTGAATCGAAGAGCGATGGAAACGGCATTCTGGAAATCGCCGTGGAGAAATTCGTAGTTCAGCGAGGGAAGGCGCTCCCAGTAGGGCTGATAGTAGGGATCGGGTTTCGAAGCATGTTTCCAAACGGCGTTGGCGATGGGGCGTTTGGCGATGATGCCCATGCCTTGGGCGTGCGCGGCGGGGATGGCGAGATCGATGGCTTCCTGATCCAGGATGCTCGCCGAGATCTGCAGGGTGTCGAAGACGCCGCTCTCCACCGCGTAGAGCGCCGCGCGGCCGTCACCGCTATAGCCGATAAATCGGGTTTTGCCTGCGTCCCTGGCGCGCTTCACCACGTCGATGACGTCGCCCTGGCGAAGTTGCTCCTCGGTCGAACTATGCAACTGTAGAAGATCGACGCGGTCCGTCTTCAGACGGCCGAGGCTCCGGTCAATCTGTTCCGCCATCTTGTTCGGGTTCCAGTCGTCGCCATCTTTATCGTGACCACACTTGGTGAACAGAAAATATTCGTTGCGACGGGCGGCCACTGAGTTGCCGATCAATTCTTCGCTATTGGGGTAACATTCGGCTGTATCGATCACGTTTAGGCCGGCGTCGAGCGCGCCGTTGAGCAGGCGGTCTGCCACTGGAAGGGGAACACCTTGATAACCGATCTCGGCTCCTCCGAAGCCAAGAACCGTGACATCCATGCCGGTTTTTCCGAGAGTGCGTTTTTCCATACTAAAACGACTCGCTAACCATCGCATCCACGAACGCGCGCGGGATGGGCCACTGTCCGAAGACGCGCTTATCGTCGTGATGGAATGTTCCGGCCACGAGCACGCCGCTCAAATCCGTTGGATTGGGGTGCTGATGCTCCCGCGCGATCCATTTGCGAAGAGTATCCGTGGTATTTTCGAAATCGCGCTGCAACGCGGAAGCGTCGTTGGCGTCACGGCATTGGACATTGAGCGATACCTGCAGGTGGTCTTCTTGAGCTCCGATGGTGAAAACGATTTCTTCGGCGTTCCGCAGCGCCGATGCGAAGGGCTTGGTGCCAGCCGGCAGTGAATCGGCGTCGCGAAGCGCCAGAGCGGGAACCAGCACCCACACCGGTTGGAGCGGGGGCGCGAGCGATAGCTTGCCGGACTTGCGCGCAACCTGGTATGCGGCGAAATCGTCCTGGCTGACGGACAGCCCCATTAGATCGGGCCTCACCGGATAGAACGATATACGCCGATTGGGCCGGCTGCTGGGTGTTGTGCAGAAGCTGTTGTGGCACGATCCGCCCTGACGGATGGCGTAGTCCATCAGGTTCTTCCAATGGAAACGCCCCTTTAACGCCAGAAAGACTTGCCCGTCTTTGAAGGCGGCTGCGACCGAATCCAGGTCCTCCCGGTAATCGAATAAGGTTGCATCGACGAATTGGCGGTATTCGAGTTCCTCAGCGGCTTTGGAACCGGTGATCATTTTGAGAATGCCGGAGCGGCGGAGCGAATCCACATCCACATAAACGACGGTCGCGTTGGCGGTGGGCAGATAGGAAACCAGGTCGGAGGGGTGGGAACCACCGCGCGTCCGATACAGATAAACGCCGGCAACGGACGCCGCGCAAACGGCGATCAAGAGCAACGCGAGCTGCCAAGGCTGAAAACGAAAATGCACCTAACGGCTAAGGTTACACCGCGGCGGTGGCTGGTGTCACGCGCGATTCTTTCCACAGATCGAGGTAGGGCTGCAAATCGTGCATCATCTTGCGGAACTGGCTGAGGTCGAGCGACTGCGCTCCGTCGCTGACGGCCTTCTCCGGCCACGGATGCACTTCCACCAGCAGGCCGTCGGCTCCAATGGCGACAGCGGCGCGGGACAACGCAGGAACGAGGCTGCGCTTACCGGTGGCGTGGCTGGGATCGAGGATCACCGGCAGGTGCGTGAGTTCATCGAGCACGGCGACGGCGGCGATGTCGCAGGTGTTGCGCGTGGCGGTCTCGAAAGTACGGATACCGCGCTCGCACAAGATGACATTCGGATTGCCGTGCGCGACTATGTATTCGGCCGACATCAGCAGTTCCCGGATAGTGGAGCTCATGCCGCGCTTCAACAGAACGGCGCGGCCGCATTTACCGAGCGTCTTCAAGAGCGCGAAGTTCTGCATGTTGCGCGCTCCGATTTGGAGGATATCGGCATATTCGGCTACCAAGCCGACGTCGCGATCGCTCATCACTTCGGTGATGATCGCCAAGCCCGTCGCGCGCTTGGCTTTGGCCAGGAGCTTCAAGCCTTCCGTTTCGAGTCCCTGGAAATCATACGGCGAGGTTCGTGGCTTGAAGGCGCCTCCGCGCAGCAGCTTTGCGCCACAGGCGGCCACACCTTCCGCGGCCCGCATGATTTGGTTTTCAGATTCGACCGAGCAGGGTCCGGCCATTACGATGAACTCGTCGCCGCCGATCTCGCAACCATTGACGCGGATGCGGCTACGCTCCGTGTGGAATTCTTTGCTGACGAACTTGTAGGGCGCCGAGATGCGGACTGCTTTTTCCACCTGCGGCATGGCTTCCACGGATTCCAGGCAGGCGGTGACGTCGCCCACTCCCACGGCGGCGATGACAACGCGCTCTTCGCCTTCGATGGCGTGGATCTTATAGCCGAAATCCCGGATGCGTTCGCACACTTGGTCAATCTCTTCCTTGGAAGAGTGGAGCTTCATTGAGATGATCATGGCCGTTTCCTAAAATGAAAAACCCACTCTTTCGAGTGGGCTGGTTTTTAATATCTCGTATTCTTACGCCAACACCACTCGCCGCGATTTAGGTGCTAAACCAAAATCGAAACGAGTTATAGGGGCGGTACAGCATGAAAGAACTAGTGTAGTACGGAGGTGGGAGGGAGTGCAAGGAGTGCGGCACGTGCTTCTGATCGATGTTTCGGATGACCCAGGCCGGGGTATATAATGTCGTACCGGTAAGGGAGACAAGCATGCGGACGATCCGATTTCTGAAGTTGGCCGGGATGGTGCTGATTGGAATCGCGGCCTGTTTCTTCGCACTGCGTACCCACCTCTACGCACAGCAGAGGCCGCCGGTCACAATTGACGCGGACGATATCGGCGGCGTGGTTTCCAGCAGCGAAGGACCCGAGGCAGGCGTCTGGGTGATCGCGGAAACAACAGAGCTGCCTACCCACTACATCAAGGAAGTTGTAACCGATGATCAGGGCCGTTACCTGATTCCCGATCTTCCTCGAGAATTTGTGGGCGACAGCAGTGGCTGAAACAATAGTAGTTCGCGCCCGAACTCAACTCCGAGGACAGCGTTGATTCCTGTCAGACCCCGCCGGCCGAGTGTTTATCTTAGCCCATCTCGCAGCTTGGCTGATCACACCACAAGACCGGGACCATCGCCAGAACGCCTAGCACCGTCATGGCTTTTGGCATGAGTCGCAAAATGGCTACATGGTAGCCTCGGCACATGGAACAGAGCTTCGAGACGATGTGGCGGATGGCCAAGTTGGCCGGTGGGATCGATACGACTGTCAGGCTCATTGAGACGGTGATAGAGACGGTGCCCACCTTGAAGTTCCGAAATTCTGTCGGGAAGGAGATACCAATCCGGGATCTGGCCGGGCTCGCGCGGTCAGTGCAGGCGGGCACATCCGTACCTCAGGGAGCATCGTTTGATCAGCGCGACGTGCAATTCCTCGAAAATAAGTTCCTAGCCATCCAGGCGGACATGAATGCGATGCTGGCGCAGTTGGCGAGAGCATCGATAGCGAACCAACAACTATAGCTATCCCGGATCCGCTTGTGATAGCTTCATTATTTCGAGGAGGTAAGTGAATGCTCGCATTGCGGCCGCTGATTTCGGCGCTAATCGTTGTGTCGAGTGCGACTCCGCTAATCGGCGCGCCGGATGCCGCCGGGAATTTCCGTGCCGCCGTTGCGACCGTGGATATCACTCCCTCCGCCAACAAGTGGCTTGCCGGCTATCCGGCCCGGAAGTCCACGGGTATCCACGATCACATTTTCCACCGCATCGTTGCACTTGATGACGGCCGCACCCAATTCTTTCTCATCTCTTCGGACCTGTGCCTGTTCGCTCCCTCGGTATACGACGAAATGACCGCGCAATTGAAGCGCGAAACAGGAATCGAGCCTATCCAGGTTTGGTGGACGGTCACGCACACGCATTCCGCTCCGGAAGTCGGACCTCACGGGCTCCTGAAGCTGATGATGCCGGAGCGGTACAACCACGAACCCGACCAGGAGTACACCGCACAGGTGGAAAAACTCCTGATCGACGGCATTAAAGAAGCACGGGCGAAACTGGCTCCCGCGCGTTTAGCTGTAGGCACGGGTTTTTCGGCGGCCAATATCAATCGGCGCGCTCGCGATGTCAATGGCCACATCTCTCTCGGGTTGAACCCTGACGGACCAACGGACCGGCAGATCGGCCTGATCCGCCTGGAGCACCCGGACGGCACGCCTATTGCGCTGATCGCAAACTACTCGATGCACGGCACCGCACTTGGCCCGGAGAACACGCTCATCGCAGGCGACGCACCCGGAACGGTTGCGGCTTACGTCGAGCAAAAGATTGGCGCGCCGATGCTATTCATCAATGGCGCTGCCGGCGACTTGGCGCCGATCTATACTGTGCAGCCGAGTTTCAACGCATTTCACATCACCGAGTTCGACGTGCTTTTAGGCGATCGGATCCTTGCGGCCAACAATTCCCTCGCTATGGGGACATCTCAGGTGCGTCTACGGCCAAGCGAGAGCGTGGTGGAGACGCCGCGTCGTGCCGGCTTGGGTTGGGACCAGAGTCTCGGCAACTATTTACACGCCGCCAGTGGGGAAGCCGGCACCATCCGCATGCCGGTACGATTTCTTTTCATCAATGACGAGGTCGCACTCTGGTCGGCGCCCGTAGAATTGTTCTGTGAGATCTCAATAAATGTGCGCGACCACTCTCCATATCCGCACACCTTCTACTTCGGGTATGCGAATGGCTGGCTAGGTTATCTGCCGACGCGGCAGGCATTCGCCGAGGGTGGATACGAGACCCAGACAAACCCATTTACCGAGCAAGTCGAAAACGATCTCACCAATGTCGTCATCGCATATCTCGAGGGCCATTCCCGATAGCGACGGCAAAGACGAGCAACAATCTGCGAGAGCTTGAGTGATGCAGGATCTGGAACTATGGTGTTACCCTCAGCGTGCCATTGAGCGGCAGATCTTCCGACGACCTTCCCACCATGATCTCGAAGTCGCCTGGAACCACGCGCCAGTGCATGTCTATATCCAGCAGTTGGAGATCTTCAGGGCCCAGCGTGAAAGTTACCGTTTTTGTTTCGCCCGGTTTGAGGTTTACTTGCTCAAATCCGCGCAATTGTTTTATCGGCATGGAAACTGGGGCTGCATTCTCGTGGATATAAAGTTGCACGGTTTCCGTACCCACGCGCTCGCCTGTGTTCTTCACTTGCAAGCTAATTCGAGCCCTGCCGCCTGGGTGGATCTCCTCCGGCTCGACGTGCAGGTTGGTGTACTCATAATTTGTGAAGCTCAGGCCGTAACCGAATGGATAAAGCGGTGTTGCGGGCATATCCGCGTAGCCCCGCTTTTCATTCTTGATCCAGTAAGCCTTTGACGGTTTGTAGTTGTAATAAGCCGGCAACTGGCCCGAATGGCGAGGAATCGTAATCGCCAGGCGGCCGCTGGGATTGTAATCGCCGAACAGCACATCGGCCACAGCCTGCCCGCCGCGCTCACCCGGCCGCCACGCCTCAACGATCGCCGGCACATGTTCCGCCGTCCAGCGGGTGGAAAGCGGTCTGCCGTTCACCAGCACGACGACGGTCGGCGTTCCCGTGTCATAGACAGCCTTGACCAAGTCCTCCTGAACGCCCGTGAGATCCAGGCTGGCCACGTCGTGCCCTTCTCCGTCGGTAGGAGGATCTTTCTCCTCGTCAAGGTCATTCTGGCCCTGGTTCTCTCCTACAACGACGATCGCCACGTCCGCACCCGTTGCCGCGCGAACCGCGTCGGGGAATCCGCTTTTGTCGATCCCTAAAACTCCACAGCCTTTTGCCCAAACTACTTTAGCCCGCGGGCCGGCAGCGGCTTTGATACCTTCCAAAATGCTGACCACATGCTGGGTAATCTTTTTTGNNTCATGCCCGGCGCGCAGCGCCAGTTCCTGATGCGCTGGTGAGTGGACGGTTTCGACAGCGTGCTCCACATCCACGTACGGGTGCTCGAAAAGGCCGAGGCGGAACTTCAGCTCCAGCACCCGCCGTACCGCGCGATCCACCAAGGCAACAGGCACTCTTCCTTCTTCGACGTTTTCAATCAGCGGTCCCATGTAGGCGGGTTCGTAGGTGATGTTCAGGTCGACCCCAGCTTTCAAGGCCAGCGCACCCGCTTCCTTCTGAGTTTTCACAATGTGTTCGTAGATCAGCGTTCCGAAACCCCCGCCTTCACTCTCCACCACTCCTTGAAAGCCGAGTTCCTGCCGCAGAACATCGTTCATCCACTTCTCGGATGCGTGCGCCGGCACGTCCTCCACTTCCGGATATCCCGCCATCACGCCCAAGCCACCGGCTCTTGTGATCGCCGCGATCCACGGAGGCAGGAAATTCTCGCGCAGCGAGCGCTCCGACAACTCGATGGCGCCGCGCTCCAGGCCGCCGGCGGGCTCGCTTTGCGTGGGAAAATCGGTGAGCACCGCGATGACTTTGTCCGGAGCGGAGATATCGGATCCCTGCGTTGCCCGCACAATGCTTTCGCCGATTCGCGAATAAAGGTAAGGATCTTCCGTATATGCTTCTTCGTTGCGGCCCATGCGCGGATCGCGATTCACCTCCATGACCAGAGTGGACAGCATGTGAATGCCGACAGCTCTCGCCTCCGCGGCCGCAACCGCGTATATCGCCTTCACCAGCTCGAGGTCGAATGAACTGCCGATCGCGAGGCCCTCCGGAAAGATTGTGGCGCCCGGAAACATCGCACCGTGGGTGCCCTCCTCGTCCTCGAGCACAGGTATTTTCAGCCGCGTCTCAGTCAGCGCGATTTTTTGCAACTCGTTAAAGTATTCCGCCTGCTGGCGGGCATCCTTGCGCAGAATCTCATTGGCTAGCGTGAAGAAACCGCAGCCTGGCCCGATTTCGTGAGTGTAAGTCCCGGCGGCGAACCTCTTGCACGCTTCCAACTTCGAAGGGATATCCTTTCCCAACTCATCCACGTAGACGCAGGGCAAATTCAATTGGCCCACTTTCTCCTTGAGAGTCATACGGCTAATCAGGTCATCAATGCGTGCGTTGATGGGCCGTTTCGGATCGAGGTACGGCGGCACATCGGCCCGGCTTTGCGCAAGAAGCGCAAGAGCGCCGAACAGCGCCACCAAGGCCGCCGAGGCCAGCCACCTGAATTGAGTCTTCCGTTTCATTCTTCACCTCCAATGCGCCGCGTGCCCCTAGCGGGGTACGGCGCCTTGATGCGAATCTTATCAGGTTGGTCTCCAGTTTATAGATTTGATGGGCCGATTGGTAGCTGGATCAACGCCGACAACAGAGGTGCACCAGAAACGCGTCCCGAGTTGAGCCTGAACTATTCCTAGCCGTAGCTGAAGCGAGTCGAGCAGTGAATCTCACGAATCGCGGGGTTAAAGCGGACATCAAGAAATGAAATGACGCGGAGGTGCTCGCTAACTTCCTGGTCGTCAATGAGCGCCTTCGATAGGCCCTCGGACACTCGAAGCAATTCCTGTCGGCCGGCACGAGTGTCATGGTCGTACTCGTAAAGCAGGACCGCTAAATCGATCCTCTGACTACAAGTTTCAAGTTCGCTGTAGCAGCGCCTGAGGCGCCGCAATTGGTTCGGTGTGGCCAGTTCACTTACGTGCGTCAGCGCTTGGACGAGTGCCGTTACCGGGTTCTTATCGTTGCGGATTTTTATATCGCCTACAATGGCAAAAACGTCATCCACCGAGGATCGCCATAGCGGAAGGTCCGCCAGCGTTGAATCAGCGCCGCGAGAATCGGCGCGCGGGTCGTCCTCGAACCGCGCGCGCAACATCGTGCGATTGGGCAAAACCTCGCGAGCGACGTAGTGGAAGTTGAGGCCGTATGCGCCGTCATCTAGGACTTGGGCGCTTCTGGAATAATAGTTGATCAACTGCTAGCGACGTTCAAGCACCTTCGTAATTGTAATCTAGCCGTCTCTAATTCGGTGTCTAAAGGGATCGCAAAGCTCAGAATGGCTGACAGCCTGTTGCCAGAATTGCTTCTGATACCAGAACGTGTGAGACCATGTGGTGGAGTCAAGGGTATACCCCAGGCTGGCACCCAGGGCAATGCCGTGTACCCGTCGAGTGGAGCAGTATGGACAAAGAACGCCTCCTCCAGCTTGAGAAGCTTTACCACGCTGCCTTGGAGTGCGAGCCGGCGCGACGCGAAGCCTTCCTAATTTCCGAATGCGGCGACGATGTTGGATTGTGCCGCCAGGTGGAAGGCTTGTTGAAGCACTCCGGGGAGGGGGCACTTGACCGGTCGCCCTGGGAGTCAGTGGCCAGCGAAGGGCTGGCAGAAGGATCCCAACTGGGACCGTATCGGATACTGGGCCAAATTGGCGCCGGCGGAATGGGTGAAGTCTATCGTGCCCAAGATACTCGCCTGGAACGTATCGTAGCGATCAAAGTCCTCCCCGAGCATCTTTCGCTGCATCCGGACGCGCGCGCCAGGTTGGAGCGCGAAGCACGAGCTGTATCTTCCTTGAGCCATCCGCACATTTGCACTCTGTACGACATAGGCAGCCAGAACAACATTGATTATCTGGTGATGGAGTATCTGGAAGGGGAGACTTTGGCGGCGCGCCTGGCGCGGGGCCCGCTGCTGCTGGTACCAGCGCTCGCGGTAGCGATACAGATAGCGGACGCGCTCCAGGCGGCGCATCGAATCGGCTTAACTCACCGCGACCTCAAACCCGCAAATGTGATGCTGACCAAGTCCGGCGCCAAGCTGTTGGATTTCGGCTTGGCGAAGTTCGCGGCCACGTCCTCACCCGCGACCGGGGAAACAGCTACTTCCGCGCTGACCAACCCGGGAACTATTTTGGGAACCTTCCAATACATGTCACCGGAGCAGTTGGAAGGTAAAGAAAGCGACGCGCGCACGGATATTTTTGCTTTCGGCACGCTGCTTTATGAATTGCTGACCGGAAGAAAGGCTTTCGACGCGGATAGCCAGGCGAGCTTAATCGCGGCTATCCTGTCAGCGGATCCGCCTCCGGTCTCCAGTCTTCAGCCACTCACTCCGGCGGGCCTTGATTCGATTGTACGCACCTGTCTGATGAAAGATCCGGATAGCCGTTGGCAATCGGCACAGGACGTCAAGCTGCAACTCCAGGTCATCGCCGCAGGCGGTCCACTCGAAATCTTCCCCGCACCTCCACGCCCCGGGGTGAGGGAGCGGCCGTGGATGCTGGTGGCGGCCTTCGCGCTGCTGTTGACGGGATTGGCTTGGTTTCTGCATACGCCATCTGTCACTCCAGTTTCTGTGACACGTTTCCAGGTGCCGGCGCCGGACAATGTGACCTTCGCATCGTTGATCGCGGCGGGTAGAATCCGGCTTTCCCCGGATGGCCAGCAGCTTGGATTTGTGGCCAGGACGCCCGGCGGCCGCAATAAAGTCTGGGTGCGTCCTTTGAATTCGTTCGCGGCCCACGCGTTAGAGGGTACTGAAGGCGCGGCACACATTTTCTGGTCGCGGGACAGCCGTTTCATTGCTTTCTTCGCGGACGGCAAACTCAGGAAAACTGAGGTGGGCGCGGCAGCCGGGAAGCCGGCCGTTCAGGTGGTGTGCAGCATTTCCGACGGCCGCAGCGGAAGTTGGGGACTGGGGGACGTCATACTGATATCCCGGCTTTCGCAAACACCGATTTACCGGGTGGCCGCCAGCGGTGGAATACCGACACCTGCGTTGGAACTGGACCAGTCGAATGGCGAACAGTGGCAGTCGTGGCCGTCCTTCCTGCCGGACGGCCGGCATTTCCTGTATCTCTCTCACCCTGGTCCAGGCCAGCACCCGAGGGGAGTTTACTTGGCCGCGCTGGATTCGAGCGGACGGACTTCCCTTCTGAAGGAAGAACCCTCCAACGCGGATTACGCGCGGCCCGGATACCTGTTCTTCGTCCGCGAGCGTGCCCTGATGGCGCAACCTTTTGACGCAGGCCGGCTCCGCCTCACCGGCGATGCTTTCGCCCTGGAGTCACGCATTGGATTTGCGTCGGTGTCGGGAGGCAACTTCTCGGTTTCTGAAAATGGGACGCTCGCATATGGGACCGGTGACGACATCGTAACCACGCAACTGGTTTGGTACGATCGCGCCGGAAAGCGTTTGGGGACCATCGGTGAGCCGGGCGGTTACCGGCAACCGCAGCTTTCGCTCGACGGTTCGAAGCTGGTGGTGGAGCGGCTGGATCCGGCGAGCAGAGCCAGCGACATCTGGCTGTACGACGTGGCACGCGGCATGAATTCGCGGCTGACTTTCGGACCGGGCTGGCAGTTTATGCCGATCGTGTCAGGGGATGCGAGCCGCATTGCATTTGCTTCCGTTCGGAATGGCAACGGTCTGTTCCAGAAGCCTGCGACCGGTGTGGGCGATGCAGGGCTGCTGGTCATCTCGAATGCAATGCAGTATCTCTGCGACTGGTCCCGCGACGGCAAATTTGTGCTTTTTGTTCGAGAGGGTGACGGCACCCAGGAAGATCTATGGATACTGCCCATGTCCGGCGACCGGAAACCATTTCCGTTCTCGCAGACGGCGTTCTCCGAAGAGCAAGGACAATTCTCACCCGATGGGAAGTGGATTGCGTACGCGTCGGACGAAACCGGCCGGCCGGAGGTCTACGTGCAAGGTTTCCCCGCCAGCGGGGTCAAATCGAGGATCTCGAACAACGGAGGTACACAACCGCGCTGGCGGGGTGACGGAAAAGAGATTTTTTATCTCGGCGCCGATCGAAAAATGATGGCGGCGCCCATAATCTCGGCTGGATCGCACTTGGAGAGCGGCACTCCGGGCGCGCTGTTCCAAACCAAAATGGCCAGCATAGACGGCGAGCTGGGACCTTACATCATATTCAATTACGCCGTCACCGGCGACGGGAAACGATTTCTGATGAATGAACCTGCCGGAGAAGAGGCCTGGCCGGCGATTTCGGTAGTGCTCAACTGGACATCCACCCTGGGCGCGAAGGCCCGTTAATTCCGGGAACTGAGACGGGCGGGAGCAGCGGGGCCTGCTTCCAACTCCTGTTGGAGGAACGCCCGGGCGAAGCGCCAGTCCCGTTCCACCGTCGAGGTTGAAACCTTCAGCACGCGAGCCGTTTCCTGGATACTGAGCCCGCCGAAATAGCGCAACTCCACGACGCGGCCTTTTTGGGAATCGAGCGCCTCCAGCGCTGTCAGCGCAGCATCCAACGCGCTGAAATCGACGGCGGCAGCGGCCGCCATTTGATCCAGGCCGGATAAGGAAATCCTGCGCCGATCCGCGCCTCGCTTGGCCCGCCCGCGGCCGCGTGCGTGATCCACCAGGACACGCCGCATCATTTGCGCCGCCACTCCCAGAAAATGCTCGCGATTTCGCCACACGACCTGATCTTGCCCGACCAGCCTCACGTACGCTTCGTGAACCAGAGCCGTGGCTTGCAGGCTATGATCGGGCCGCTCCCGCCGAAGGTAGTTTCGCGCCAAGCGGCGAAGCTCATCGTATATCAAGGCCACCAGACGCTCGTGCGCGGGAGCAATCCCATGGCTTGACGCAAGGAGCAGTTCGGTGACGCTTTCAGATCCAGCCATGGCGACACCAAAAATCATAGCAGTCGCGTGATGGACAATGCCGCCGGATGTCGCGTTACAGGATGCGAGCAGCAAATCAATCGCAGTAAATCAGTCAAGGAGATCACATGAAATTGCTTCGTTTCCTCAACACAGCGGCGCTTCTGGCTGCTTTTGGCGCGGCCGGCCAGGCACAGGTGGGTGACTTCACCATCGAGCGGGTGCTCACTTTGAAGAGCATCAGTTCTCCCACTGCTCCCAGCTTTCCTGCCACGGTACTGGCGGCTCTGGAGAGCGGCGCCCTCGAAGTCCATCAACAATTCATATATAAGTCTGCCACGCGTATGCTCGAACAGAACGCGTTTGTAGTGCCGGGTGGTTCTCCTGTGCCTTTTCCCTCTCCCGCCAGCGCGCCCGTAGCGGACCATTACATTATGCGCGTGGATTCCGCTGTCACCACTGCTCAGCCAGGACCCTCGGCCGTGCTCACCGGCAAAGTTTTGTCCAACAGTGTGCCCACACCATGGGGAGATATTACAGGCGCGGTGATCGCGCTCTCATTTGGCTATCAGGGAACCGGAGGCGGAGTAACCTTTACTCCAATCTATGAGGCGGTCTCGCCGCTCTACGGTCTCTACACCGCCAGTGGAGTTGGGGCGTTTTCTTCCACCGCCTCCGCTCAGAAATGCAGCACCGCTACTCTGAACGGGACCTACATGTTCCATCTCAGCGGCTCCATTCAGACCCAGTCCAGCCCGGTCGCGTTTGGACCCTACACCGATGACGGGGTCTTCATCGCCGACGGCCAAGGCAACATCACAGTCACCGATGCCGGGAACGTTGGGGGAAGCGCTTTCCAGGGCCGGACGTTTCCAATTGCCTATGTTATCGGCGACGACTGTACCGGCACCTTCCAATTCGCAGGCGCGGTGATGAGCATCCAGGTGGCGAAGGACGGAACTTCTCTCAACATGGTGTTCACCTACCCTTCCGCTGTGATCGCTAACGGCAGCGGAAAACTTCAGTAACGAGGCTGATTGCGGGTTTTGTCGGGTACATAAAAAAGGAGGACATCCCGCCAATTCAGGTTGTATTGCAACTTCCGTAGATCCCGGCTGACAACGTGAAAGAATCGTGAGATGGCTACGCGACCGACGATCTTCAAGTGGCGGCAAACAGAGCCGGCGCTGATTCTCTGTGCGGTCCGCTGGTATCTTCGATATTCTCTGTCGCTGTGGGATGTTGAGGGGCCGCTGGAGGAACGCGGCCTTGAAGCTGATCATACGACGGTCTGGCGATTGGTGCAGCGTTCCCGCGGCCCCACAGCGAGTTCTACTACTACCTCGACAATCACACGCCACTCACGTTACTAAGCGAACGGCGCGGACTGGATATACATGACGAGATGCTGGAAGAGATTCGCAACAACCGTGAGAAAGATTACGCGAATGCCGCGCTCAAAGGTCAGGAGATGCAGCTTGGCTTCCTCCGTCACAGCCTCATGATTTCACGCATGCATTTTTGCGTCGAGATGGCCACATCGTTAGGAATACCAATTGCTATCGATCCGCGCTCTCCTACACGCATCGAAGCCGAATCGCCGCGTCTTTTTATGCGGAGCGTCGACCGGATACCAAGTGAAGGATCAAGGAAATCACAGCAATAAGCAGGAGCAGGTGAATCAGACCACTGGCGATATGAAACATCAGCCACGCCAATAGCCAAATCACGAACAGGACAAAAAACAGAACTAGGAATATGAATCTCATCGAATCCGATCGTTATCCCGCGCTAGCACGATTCGGGGAACCGTCCAGCATGCTAGCAAATGTTAGCACGGGCGAAGTCCGCAAAGCCGCAAAGAAAAGACAAAAGATCAAGCTGGCGGGGACGACGGAGCAACGCAGAACAAGTGTGTGACTCCACGTACACACAATCTGGCAACCGGGGGTAGCGTATTTCGGCACCATGTTTACTCCGTATTGGCGTGGCGCGCCTGCCCGCGGCTCTCCGCTTTTGTCACTCCCTAAAACTCCGCAGCCTTTTGCCCAAACTACTTTAGCCCGCAGGCCGGCAGCGGCTTTGATTCCTTCCAAAATGCTGACCACATGCTGGGTAATTTTTTTTGGCGAATAATCGCCCAGCAAGTTCATGAGGTTCTCGGCATCAGGTCCGATCACTGCGATCGACTTCAAATCCTTCCGAAGCGGCAGCGTGTTCTTTTCGTTCTTAAGCAACACGATTCCTTCATGCCCGGCGCGCAGCGCCAGTTCCTGATCATCCTGGAACAAGTTCATAAGAACAACGCTGCCGCGGCATACGAGTGAACTCTGAACCTCTCCGCCGATCGACACTGATTCGCTTTGGACCTAGCCGGGAGTCCCATCGATCAGTGGCAAAACCGGAACTCCGTAACCACAGCTACCGGTGCACCGGCAGTTTCGGTTCCATGGAAGAGGCGGAGGCTAGAAATTCTCAAGCAGCCAGGCGTTCGCCGTGAACGTGGTTCTGGAATAGGCCAGGTGACGTCCGTCGGGAGACGGCACCCCCCAAAACTTGTTCAGGTTCTCCGGAAACTGGAGAACGGTGGCGTGGCCCTGGAGGTCGACGTGGAGGAAGGTTGAGCCTCCCGCGACGGGGGCGTTGCAAATGTACCACCCTTTTCCGTCCGCGGCCCAGTTCAAGTTATACAGATTCGTCCAGCCTTCCACGAGCACATCGTGCGCCGGCGCTGCTCCCATACCTGGGCCAGCGTGGCCGCGCCCCGGCAGCGAAATAATGTGGACGCGCCCTTCGCGGTTGTCGGGGCGGACCATGGCGATGCTGGCGCCGTCCGGCGAGAGGCCCCAGTCACTGGGATTATAATCCGTCCTGGCCAGCTCGCGCAGGTCACTCTGCGGGATTCCTCCCGGGGGGAGTTTCTGCGCGGGGTCGAAGGCGTAAAACACCAGGCGGTTCTGCTCCCGTTCTCCCGCCACGCACAGGTTGGCCGCCGGGGGCGTGCAGTAATAATTCGCCAGCCCCGGACTCTGGATGACCACTTCCGAACGGCCCCCCGAAGCCGGCATGCGCATGAGCCGCTGCTGATGCTGGCCCACTCCGCCCAGGAAGTAGAGCAACCATGCTCCGTCAGGACTGAAACGGCCGTAAGCTGCGTATTCCCTGCCTGCCACGAGCGGCTCGGCCACCCGCTGGTCGAGCCGTTGCCTAAAGATATTGAAACGGCCATTGCGCTGCGATTCGAATACCACGGCTTGGCTATCCGGGGTCCAGGCGTGAGCGTAGTCACTACCGCCCAAGGTTAGCCGGCGGGCGTTGTTGAGACGCCTTCCGTCGTCTTCCAGGTCGGCCACGAAGACAACCGCTCCGAACCCCCTGGCAACGCCGGTGTCGCGCTGCAAGACAACAAGACGCTTACCGTCGGCCGACACGGTCGGATGCAAGTATGAATATCCGTGCGGTTCAGTGATTTGGCGGGGGCCGCCAGTTGGCCGGGCGGTTCGCGCGTCGATGGGGACTTCCCAAAGCGAAACAAGATCGTTAGCAACGTAGATGAGGCGCCGGTCAGGCAGCACGCCGAAGTCCGCGCAAGCTTTGCACACAGTTAGAGACTGGCCCGTTTCCAGGTCCAGCGATTCGAGAGAACCGACGGGCCCGAAGGGGGCATCCCCTCCTTCGGCGAGGTAGAGGATCCTTCTCCGCCCCGCATACCAGGCCGGCTGATCGAAGTGAAGCCCTTCCTTGGAAAATAGTTTTCTGGCGTTTTCCCCGCTCGTATCCATCGCCCAGATCTCGTCACGGGCGCCGTTGGTAAAGAGCAGCTCGGATCCATCGGAAGAGACCGCGACGTGATCCACGTCGCTCCGGAGCAAGCGGGGCGTGCCCCCGAACATCGACCCCGACCAGAGTTGGCGCTGCGCGTTTTGAGTCGAGATCGAGATGAACAGCAGATTGGAGCTGTCGGGAAACCAGGCAATCCGCCAGATCCGGGCGTCCGTGGGGGTGAACAGAGCGTGAACTTGCCCCGAACCGATCTCTTTCAAGTAGAGGCCACTGACGTCGGCATAAGCCAGGAAATTACCGTTCGGCGAAATCGCCGCATCCACCACGGGCGCCTCTAACCCATTTTCCGTTAACGGCATCACGGTTAACTGGGGCGGATGCTGGCGGGAGCGCCAAACCAACCACAGCAGAGCGGCGGCGATCACGCACGCGCCAGCCGTCAATGCGATGACGGCCTTCTGGTGGCGCTTCACCATGGTTGCGATCAAATGCGAATCAGAGCTCTCGCCTGGTAGCGGCGGCGCCTGCCCTGGAGCGGAGCGAAGGGCTCCGACCGCCGTCGGTGGCGATGAGATGATTCCCGCCGGCGGCGGCGATGCGGACATCGCGGCTACACGATCCGGATCCGAATCACGCTTCAGTCGCTTCAGGTCGGCGCGCATTTCGGCAGCGCTCTGGTACCGCAGGTCGCGGTCTTTTTCCAGCGCCTTTAGGACGATCTCTTCGAGCTTGAGCGGCAACTTAGGGTTCAGGCGTAGCGGTGGCGTGGGAGCTTGGTGCAGGATGGCGCCAAATATCGCCCCCGACGTGTTTCCGGTGAAGGCCTGCCGGCCCGTCGCCATCTCGTAAAGCACGCTGCCGAAACTGAACAGGTCTGTGCGCGTGTCTACTTCCTCGCCCCGCGCCTGCTCCGGCGACATGTAGGCTACCGTGCCCACGGCGCTGCCCGGGGTGGTAAGGTGATCGGACCCGGCTGTCGCTGCGAGGCCTTCCCTTGTCGAAGGATCCCCATCGCTCGCGGCCGCAGCGTCCCCGCCCCCGGATAGAGGGCGGTCAGAGGCCACCGTCAGCTTCGCCAGGCCGAAATCCAGAATCTTCGCCGCTCCGCGGCTGGTCACGAAAATGTTGGCCGGCTTGATATCCCGATGGACGATCCCTTTCGAGTGCGCCGCGTCCAGCGCGTCGGCGATCTGAGTCGCCAACTCAACGACCGTATCGAGCGGCAGGGGCGAACGGGGTTCGCCTTCCCCAACCGGCGTCGCGCTGCGCGCCCCTGCCGCAATTCGCTCGCGGAGCGTCTGCCCCTCGAGCAGCTCCATGGCGATAAGGGGGTGACCCTCGAACTCGTCAACGTCGTGAATCGTGCAGATGTTGGGATGGTTAAGCGCCGAGGCCGCACGCGCTTCGCGCCGGAAACGTTCCAGGGTCTGCGGATCATGCGGGGGCGTCCGATCCCCAGCGTCCCGGACGGGCTCCTGCGGATGCCCCACCAGACCCATCGTTACGACGCTGGGCAGAAACTTGAGGGCGACGAAACGATGCAGCCGCGTGTCCTCAGCCTTATAGACAACCCCCATGCCCCCGCCTCCCAGCTTCTGGAGGACGCAGTAATGCGAGATTGTCTTGCCCACCAGAACGTCGGGTTCGCTCGCCGCCTCAGCCAGGCGGGCCTGATCCTCAGCCAGGCTCTTGGCCGCCACTTCCAGCGCCGGCGCCTCCAGGAACGCGTCGTTTTTCGCGTCTTGCGCCAGCAGCAATTCCACCGCCCGGCGCAGGGCTTCATCCCCACCGCAGGCCCGCTCCAGGAAAGCCGCTCTGCGGCTCTTTTCCTCCTCCAGCGCCGCCTCATACAGGCCTGCGATTTGCTGCCAGCGCTCAGGGTCCATCCAGACCTTCTCCGCTCAGCTTGCAACGCAGCCAACTCTTGGCCAGCTTCCAGTCGCGCAGCACGGTGTCGCTCGAGACTTTCAGCACCTCGGCCGTTTCCTCCAGGTTGAGGCCGCCGAAGAAGTGCAGTTCCACCACCTGGCTCTTGCGTGGATCCAGAGCAGCCAGAGCCTTCAAGGCCTCATCCAAAGCGACCAAGTCCACATACTGCTCCTCGGTCACGGCCAATGCATCGTCCAACTGGAGGGGCCGGACGTCGCCACCCCGCTTCAGGGCCTGACGGGACCGCGCCCAATCCACCAGAATCCGCCGCATCGCCTGGGCGCTGACGGCAAAAAAGTGGACTCGATTCTGCCAATTGGCATTCGCAGCATCCACCAGCCGCAGATAAGCCTCATTCACCAGTGCACTGGTTTGAAGCGTGTGGTCTGGTGACTCGTGAGCCATGTACCGCCGCGCCATCCGGTGCAGCTCGCCGTACACGATGGGCATGAGCTTTTCGAGCGCGCTCTCATCGCCCCCGTTCCAGGCCCGCAGCAGTTGCGTGATATCGCTTCCGGACGGCCCCGTCATGGAGTCCCCCTGTTCGCCCCTGCCCGCTTATTTATCACGTGTTGTTAGGTTGTTCGATCGATTTTAACATGCGATCAAGGGGCTAAACGCCTTAGGCCGCCCAGTACGGGTTCTTTTCCACGTTTGCGGTTTTTCATCTTCCCTTTCCGCTTAACAAGCTGAGAGCAACTAAACGAAGACCACCGTAGGCTACTCAGCGGCTCGTCGAACACTGGCTCAGGCCAAAAGGAGAGACCAATGAATCGCGCAGAAAAGCTCGTCTTAGGCACGCTGATTGTGTTTTTTGCTGTAGCCGGGTCCGTAAAGGCGCAAATAACTCCGACGGGAACGCAGGTAGTCGAGCGGTCGAAAGGTAATTACACCTGGACGTATCATGTCACGCTCGATGCATCGGAGACGGTTACGGCAAAAGTTCCCGGCGAAGGCTGTAGCGGCGGTGCACGCGGATCGATATGCACCGGAACATTCTTCACGATTTACGATTTCACCGGCTATATCGCCGGCTCCGCGAACCTACCCGCCGGTTGGAAGGTGAGCGTTCAGGTGAGGGGATACACGCCCTCAACCCAGCGCCCGTACGACAGTGCGAAGCTTCAGAATTTGACGTTCTACTACGCGGGTCCCGACATCCAAGGGCCAGCCGACTTAGGTAACTTTTCCGTCGGCTCAAGTTTCGGAGACTCTAGCAGCGGAGCATTCAGCTACCAAGCCTCAAAAACCGGAAGCGGGGCCGATGCAGGGACAGGCGCGATCGGAGTGCCGATGGTGAAAGAAAAAACAATCTCTGCTTGCTCGGTTGGGGGGAGCAATTCTGTAAAATGCGGCGGCGGCGGGCCACCCCCTTCGTGC
The DNA here is from genome assembly GCA_003162425.1 of Bryobacterales bacterium. Taxonomy (GTDB): domain Bacteria; phylum Acidobacteriota; class Terriglobia; order Bryobacterales; family Bryobacteraceae; genus Palsa-89. The sequence continues at coordinate 12,042 of PMOK01000291.1, read as the reverse complement.
TCATTGACACTGGTGAAGAGCGCGGACGTAACCAGCTACTCTACACCTGGAACTACGATCACGTACTCCTACGCTGTTAAGAACACGGGCGGCGCAAGCCTCGACATCACGCTCACGGATAATCGATTGGGCGCCATCAGTTGTCCCAACAGTGCACCGAACGCTGGGGTCTCGGAGACATGTACGGCGACGTACCAGACGGTGGACAACGACGTTACCGCTGGATCGATCTCCAACACCGCGACGGTAAACGGAACAGGAGCTTGCTCGGCGAAGGCGGTCTCATCACTGACCATATCGGTCCCCGGCGTGGCAGGGCTGACTTTGGTGAAGAGTGCAAGCGCGGCGAGTTATTCGGCGCCGGGAACTCTGATCACGTACTCCTACCTAGTTACCAACTCGGGCAATGAAGACCTGACCAATGTCTCGGTGACGGATCCTCAGATGGGTTTAAACGCAGTAAATTGCCCGAATGGCACGCTGGCGCAGGCGGCCTCGGAAACGTGCACCGCGACGTACACCACTTCGCAGGCAGATGTAGACGCGGGATCGATCTCGAATACCGGAACGGCAAGCGGAACAACCCCTTCCGGTGCGGTAGTACAGGCAGTCTCCTCATTAACGATACCTGCGAACGATACTCCGTCGATAACTCTCCTGAAGACCGCGATGCCAACGGTCTACTCGGCGCCCAATACGACGATCACGTACTCCTACCTAGTCACCAACGCGGGGAATGTGGACCTGAGCGCTGTCTCGGTCACGGACCCGCAAATGGGTTTAAACGCCATCAATTGCACCAGCACCACACTCGCGCCGGGGATTTCGGAAACTTGCGCTGCCACTTACACGACGTCGCAAGAAGACGTAGACGCGGGATCGATCTCTAATACCGGAACGGTAAACGCGACAACTCCTTCCAATCAGGTAATCACTGACACATCTCCATTGACGATACAGGCCTCCGATTCCCCGGCAATCAGCGTGGTGAAGAGCGCGAACCCAACGAGCTACTCGGCGCCCATTACGACGATCACTTACTCTTACCTCGTCACCAACACAGGGAACGAAGACCTCGCCTCGGTCTCGGTCACGGATTCGGCGTTAGGAGCAGTCAGTTGCCCCAGCGACCAGCTCGCGCCGTTGGCGAATGAGACGTGCACCGCGCCGTACACGACAACGCAGGCTGACGTGGACGCTGGCTCGATCACGAACACCGCAACGGCAAGCGGAACGCCTCAAACCGGTTCCGTTGCCACAGCGACCTCTACATTAACGATAAATGCGGTGGTTAGCCCGGCAATCACTCTGGTGAAGACCGCAAGCGTAATGAACTACTCGGCCGCAGGAACTCCGATCACCTACTCCTACAAGGTCACCAACACGGGCAACGTAACCTTGAACTCCGTCTCGGTTACGGATACTCAGGTGGATTTAAGCGTCAGTTGCCCCAGTCCTTCACTGGCGCCGACGGCCTCGGAGACGTGCACCGCGACGTACACGACCACACAGGCCGACGTAACCGCGGGATCGATCTCTAACACTGGAACGGCCAGCGGAACGCCTCCAAGTGGTCCCGCAGTCACAGCCACATCCTTATTAACAATACCGGCGTCCGCTGCCCCCGCGCTGACTCTGGTGAAGAGCGCGAACGCAGCGAATTATTCGGCGTCCGGAACTCTGATCACTTACTCCTACAAGGTCACTAACACGGGCAATGTTGACTTGACCGCTGTCTCGGTTACGGACCCTCATGTGGGCTTAAGCGCAATCAGCTGCCCCGGTTCTACACTCGCGCCGGGAGCCTCGGAGACGTGCACCGCAACCTACACCACCACGCAGGCCGACCTCGACGCGGGATCGATCTCTAACATCGGAACGGCGAGCGGAAAACCTCCCACCGGTTCCGCGGTTACGGTCACATCCTCATTAACAATATCGGCCACCGAAACGCCGGCGCTGACTTTGGCGAAGACCGCGAACGTAACCAGCTACTCGGCGTCTGGGACTCTGATCACCTACTCCTACAAGGTCACCAACACGGGCAACGTAGACCTGACCGCTGTCTCGGTTACGGATCCTCATGTTGGTTTGAGCGCAATCAGCTGCGCCAGTACTACACTCGCGCCGGCGGCGTTTGAGACGTGCACCGCGACGTACACCACCACGCAGGCCGACGTAAATGCGGGATCGATCTCGAATACCGGAACGGCGAGCGGAAAACCTCCAACCGGTCCCGCAGTCACAGCCACATCCTCATTAACAATATCGGCGACCGCTGCCCCGGCAATGAGTCTGGCGAAGACCGCGAACGTAACGAGTTACTCGGCGCCTGGAACTCTGATCACCTACTCCTACAAAGTCACCAACACGGGCAACGTAGACCTGACCGCTGTCTCGGTCACGGATCCTCATGTTGGTTTGAGCGCAATCAGTTGTGCCAGTGCTTCCCTGGCGCCGGGGATCTCGGAAACGTGCACCGCCACTCACACCACCACGCAGGCCGATGTGGATGCGGGATCGATCTCTAACACCGGAACGGCGAGCGGAAAACCTCCAACCGGTCCCGTGGTCACAGCCACATCCTCATTAACAATATCGGCCACCGAAACGCCGTCGCTGACTTTGGCGAAGACCGCGAACGTAACGAGTTACTCGGCGCTTGGAACCCTGATTACCTACTCTTACAAGGTCACCAACATAGGCAACGTAGACCTGACCGCTGTCTCGGTTACGGATCCTCATGTTGGTTTGAGCGCAATCAGTTGTGCCAGTGCTTCCCTGGCGCCGGGGATCTCGGAAACGTGCACAGCCACCTACACCACCACGCAGGCCGACGTGGACGCGGGATCCATCTCTAACACCGGAACGGCAAGTGGAAAACCTCCAACCGGTCCCACAGTCACAGCCACATCCTCATTAACAATACCGGCGACCGCTGCCCCGGCAATGAGTCTGGCGAAGAGCGCGAGCGCAACGAGTTACTCGGCGCCTGGAACTCTGATCACTTACTCCTACAAAGTCACCAACACGGGCAACGTAGACCTGACCGCTGTTTCGGTCACTGATCCTCATGTTGGTTTAAGCGCAATTAGCTGCAGCAGTTCTTCACTGGCGCCGGGGGCATTTGAGACGTGCACCGCCACCTACACCACCACGCAGGCCGACGTGGACGCGGGCTCGATCTCTAACACCGGAACGGCCAGCGGAAAACCTCCAACCGGTCCCGCAGTCACAGCCACATCCTCATTAACAATACCGGCGACCGCTGCCCCGGCAATGAGTCTGGCGAAGAGCGCGAGCGCAACGAGTTACTCGGCGCCTGGAACTCTGATCACCTACTCCTACAAGGTCACCAACATTGGCAACGTTGACCTGACCGCTGTCTCGGTTACGGACCCTCATGTTGGTTTAAGCGCAATCATTTGCCCGAGTGCTTCACTGGCGCCGGGGGCGTCTGAGACGTGCACCGCCAGCTACACCACCACGCAGGCCGACGTGGACGCAGGATCGATCTCTAATACCGGAACAGCAAGTGGAACACCTCTAACCGGTCCCGTGGTCACGGCCACATCCTCATTAACCATACCGGCGACCGCTGCCCCGAAAGTGAGCGTGATGAAGAGCGCGAGCGTAACAAGCTACTCGGCGCCCGGAACCGCTATCACTTACTCCTACAAAGTCACCAACACGGGCAACGTAGACCTGACCGCAATCTCGGTCACGGATCCTCATGTTGGTTTGAGCGCAGTCAGTTGCCCCAGTGCTTCCCTGGCGCCGGGGATCTCGGAAACGTGCACCGCAACCTACACTACTACGCAGGCCGACGTGGACTTCGGATCGATCTCTAACACCGGAACGGCAAGCGGAAAACCTCCAACCGGTCCGGCAGTCACAGCCACATCCTCATTAACAATATCTGCCTCCGACACGCCGGCACTGACTCTGGCGAAGACCGCGAGCGCAACGAGTTACTCCGCGCCCGGAACTCTGATTACCTACTCCTACCTGGTCACCAACACGGGCAACGTGGACCTGACCACTGTCTCGGTCACCGATCCTCAGCCGAGTTTAAGCGCAGTGAGTTGCCCCAGTGGTACGCTGGCGCCGGGGGCCTCGGAAACGTGCAGCGCGACGTACACTACCACGCAGGCCGACGTGGACGCGGGATCGATCTCGAATACTGGAACGGCCAGCGGAACACCTCCAACCGGTCCTGCAGTCACAGCCACATCCTCATTAACAATATCGGCGTCCGATACGCCGGGAGTGAGTGTGGTCAAAACCGCGAACGTAGCGAATTATTCGGCGTCCGGAACTGTTATCACCTACTCCTACCTTGTTACCAACACGGGCAACGTGGACCTGGCCGCTGTCTTGGTCACGGATCCTCATACGGGTTTAAGCGCAGTCAGCTGCCCCAGCGCTTCACTGGCGCCAGGGGCCTCCCAGACGTGCACCGCCACCTACACCACTACGCAAGCTGACGTGGATGCAGGATCGATCTCTAACACCGGAACGGCAAGCGGAACACCTCCAACCGGTCCCGCAGTCACAGCCACATCCTCACTAACCATACCGGCATCCGATTCCCCGGCACTAAGTGTGGTGAAGAGCGCGAGCGTAGTGAATTATTCGGCGCCCGGAACTGCTATCACCTACTCTTACAAGGTCACAAACACGGGCAACGTGGACCTGACCGCTGTCTCGGTCACGGATCCTCAGCCGGGTTTAAGCGCAATCACTTGCCCCAGTCCTTCACTGGCGCCGGGGGCGTCTGAAACGTGCACCGCCAGCTATACCACCACGCAGGCAGACGTGGATGCGGGATCGATCTCTAACATAGGAACGGCAAGCGGGACACCTCAAACCGGTCCCGCAGTCACAGCCACATCCTCATTAACCGTAGCGGCGATCGATACTCCGGCACTGAGTCTGGTGAAGAGCGCAAGCGTAACGAGTTACTCGGCGCCCGGAACTCCGATCACCTACTCCTACCTTGTCACCAATACGGGCAACGTTAACCTGACCGCAGTCTCGGTCACGGATCCGCATGTTGGCTTAAGCGCAATCAGCTGCCTCAGTGCTTCAGTGGCGCCTGGGGCGTCTGAGACCTGCACCGCCACCTACACCACTACGCAAGCCGACCTAACCGCGGGATCGATCACGAACACGGCATCCGCATCCGGCAAGGCTCCATCTGGTGTCAGCGTCGCGTCCAATCCCTCCTCCGTAACAATTCCCGCGGCCACTGTCAGCGTGACAGTCGCCACCAGCACATCGGGGCCGACGATTTCGGTGGATGGCGGCGTCTCCTATACGGGCACACAAAGTTTTACCTGGGCAATCGGCAGTCCGCATACACTCGCCACTACTTCACCGCAAACCCCCACAGCCGGTACCCAGTACACCTTTGCGAGCTGGTCGGATGGCGGAGCCTTATCAAATTCGGTGACGGCTTCGGCCGGCACAACCTCCTACAACGCCAGCTTCAACACGTCGTATCTTCTGACGACGGGCGTGAGTCCGAGCGGCAGCGGGACAGTCTCTCCGGCTTCCGGCAGCTACTATGCAGCGGGCACGCCGGTGCCTCTGGTAGCGACAGCCGCGACCGGCTACAAGTTCGCGAACTGGACTGGCCCGGTGGCCAGTGCCAGCAGCGCCTCAACCAATGTCACCATGACCGGGCCAGAGAGCGTTACGGCGAATTTCGTGGTCAACAACGTTGGCGTCACCATCAACACTTCACCGTCGGGATTGGCCGTCAGTGTGGATGGCGGCGCACCGCAAGCCGCACCCGTGCCCGTAACTTGGCAGGTCGGGAGCCCGCACACCATCGCCACTACTTCACCGCAAACCCCGACAGCCGGTACCCAGTACACCTTCGCGAGCTGGTCGGATGGCGGAGCCTTATCACATTCGGTGACGGCTTCGGCCGGCACAACCTCCTACAACGCCAGCTTTAACACGTCGTATCTTCTGACAACGGGCGTGAGTCCGAGCGGCGGCGGGACAGTCTCTCCGGTTTCCGGCAGCTATTATGCAGCGGGCACGCCGGTGCCTCTGCTGGCGACGGCCAACACAGGCTACAAATTCGCGAACTGGACTGGCCCGGTGGCCAGTGCCGGCAGCGCCTCAACGAACGTCACCATGACTGGGCCAGAGAGCGTTACGGCGAATTTCGTGGTGAACAATGTTGGCGTCACCATCAACACTTCACCGTCGGGATTGGCGGTAAGTGTGGATGACGGCACGCCGCATGCCGCACCCGTGGCCGCAACTTGGCAGGTTGGTAGCCCGCACACTATCGCCACCACATCGCCCGAAACCCCGACAGCCGGTACCCAGTACACCTTCGCGAGCTGGTCGGATAGCGGAGCCTTATCACATTCGGTGACGGCTTCGGCCGGCACAACCTCTTACAACGCCAGCTTCAACACGTCGTATCTGCTGACGACGGGCGTGAGTCCGACCGGCGGCGGGTCAGTCTCTCCGGCTTCCGGCAGCTACTACGCAGCGGGCACGCCGGTGCCTCTCGTAGCGACGCCGAGCGCGGGCTACGTCTTTTCAAGCTGGACTGGCCCGGTGGCCAGTGCCAGCAGCGCCTCAACGAACGTCACCATGACTGGGCCGGAGAGCGTAACCGCAAACTTCATTTCGGCGCTCACCGTGTCTCCGTCCCCTTCTTACAACTTCGGCACGGTGTATCTGGGAAGCGTCACTACCGAGAACTTCACGGTGACCAATAGGGCTACGACCCCCATTAGCATCAGCGGTCCATTCATTTCGATCGTGAAGGGAGGCAACTCCAAAGAATTTGTGGAAGTCGATGAGTGCCCGAAGTCGTTGGCGGGGGGCAGTCACTGCACGATTTCGGTTACCTTTATCGCGGGTGCGTACTACGCCCCGCAAACCGCAACCTTGAGCATTATGGATAATGCGCCAGGCAATCCGCAGACGGTCACGCTGACCGCGACGGTGATCGATCCGCAGGCCTGCTTCAATCCCACCAGCCTCAGTTTCGGGAATCAGACTGTGAACACCAGCGTGACCAAAACCGTGACGTTCAAGAATACGGGCGCTACCACGCTGTCGATTACCGGCATGAAGGTGACGGGCGCGGGTGCAACGGAATTCACGCTCACGCCGGCCTCGAATTGCGGTAGTTCGCTCACGGCCGGCAACAGTTGCACGATCAGCGTCACGTTCAAGCCGGTCGCTAGGGTTTCGTACTCGGCGACGTTGAATGTGACGGACGATGCGCGGCCGGGCACGCAGACGGTGCCGCTGTCGGGCACCGGGCACTGAGGTAGCTGGAACAACATGCACGTTCGCAGATTGGTCGGATGGTGGGACCGGCGGGCACGGCCGGCGCAACGGGCGCCACTGGACGGGGCTACACCAACGCAGGTCCGTGGAACAGCGGCACCGGCTGCAGTGGGTATGCGGTGGTCACGGACGCCAATGGCAGTACCTATTGTAGTCACGGACACTTTGCCAGCGAGTCCCAACGATCCATCCACGAGCCCATTGGACGGCCGCTCAAACCCGTATTGGCTACTTTTTGCTGCAGGAGGAGCACAGGGCGCACAGAGGCCGGCAGGACCGGCTGGCCCAACCGGTGCACAAGGCTCGCGCTGCGGGCGCAACCCGGAGCCGTTGGACCGGCGGGAGCCACGGGAGCCCGAGGTTTCACAAGGGCACAGGGCCCTACCGGCGCGACTGGGGCTAATGGCACCAACCTGACCGACAGCGATAGACGGACGAGTTCGGAAGTGAAGCTGATTGGACCTCCGACGTGAATCGCTGGCGGTCAGGGAATTTTGGCGAAACTTCAGCGAACAAACTGTGTCTGTAGCTGTGTCATTCTTACTGTCGAAACAGGTCGTTTAGTGGCGTTCCTTGTCGGACCGTGTCCTGACAAATAGTTTATGAATCACCCAAGTACATTCGCATCAAGATTTGTTCTTTTGCCTGTCACGTCGAAGTTCGGCCAGCCTTTCGGTAAACTTCCTCGAATCCGACTTCTGGCTCGGGCGAGGACCACCGATGGTCCGGGTTCTCCCGTTACGCGATCGTCCTCGACCGAATCGCTCTTTATCGGTCAAAGTTGGAACAGGCGCACCTGTGGCACAATGGCGCAATGCGTCTTGCACTCGTTTGGTTATTTTGTGTGCGCGTCTGGGCCGCCGACACCATGCCTCCCGCAGCCGAACAACGACTAGCGCGCGAGATTTACAAGCAAATGATCGAGGTGAAGTCAGGGTTCACCACCGGCAGCACGACGCCCATCGCCGAGTCAGTCGCCGCCCGTTTCAAAGCGGCCGGGTTCCCGGCCTCCGACATTTTTGTCGGCGGTGCCATCCCGGCGAAGGCCAACGTCGTGGTCCGCTATCAGGGCACGGGCGCGCGCAAGCCGATCCTTCTGCTGGCCCACATCGACGTGGTTGAGGCGCGGCGCGAGGATTGGACTGTAGATCCCTTCGTCTTTCTCGAAAAAGACGGTTACTTCTACGGACGCGGTACTGCGGACGACAAAGCGCAGGCCGCCGTCTGGGTCGCCACTCTGCTGCGATTTAAGCGCGAGGGCTTTAAGCCTAACCGCGATCTGATTCTGGCGCTTACCGCCGACGAGGAAGGCGGCGGACCCTACAACGGCGTCGATTGGCTACTGCAGAAACATCGGGACCTGATTGAGGCCGAGTTTGCCCTCAACGAAGGTGCGCGCGGCATGTTGGTAGACGGCAAGCGCGTCGAGAACGATATGGGATTGGCGGAGAAGCAGTTCGTAAATTTACGTTGGGAAGTTCGCAATAAAGGCGGTCATAGCGCGCGCCCCGTACGGGATAATGCCATCTATCACCTCGCAGACGCCCTGCATCGCCTCGCCGACTTCCAGTTCGACTTCCACCTCAACGACATCACCCGCGAGTATTTCCGGCAAGCGGCGAAGACTGCCTCTGGCGATCTGGCCGCAGACATGGCCGCGGTGGCCGAGGGCGATCGTGAGGCGATGCGCCGCATCGCAGAGGCATCGGCGCCGCTTAATGCAATGATGCGAACGACGTGCGTTGCTACCCAGCTCGAAGGTGGCCACGCCAGCAACGCGCTGCCGCAACTAGCCGTAGCCAACATCAACTGTCGCCTGCTGCCGGACGACTCGGTGGAACGGGTCGTGGCCGAGTTAACGAAGTTAATCGCCGACGACCAGGTAAAAATCACGATCACAGTCAGCGAGGGTGCCAGTCCAGCGTCTCCTTTGCGGCCTGACATCACGAAAGCGTTCAACCGTGTTACCGATACGATATGGCCCGGAGTAGTCACCGTGCCCACGATGTCGGTGGGCGGCTCCGATGGACGGTATCTTCGCGTCGCCGGGATTCCGACTTACGGTGTCCAGGGGTTCTTTCAGGACCGCGATGACGTCCGCGCGCACGGCCGCGACGAGCGCATGCTGGTCCGCTCATTTTATGAGGGTCAGACCTTCCTCTACGAGTTCGTTAAAGCCCTCTCGCAGTGAGTTGCGGTTCTTCTGGCTCCGCTATCACTGATAGGTAGCATTGGTGGGCCTGCCAGCCGCTCACGTTGAAGGTGCTTGAGACGATACGTGATGAGTCGGTGCGCTGCAAAGAGAGCAGCAGAGGGAAGTTAATCAACTCCAGGATGGTCCCGTCCGTAAGCTTTGGTTGGCTCCAAACGGCGTTCTAGTAGTTTGCGTCCAGTAAGTCCACCCGTAGTGTTCGTCGGCGTTGCTGCGTTGCGCCCTCTCGCGCCCGAAGCGATGTCTGCGGTCACGCTGGCCACAAAACCGCCTGTCAGCGCTGAAGGAAGCTCGGGGGCATTCCGGATTTGCGACCGGACGGAAACCGGACCATACTACCGCAATTGGTAGGAAAATATTGACAGGAAATAGGTTAGCGGAACAAATCGATGGTCTGCAAAACCTTTATTCACCGGTTCGACTCCGGTCCGCGCCTCCAACCTCTTTTTGGGCGTCGCCATCATGTTTAACAATCTCGGCCTGGTTTATCAAGCCCAGGGTGATCCCGCTACGCCGAGAAAATGCACCGTCAGGCACTGGCCGGTTTTCGGCTCCTGGAAAACAGGAACGCCCAGGCGAAGGCTCTCGGGAACATCGCCGACGAACGAATGGAGCAGGGGGATCTGCGTCAAGCCCTCCAACTTTACGAGGAGTCACGGGAAGGGTCGGGAGGATACTGGACGGATTGCCAACACAGGCTACAACATCGCAATCGTGCACCAATTGCAGGAAGATCTTCCTGGCGCTGAGCAGGGATTTGAACGATCCCTCGCCATCTGGCAAAAGAACGGCGATTAAGGTTCCTCCGCCTATGCTGTGAATAATTTCGACGCTCGAGTTCTTCGAGCATCAATTTGCGTAAATGGGTCACAGGGATGACCTCCTTGTGACCCGACAATATACCAACCGACGAATACTGCTGAGAACCACTCACGCGAAGCGTCTGCCTCTTAGGCTTCGTTCAAGTCGATCTTGAATCACGGGAGATCGGACTCTGAAGTTCAAAGCCGCGAAGCTGCAGCCAACGCACGGAATGCTGAATTCACGACTCGAAATGACGGTTAGTAGAATCGTTCCGATTCCGCAACGAATAATAGTCACCCGGAATCGAGCGGTATCGTTCGCCGATCAGGATTCGTACCGGTAATTCGGCTGGTGACCGCCGATCCGAGTACTCGGCAGTTTGACGAAAGACGGGCCAAACCAGGGATGTGGCGTAATCAGGCAACAAGTTCGGACAGAAGTCATGTTTGCCGACACGTCCAATGTGGCTTTGGTGATGGGCGTTTGCGGTCATTTGAACCTTTCTATGAGTGTGCACTCAAAGGGGCCTGCCTCGATCACTTGCTCATGGAATCGACGAGGACCTCGGAGTCTCACCTGGGCCGCCGGACGGCTCTCACCTTCCCGCTGGCTCCTCCGCCGCAAAAGAATTGATCGCCGCCATCGCATTCCAAGCCCGACACGCCGACACCGGCCGGCATATCGAGCTGCTCCAGCACCTCACCCGTCCGAGGATCTATTCGCCTCAGATCGCTTTCGTCACCTTCCCAAGTGCCGTGCCAAAGCTCTCCATCCACCCAGGTGACCCCGGTAACGAAGCGGTTGGACTCGATGGTGCGAAGAATCGCCCCGGTCTCGGGATCGATCTGATGGATCTTGCGGTCCCGATACTGGCCCACCCACAGCGTGCCTTCGGCCCAGGCGAGCCCGGAGTCACGGCCGCCGCCGGGCGAGGGGATCGTAGCCAGCACCCGGCCGGTTTCCGGATCGATCTTCCGGATACGATCCTCGGCGATCTGAAACAGGTGCTGGCCGTCGAAAGCCGTTCCAGCGTGCGCGGGGACGTCGATCGAGCGGAGCGTCTCGCCGCTCGACGGATCGAAAGCGTTCAGCTTGTCTCCGGACGCAAACCAGACTTGCCGGCCGTCATAAGTGACGCCATGCACTCTCTCGGCTCCCGGAAAGGGCCCGTATTCGCGAACGATTTTGGCCGCTGATCGTTTCATGCTTCCATCCTAGTCGCTCGGCAGCGGAGCCGGGAGTAACAATGTCGTCGTGAATCCCGGCACGGGCGGAGTCATCCAACGGCGAGCCCGGGCGCGGCCGAACGCCTGCACTCTGCCTGCGGCCGCGAGCGAGTCGAGCGCCCGCTGCACAGTGCGCTGGCTGGTGCCCAGCGCCAGCGCCAGGGCCGAGCTCGACCAGGATTCACCGTCGGTGAGAAAGGCCAGCACCGCCCCATGCTCACCTTCGACGGGCCGTGCGAGTACGACGACCTCGCGTGCACTCGACGGCGCCAGTAGAAACCCGCTCTTGGTCGCGCTTACCGTGGCGAGTGTCCGAAGCATTCTGCGCAGCCGCCCGATTTCGACACGCAACCGCGCGCGATGCGATTCGTCCACGAGTTTCGCTCCGAATGCGCGCCGAAGCAAGACATCCCGCGGAACGTCTCCCGGCCACGCTTCGCCCAGCGCGCGTGCGAGCGCGAACAACACCGG
>PMOK01000143.1 GCA_003162425.1 Bryobacterales bacterium | reverse complement strand
AACCCAGCAAGCCGACGAGGGCGTCGGCTGCGGTCCAGGGGGACCGCCCCACTAAGAATGCAAATTGACCAATCTTGGGAAACCAAGTAACATTGGGATGCCATCCTGAGCCACCTGCGACTGCCTTCTTACGTTTCAGACCCAGTTATAATCAACCTATGCGACGCGTCTCGCTACTGGCGCTTTCTCTGGCAGGCGCACTGTGCGCCCAGGAACCCAAGAAGCCACCTGAGCAACAACCTAAGGAACAACAGGACCAGCAGCCTCCCGAGGAAGACGAGAGCCTCAAGCCCAAAGAATACAGCTTCAACCCCCTCGAAGCCGAACACGATCTCCAGATCGGCACCTACTATTTTAAGAAAGGCAACTTAAAAGCCGCCATGAACCGGTTTCGCGAGGCCACGCGCTGGAATCCGAACTATGCGGAGGCTTTCCTGAGGCTCGGCGATACCGAAGAGAAGTTGAAAGACAAGCAGGCGGCGCGCGAAGCCTATACAAAATATCTGGAACTATCGCCGGACGGCAAGGAAGCCGAGTCCGTCAAAAAGAAGCTAGCCGGCAAGCGGTAGGTGCTTGCGTTTCCGATTCTCTTCCTGTTTTTTCATCACGCCCACCACTGTGCGCACGCCGTCCCGCCAATTCGGAAACAGGTCCACGTATTGAATCTTCCGTGAGATGTCTCGCGGTATGACGCAGCGATCCAGGCGAACCGGAATGAAGAAGATCTCGTCCAGTGGAACTTGCGCGGCGCAATTCAGCGCGAATCGGAGTTCGCTGTGGAATGTGCCCCGCTTGCACGTGGACCGTTGGGAAAAGCAAGCCACGAAGAAGTTGGATGCTTGAATAGCGGTCTCAATCGCTCTCGGCCAGTTCTGTCCAGGCAACAGCTTTCTGCGGTCCAGCCAGGGACGAAAACCGCGCTGTTCGAAGGCCGCATACAATTTTTTGGCAGCCGCCAGATCCTCCTCGACGTAGGCGATAAAAACGCGCGACTTGGTTTGCGCTATGAATCGAAAGCCCTGGTTGCGGCCCGGCAGAAAGGTGCCCAGTCCGTCGATCTCCACCTCGGTACCATGCTCCAGAGCGTGTCTGACGATCCGGGCGACGCGGCGCCTGAGACTGGAAACCTGTTTGCTCACCGGGATCCCTTTTTAGGCTTTGGCGGAGGAGCGACAGGCGGCGGGTCCGGATCGAACTGAAAGTCCTGATTGCGGCCCGGACGAAAAGTTCCCAGTCCCGGCAGCGAGGCACTCTGTCCTTTGCGCATGCGTTTCTGGAGATCGCCTAGTATGCGGTCCACCTGATCGGCTGCGGCGCCAGTGGTCATGCGGGACTCTTTGGCCAGCCGCCGTGCCACCTGTTCCTTCTTCATAGCGTCTAAATCATAATGCACAGCCTACGTTTTTGTGCGCCCGCCACCTACTCCGTTCACGGCAACTTGCTTGTTATTAGCAAGATACCTGAGTTACACCAATTTCGTCTGCGGCGTGACTCGTGTTGCGAATGAAACTTTTTTAATAGCACCTTAAGGTGAAGTTCATGTGCGGCTGCAATGATCGTGACTGAAGAGCGCAATCTACTTCCCAAAACTTTAAGGAGACCTCAATGAAGAAACTGATGACTTTGATGCTTGGCCTGTCGATGTTGGTAGGCGCCACTGCTATGTTCGCCCAGACGCCGGCCGACACCACCACCAAGACCAAGAAGGCCAAGAAAGCAAAGAAGCCAAAGCCGACCACGACCACCAAGAGCTAACTTGGTCTGACAATTTTTGTCGCGCTTTCATCGCGCATGGGTCTCCTGTAAAACGTGGCCCATGCGCGATAAGTTTTTTTGGGGATTCGTTCGTTGCTATGAAGCGGATTTAACAGCGGCTTCAGGACCAGTTCATGTGCGCCTGTCATCCTGATACTGGAGCCAGGCATTATGGCTTCAGAAACTTAAGGAGACCACAAATGAAAAACCTGATGAGTTTGATGCTTGGCCTGTCGTTGCTGGTAGGCGCCACCGCGATGTTCGCGCAGAGTACGCCGGCCGACACCACCACCAAAACCACTAAGAAGGCCAAGAAAGCCAAAAAGGCGAAGCCGACAACCACCGACAAAACCACCAAGAGCTAACCAGCTGCTATCGTTGGAAAGTTCTTCGTCGCGCATGAGGCTTTTATAGGAGCCTTATGCGCGATTAGTTTTTTGTGGCGCCCACGGAGTGTCGTTTGGCCCAATCCCAATAGACCACGCAACCGGAAACCTCTTCCCATTGTGAGTAAAGTTCGGCCAAGTGAAGCGCTTCCACACGTTCGTCGTCATCGTCGCAAGTCTCCACGGTGCTGTATTTCCCCATCTTCACTTGTTTTTCTAAGTCACTTCGCCGCAGGATGTGCAAAGCGGCCGCCAAATCCGGCGCAAGGTTGTTGAGTTTGTGAGAATCCTCGACCTCCATGCCGGAGGGCGGCGTGCGCTTTAACAGGAAATAGACAAATTCGTCGGCCATCAACGATTGGCCCTGAGGCGTCACTTCCTTCACCTTCTGGGCAACTTGCTGGAAGTCGTGCCAGTTCATGTTGTCGCGTCTGTCGTAAATCGCTTTCGCGACTCCCAACGAAAGCAGGACAGCGAGAAAGATTACTGGCCGCCAGGGCCGCTCCGGCGAAGCCAGCCTGGAACCGATATCGTATAGACCCACCGACGCAAGAATCGCGAAAAAAGGCGCTGTGAAGAGGAAATAGCGCTCGAAGGTGGGGTGAGCAGTGGAAAGATGGATGCTCAAAGCCAGAACTATCCAACCACACAAAGAGAACTCGGATCGTAGCCGGCGATCCCAATTGCTCCGCCGGACAATAAAAATCAAGCCGGCTAGCGCCAGCAGTCCAACGAGTGTGGCCGGCGCTGAGTCGATCCAAGAAGCCAGCACACCCAAGTCATGTTGGATCGCGCCCTCCCACTCCAACTGCCGGAAGAAGAAATGATAATCGAAGATGTTGAAACGCACCACGCGGGGCGACTCGATGAACAGATGGAGCAGCGGTACAAACGGAAGCAGCGCGCCTACCAGGAAGACAGCGCCGTTGGCCAATCGCTTTCCGGCGCCGCTCTGGAGAACGATCCAAAGCAGAAGCACAGGCGCCACCGGCACTGTCAATAGAGTTGAAGCAGCAGCGGCTCCGGCGGCGAAACCCGCGAGCGCGGGCCAGAACAACGCGTTTCGCTCCACCGTCAAAATTGACATCCGAAATGCGGCCACAACCAGGAACAGGGCCAGGCCGTACGCTTGTCCGATCGTTCCAAATTGAAAGACCTCCACATTCAGCCCGGTCGCGAGCGCAGCAGCCAATGCCGCGGGTAGACGCCAATCGATCACTGGGAACCGTTGCAACACATAATCCCCAGTCAGCAAGACAGCGCCTGCCGTCAGAGTGGCAGCCAGTGCATGGGCCATGCGCCAACTTTCTGGGAACACCCGCATCCACATCGCCACCCAGTAGGCATTCAGCGCGGTCTGAGGGAAAAGAAAATCCAGATACGGCCGCTTGCCGTTTCGGATCAACTGCGCCGCCAGCAAATGAAAGCCTTCATCCCATGCGACGGCTCCGGTCACGGAATAAACCAGCAGTCCCGCAAACAGCAGGGACAGGGGAGCGCACAGCAGGAGGAAAGGCTTTCGTGTCAGTTCCCGAATTATATCGCGGCAGTGTGATGTTGCGCAGGCGGTTTCGCGTGCGAGCCGGTGGTCACGGGCTGGTAAGCTTCTACTTGAATGACGGACCTGCGGCGCGATCAAATTGAGCAGCTGAAAGCTGGCCTGCTGGACGTACTGGTAATCGGCGGTGGCATTAATGGCGCTGGGGTCATTCGCGATCTGGCGCTTCGGGCCGCAAATTCCCGCGTCCCGCTTCGGCTCGCCTTGGTGGAACAGAAGCACTTTGCCTCCGGCACCAGCGGCAAAAACTCGCAGCTCATTCACGGCGGTCTTCGCTATTTGAAATACCTGCAGATTCATCTGGTCCGCGAGTCGTTGCACGAACGTGCAATGCTCATGAAGCTGGCGCCGCAGTTTGTAAAACCGCTGGCGTTTCTGCTGCCGATGTACGGCATCAAATCGCGCGTTGCGTATGGAACGGGTCTCTGGCTTTACGACCGGCTGGCCGGTTCAGACGCGATCGCGCCTCACCGCATCGTCGACCGGAGCGAGTTGGCGGAAATGGAGCCGGACTTGACCCGCAACCGGCTAAGCGCCGCGGCGTTGTTTTACGATTGTGCCATCCCTTCCGCCCGATTCGTGGTTGAAAATGTCCTGGATGCCATGGCGCATGGCGCGCTGGCTGCCAACTATGTCCACGCGGAAGGTTGGGAGCGTTTCGGAGCGGATGCGCGCTGGCGAGTGCGGTGCACCGATGCGCTGAGCGGCGAACAGTTCGAAATCCAATCCCGCAAGCTCGTGGATGCCCGCGGCGCCTGGAGCAACCCGGATGCTTTGCGGCTGGTGCGCGGCTCGCACATCGTAATCCCGCGAATAAACGCAAGCGATCACGCTATAGCGCATTTCGAGCCGGATGGCCGAATCGTGTTTGTGATCCCCTGGGGTAGCCGGAATCAGCTCACTCTGGTTGGAACCACCGATGAGGATCATCACGGAAGTCCGGACCAAGTCTCGATCTCGAGCGAAGAAACAAATTACTTGCTCGGGATCGTTCACAAGCTCTTCCCGCGTCGCTCGAATGTTACTCCCGTATCCACGTTCAGTTCGCTGCGTCCGTTGGTGCGTGCCTCCTCGGGATCCGCCACGCGCGCCAGCCGCGACCACAGGATCTGGAATTCGGCCGATGGGATTCTGCACATCGCAGGCGGCAAGTACACCACCTACCGGCTGATGAGTGAGGAAGCAAGCGACCTGGTTTGTAAGGAAATCGCGCCCGAGCTCGAAGCCGTGCGTTTGACAGCTCAAACGCCGTTCGCATCGGTGGAGCATGAAATTGGCGATGAGATGGAGCAACATTTAGAGGATTACCTGTTCGTCTCCACGTATCTGGGCTACGAGCAGCGCTGGGACCGCGAGTCATTGCTGCCTTTTGCGCGAGCGTTGGCGGCCAAGCGCGGATGGGACCAAGCTCGCGTGGACGCGGAGGTGAACGCTATAATTGAAGCGTCACATGTCGGGGCGTAGCGCAGCCTGGTAGCGCACCTGCCTTGGGCGCAGGGGGTCGGGCGTTCAAATCGCCCCGCCCCGACCAAACCACTCGCGCAGAGCGGCGTTGGCGGTCGACAAAGCCGGTCTCTCCGGATCATATCCACGCTCACGCCGAAGTTGCGTATGCGGCGATCTAGCGATTGTTATGATGGCGGCTGGACTCTTTGGATCGCTCCTCTCTGGATTAATCGATGATCGGCGAAATTCTCGACGCCAAATACCGAATCGACAAGCAACTCGGCGCAGGCGGAATGGGCAATGTGTACCTGGCGACGCATCTGGGAACCACTCGCGTCGTCGCCGTCAAAGTGATTGCTCCAAGGTGGGCTGCGGAACCGCAGTTTCTTGCCCGTTTCCAGCGCGAAGCGCAGGCCTGCGGACGCCTGCGTCATCCGAACATTGTCAACGTCACCGATTTCGGCATCGCGAAAGCCGCGGGTGGCGACATGCCGTACCTGGTGATGGAGTTTCTCGACGGACAGACACTTTCGGATTTCCAGAAAGCCAATCCGATTATCGCCCTGCCGTTAATCGCGGACCTTCTGGATCAGATTGGACTGGCCCTTGCGGAAGCACATCGGCATGGAATCGTCCATCGCGATCTGAAACCCGACAACATCTGGCTGGAACCAAACGGCCGCGGCGGATACACGGCGAAAGTGCTCGATTTCGGTGTGGCCAAAGTGAATTTGCTGGGTGATTGGGCTGTGTCCGTGCCGGAACTGGCCGAGACAAGCGAACTGATCGCCGCGGCCCGTCCAGACAACTTCCCAAAGGGTAGCGAATTGGAAACGATGGCGATGGACGTGCCGCAAGAGCGTGAGACAATCGCTATCGTAGGAACTCCGTCGAATCCGTCCTCTGGATCATTCGACAGCAGCGCGGGCGCGCAGACGATGCCAGGAAGCTTGCTCGGAACTCCTGGCTATATGTCGCCCGAGCAGGCGCTTGGAAAGGAAGTAGATTTCCGCTCCGACATCTACAGCTTGGCCGTCGTGGCGTATTCACTGGTATGTGGCGCACTGCCCTTCACCGGAACGCCGAGCGAGTTATTCGAATATCATCAGCGCGGTACTCTTGTTCCGCCCGCGAGCATCCGCAAGATTCCGCGTGACGTATCGGACGCCATTGTCGCCGGCCTGGCGCGAAATCCCGCGGACCGGCCGGCGTCCGCGATCGCGTTTACGCGCCGGTTCCATAACGCGTTGGACGCCGAGTTTCTTGCGCTGCGGAGATCCAAGGCATTTCTGCTGCAACATCTCGGGGCTAATGCTCTCCTGGTGATGCCCATTTACTCGACGATTTTAGCGATAGCGGGTCTGCTGGTTGCTTTCAGCGGGAAACTGCTGAGGGTTGACGCCCTGCGAATCGTCCTGGTCCCACTCGTAGCCGCAGGTCTTTTCATTTTTTCCGACAACCTGTTGCGGGCCGCCGCGGCGTTAATGGCGATGGACGAGCAAGTCCGCATCAGAAGGTTCCTGGCATTCCGAGTCTTCTGGAAACTGGT
>PMOK01000174.1 GCA_003162425.1 Bryobacterales bacterium | reverse complement strand
ACATTATCATTTTGCTGCGACAAGCGCCAAATTCCCCATTGACAGTGTGTTGCTAGTTGGTTACACTAACTCTACTTTTCTTTTCACCCACGTCGGTTCTAATTCCTTGTTGAATGGCAGCGGGGTCGATGGTCGCGGAGCATGAAGTAAAGTCTGCGATTTCGAACCTTTTTGCAAGCACAATAAAACAATTCGCAAGGAGGGCCGTTATGTCTTTTTACTCTCTCAATGAGGGTCGTATCGCGCGATGTGTGTTCAGCGTTGTCCTGACAGTCTTTTGTGTACTATCGCTCAACTCCGTAACTGACGC
The DNA here is from genome assembly GCA_003162425.1 of Bryobacterales bacterium. Lineage (GTDB taxonomy): Bacteria > Acidobacteriota > Terriglobia > Bryobacterales > Bryobacteraceae > Palsa-89. The sequence goes on along the minus strand of PMOK01000174.1, from coordinate 24,114 downwards.
GCAGTCCACGTTCGGCACGGTGCTGGGCACGATAAAGGACCCTTCCGGCAGCGTCATTCCGAAGGCCAAGGTTCACCTCATCAACACGGGAACGAACGCCAGGCGTGAGACGGAAACAGGTTCCAACGGAGGCTTCCAGTTCGTCAATATCGACGTCGGAACATACCAACTATCGGTCGACGCTGCGGGTTTTCAGAAGACCGAATTCCAGTCGTTCGAGTTGACTGCGCGAGAGACCAAACACATCGACTTGGACCTGAACGTAGCTACGCAAGCCACGACGGTGACGGTTGAAGCTGTCGCCACCATCCAGACCGATATTTCGAACGTTGCTGAGACCAAAGGCTCGTTGGAATTGACCGATCTCCCGGTAGCGATCTATACCCGGGCTCAGGGGTCCACCAGCGCCTTCTCAACGCTAACGGCGCAGCCGGGCGTGCAAATCGATAGCAGCAACAACATTGTCGTGGCCGGCGCTCTGCCCTCCCAACAATCCCTCACCATAGACGGAATCAGCTCAATCGGTCCAGGTACTCTGGGGGCGTTAGCCGAACTGTTCCCCTCCTTCAATGCCATCGAGGAGATCAAGATCAGCGAAACACTGAATCCGGCCGAATACGGCGGCGTCGCCGACATTACCACCGTCTCCAAGTCCGGAACGAACAATTTCCACGGGGGCCTATTCGAGAACGTCCAGAACACCGACTTCAATGCCGCCGATACATTCAGCCATGAGGTGAATCCCGTGAAGCTGAACAATTTCGGCGCGTTCGTGGGCGGTCCGGTAATCATTCCGCACTTGTACAACGGACGCAACAGGACGTTCTTCTTCGGCAGTGGAGAGGTGCTTCGGCTGCCCAAGTCGCAGACCGTTATCTTGAGTACCCCCACGCAAGCGATGCGGAATGGCGATCTTTCCGGTTACCTCAATTCAGCGCTGGGCGGCGATGGTGTTGAGTTAACGGGCTATCCTGGAAACATCATCCCCAAGTCTGATCTGAATGCGTTCTCCCAGAAGTATCTGGATCTCTTCTATCCCCTGCCGAACTATGGACCTCCCGGCGCATTCGTCAACAACTATCTGGCTTCGTATGCGACTCCCATCAATAGCGCTCAATTCGATGCGCGGGTGGACCAGATGATTACACCGAAGCACATGGTGTACTTTCGCTATACCTACAAGAATCGCCGCTTGACGAACTTTCCCAAGGACCCGAACGGAGACCCAGGTTCGCCGTTCCCTGGAAGCACATCTCTGCCTGAAATCTACAACTCTTTTGCCGGTGCCTACAACTGGGTGATATCGCCGTCCCTGGTCAACGAATTACGCGGGGGGTTCAGCACCATTCGACGTGGCTACGATAGCGCCCTAACGGCTGCGAATGCTGCCAGCATCCTGGGTCTGACGAACCTGCCAGGCCCTCCCCCGCCGGGCTATAGTTTTCCTGCAGTAAGCCTCGCCGGTTATCTGGGTGCTTATCCAATCGACACCATCGATATCATCCCCCATGAAGGCACGCATCAGATACTGGATACCCTCACCTGGACAAAGTCGAAGCACACCATGAAATTCGGCGGTGACTTTCGCTACTTGAGCAGCTTGTTTACGAATGTGTTCTCCGATTTCCGGATGGGAACCTATCAATTCAACGGCAGCAGCAATGCCGTCACTTCCCTACTTGGCGGCGGCGCTGCTGTTCCGCTCGCCTCCTTTCTGCTGGGCTATCCGGACTCCACCACAACAGCAACCGTTCTGAACCCGACCACTGACGCCTATTCCAAGCACTATGCCTTTTTCGGCCAAGATGATTGGAAGGTCACGTCGAAACTCACCATCAACTTCGGCCTGCGCTGGGAATATCATCCGGCCTTCCAGGACAAACAGAACGACGTAGTCAACTGGTATCCTAACTACACCAGCACGGCCGCCGACGGCACCACCCTTCACGGAGCGGTGATCGTGCCCAATCAGGCTGCATTTGCCAATATCAACCCTCAGTTCGTACAGTCCCTTGAGAATACACCAGTCATTCTGGCTTCAAAAGTGGGCGTGCCCGAGGGCTTGCGCTATTCTTCCAAACGGGATTTCGCGCCTCGCATCGGCATAGCCTACCGGCTGGGTGACAAGACTGTCATTCGCGGTGGATACGGCAGATTCATTGAAAGCCTTCTCAGCGGAAGCGCGATCAACGGATGGTCTGTAGGCTCCAGCGACGTCGCGACCTTCACGAATGACAACCTAGTCAACGGAAAGCCGCAATACCAGCTTCCCTATTCATTCCCATCCAACATCGCTCAGCCCGGTTCGTACTATTTCGATCTGGCTTCGGTCATCAATTTCAAGGATCCGATCGTCGAAGAATGGAATCTGACACTCGAACGGGATCTGGGAAAGGGAATCGGTGTGCGCGCTTCCTACAATGGCAACCACTCGTATAATGTCCCCACCCTGATCAACTACAACCAGGTCCATCCAAATACCCTGGGTATTAACGATCCCACAATCACGGCGCAAATCCCGTTCCCGCAGTTGTTGTTCTTCCAAACGGCGAGCAGCAATGGCTTCGGAAATTACGACGATGGTACTGTTTCCGTACACAAACGCAGCAACAGCCTTCAATTTGAAGCCAGTTACACGTATACGCGCAACCTCTCGGACTTGCAAGGTTACGGCCATAGCCGTAGCTTTGCAAACGAATTTGGCAACCAGCTTAGCGACCCTTACAATCCCGGCCTGGATTATGGCAACACGCCATTTTCCCGCCGGAACCGGTTCCTGGCCACTTTCTTCTACGAGCTGCCGTTCGGGAAGGGCAAGCGATTCTTGAATAGTTTGAATCCAGTGGTGGATAGAATGGTCGGCGGGTTTGTTCTAAGTGGCGTTGTACTTCTGCAGAGTGGACCTTTCCTGACAGTATCCACGGATAACGACCCCTCCGGCACCGGCTACAATCTACTGTTCGCAACCGGAGGACGGGCGGACACGGTCAAAGGTGTCAACCCTTATCAAGGGCAGTCCATCCAGCAATGGATCAATCCAGCCGCCTTTAGCGATCCGGCGAACAATATAGGGCGGTACGGAGATTCGCAGAACGGCGCTGTCCAAGGACCTTCTACCAAGGCTGTTTCCCTCTCGCTGCTGAAACGATTCTCGATCACGGAATCGACGCGCTTCGAGATTGGCGCGCAAGTTTCGAATGCCTTCAACCATCCGAACTACGCGCCCCCCGGCAGCCTGAACACGTCCGTACCCGCGGGCTTCGGCCAGATCACGGCAATGCAGGTGGCCGAGGGCGCGGGGCCCAGGCAGATCCAATTGACCGGACGCTTCACGTTCTAGGCGCGGCCCGCTCGTCGATCGGCGTAGGACAAGCCTCCGGCTTGTCCATGCAGGCAAGCCAGAGGCTTGCCCCACGGCGCGTTACCATCGTGAATTGAGCCTCTCAAGCGGGATGCTGACCAGCTTTGCGGCGGTTTTGAGCACGGCCGTTCTCGCGGCCCAAGCGCCCGATCGCGAGGCGATCGTCCGCGGCAATTACGAGGCCGGCGATTCGGCGCTGCGGCAGGGCCAATTGGCGGAAGCCGAGAAGAACTTCCTGAGAATCGCCGCGATAAAGCCCCGGGACCTGCGGGCACACGTCAATCTGGGCGTTATCTATATGCGGCAGAAGAAGTGGAAGCGCGCGCTCGAAGAGCTCCGAACGGCTGAGAAAATAGCACCGCAGATTCCTGGAATTCGTTTTGACATTGCTCTTGTTTATTACCGGCAGCGCGATTATCACCAAGCCATCGCTCCCTTCGAGTCCGTGCTTCGCGACCAGCCGGATTGGCCCCAGGCCAAGTATCTGCTCGGCATTTGCTACCTATCGGAGGATCGCTTCGCGGATGCGGCTGCCGCGCTCGAGCCGTTGTGGACGTCGTTGAACAGCAATGAGAGCTATCTTTACGTGCTGGTTGTAGCTGCCGGTAGTGCCGGCCGGCACGATCTGGAACAGCGCGCCCTGGATCGCCTCCTCGAAGTCGGCCAGAAGTCGGCCGGGCTGGATTTGGCCGCGTTGGATTTGATGGTTGGCAAGGCTTATCTGAACCGCGGTCAAGATGAACGGGCCCTGGCAGAACTCCAGAAAGCCGCCGCCAACGATCCGAGATTGCCGATGCTGCACTATACCCTCGGCATCATCTACAAACGCAGGCACGACTACGAAAACGCCAAGCAGGAATTTCTCAAGGACGTCGCGGTGGAACCGGACGTGGCTAACAATTACGACGAACTGGGTAGCATCTGTCTCAGCCTCGATGAATACGAGGACGCACAGCGATATTTCGAGAAAGCACTACAGGGCGATTCCCGGCTTCCGGCTGCGTGGTACGGCCTCGCCAAGATTCACCGCGCCGCGAAGCGCTACAGCGAAGCCCTGAAGGCTATCGAGTCGGCCTGCGCACTCGCTCCGAAAAGCGCGAGCGTTCATTACTTGCGCGCCCAGATCCTGGTGCAGTTGGGCCGTGAAGGGGAGGCTCAAACGGAGTTCGCCGCCGTACGGCGCCTTCACAAGGAAACCACCGACAAGTTGGAGCAGCAGATCATGGGTAGCATATATCGAGACCCGCAACTCGCAACGGAAGAGAAGTAGCCGGCCTCAGCTCGATCGCAGCTACCGGGCTGTCATATCGAGCGTGTCCCCGAGGGCACGCCCGAACCGTTCGAACATCAGATCGATCTCGCTCTCATTGATGATGAGCGGCGGGCAGAACGCAATCGTGTCGCCCAGCGCGCGGATGATCACGCCGTGATGGTGGGCGCGGGTGGCCAGAAACCCTCCCACGGCGGCTTTGGTATCGAAGGGCGCCTTGGTGGCTTTGTCAGCCACAAGCTCCACAGCTCCGATCAACCCGATGCCGCGTACTTCGCCCACCAGCGGATGGTCCGCGAATCGCTGGAGGCCGGCCTGCATGCGCGGCGCAATCTTGCGCACGTGCGATAGCAGGTCCCGCTCCTCATAGATCTTCAGGGTTTCGAGTGCCACAGCCGACGTTACAGGATGGCCGCTATAGGTGAACCCATGGCTGAAGACCCCGATCTTTTCCGACTGCCTGCTGAGCGCGCCGTAAATCTCCTCTGACACCATCACCGCCCCGATCGGCAGATAACCGGACGACATGGCCTTCGCGCAGCTAATCATGTCGGGCTTCAACCCATAGGTATCGGTTCCCCACATGTTACCCGTTCGTCCAAAGCCGCAGATCACTTCGTCCGCGATCAGCATCACGTCATACTTCTTCAGCACAGCCTGGACCTTCTCGAAATAGGTCGCGGGTGGCAGAAGCACGCCGCCGGCGCCCAGGATCGGTTCTGCGATGAAGGCAGCCACGGTCTCTGGACCTTCGCTCAGGATGCGCTGTTCTAAGGAACTGGCCATCCGGCTGGCGAACTCTTCCTCGCTCTCGCCCGGTTGCCCAAAGCGATACCAATGCGGACACTCGACGTGCAGAATGTTGGCGATCGGCAAATCGAAGTCGCGGTGGTTGTTCGGCAGTCCGGTGAGGCTTGCGCTGGCGACCGTAACGCCGTGGTACGCCTTGCTGCGGCTGATAATCTTCTTCTTCGCCGGACGTCCCAGGGCATTGTTGTAATACCAGACCAGTTTGACGATCGTGTCGTTGGCTTCCGACCCCGAGTTCACGAAGAACACCTTCGACATGGGAACCGGGGCGATGCTCAGCAACTTTTCCGCCAGCTCAATGCCGATGTCGGTCGCCTTATGGGCGAAGGTGTGATAGTAGGGCAGCTTGAGCATCTGGCGGTAAGCAGCTTCAGCCAAGCGGTGTTCGGAAAACCCCAGGCTGACGCACCACAGCCCGGACAGGGCTTCGAGATAGGTTTTGCCGTTCTCGTCGCGGACGAAAACGCCGTCGCCCTCGGTGATCACAAGCGGGCCTTGCGTCTCGTGCAACTTGAGATTCGTGTAAGGGTGAATCGAGTGAATATCGCGGCTCGCCGAAGTCTCCATATGAGAAGCATGATAGCCTGTCGGGATGGCGCGTGGTTGGATTGCACTACTACTGCTCGGAATCATTGGCTGCTCGTGCGCAAACGCGGCTCCGAGCGACTTCGCATTACAAAAGATCGGCGATGGCGTTTGGGCCGCGACCGTCAATGACGAGGGCAAGGCCGGCGGCAATGCGGGATTCGTGGTCGGCGACGACGGCGTGGTGGTAATCGATACTTTTCAAGATCCCGAGCCGGCGGCGGACCTGCTGGCCGCCATTCGAAAGATCACGAACCTGCCAATACGGTTCGTGGTCAACACGCATTACCACCTGGACCACGTCAATGGCAACGACGTATTCGCCGCCGCAGGTGCGGTCATCATTGCGCACAAGAACGCGCGCGGTTGGATACGTACGGAGAACATCAAGATGATCGACCCACCGGTGACCGACGAAAAGAAGGCGCGCGTCCAATCCATCGCGCTGCCAAACCTGGTGTACGACACGAGCGTCGATCTTTATCTAGGATCGCGGCGAGTGAACGTTCGATATTATCCCGGTCACACTGGCGGCGACTCCGTGGTTTCCGTGCCTGACGCGCATGTCGTGTTCTGCGGCGATCTGTTGTGGAAGGATCATATTCCGAACTTGATTGACGCCTACACTCCGGCGTGGATCAAAACGCTGGACGCGATCGAGGCTGACTACGGAACGTCCACCTGGGTCCCTGGCCATGGCGGCATCGCGAATGCAGAGAATATCGCGACCTTCAAGAAATATCTGGTGGATCTGCGCGCCACCGTTCGCGACCAGCAGTCCAAGGGAAGGTCCGGCGACGCACTTGTGAAGACCATTTTGCCAAGCCTCAAGTCAAAATACGGGAAGTGGGGATTTTTCGACGAGTTGGCAGGCGCAAATATCTCGGACACCGCACAGGAGCTGGCAGGCACCAAGAAGCTGCCCGGACGCAGGCAGCAGTGAACCGCAACTTGTGGCGCACGCACTCCTGCGTGCGCCACGTAGCTATTTCGCAGGCAGCCGTTTTTGATCTTCGTTGTAAGCCTTCCAGGACAGGTCGATAATGTACGCATGAATCGCGTCCGCCTCCTCGCGGCTCATCTTTCGAATCACAATCGGATAACCCGGTGGAGTACCGAAGCCCGGCATCCCATATTTGCGATGGCTGCCGGCCAAAACGATTTCGTACCACTGCCGGTGCGATTCCGCCGGCATATAGCGTAAATCGGGAATCGCGCCGTCTTCAGTCCAGGCTCCGCTTCCGTCCGCGTGAGGCGCATGGCAGTCAAAGCAAATGTGCTTGGAATAAAGAGCCTCGCCGGCTTTAATCACTTCCTTGCTGAAAGTCTGATCGGGCGGCTTGGGCACCGGAGGTATTCTTGCGGTGACCGTCGGGAAAGGCGTAGTCGCTCCCAGCTTGAAAGCCAACAGACGCGCCGGTCCGCGCTTGGCCAAGGGAGTGGCCATCGAGCTTCCGGTGGCGAACAGTCTCGACGCCGATCCCCAGCCCACCGGCACTAGGATGTACTGCTCACCCTTAACCGCAAACGTCACCGGCACGGAGTGGATGGCCGAGCCCGTGCTGATGGACCAGACCTTTCTTCCGCTGTCTGCGGAGTACGCGGCAAATTCGCCGGTCCCTTCGCCCTGGAAAACCAAATTGCCGGCAGTGGAGAGAACGCCGCTGTTGGTGGCGATCGGCTGCTCCACTACCCAACGCGAGGATTCGCTCACAGGGTCCCATGCCAGAAGTTTTCCTTCTTCAGGAAACTCATTCGGAGCCAAACTGTGCGCTTTGACATCGTGAATTGGAAGATAAACCAAGCCAGTCAGAGGACTGTAGCTCATGGGCCACCAGTTGTGTCCGCCGCTGAGCGGCAAGCGTCCTTCCCGAGCGGGAAGTTCCACAGCTCGCCCGGTTGCGATGTCAAAGGAAGCAGCCCAACTCACTTTCGCGATGGCCTTCCCGGCGAGAAACTTACCGGTGGCGGCATCCAGCATATAGAAGAACCCGTTCTTCGGCGCCGTCATCGCAACATGACGCTTCTCGCCGCCTATCACGACGTCGGCCATAAGCACATGCATGTTCTCGTTGTGAAAGTTCTGCGTACTGGTCTGGTAATGCCAACGGTATTCTCCGGTGTCTGCGTCTACTGCAACTACGCATCCCGCAAACAGCCGATCGCCACCCACTTTCATGTCGGCTTTGTCGCCGAAGAGCACCTCTGGTGTGGCGCCGGCGGTTCCGAAAAGCAAAAATCCAGTGACTGGATCATACGTGATCGGGTCCCAAACGTCGCCGCCTCCAACCTCCCACCATTTATCGCCGGACCAGGTTTTTGCGGCCATCTCGAGCGCCTTAGATTCGAAGCCCTTGGCCGGATCTCCGGGCACCGTCCAGAATCGCCAAGCCTGCTTGCCCGTTTCGGCGTCGAAAGCAACCACCGATCCGCGGACGCCAATGTCGGAGCCGTTATAGCCGATGAACACCTTGCCCTTGGCGACATGCGGCGCGCCAGTAATCCCAGTTTGGCTTCCGTCGCATACTGGCGACTCCCAAGCTTTTTCCCCCGACGCAGCATCTATTGCGACCAGGCGGCAATCGCCTGTGCCAACGTAGACCTTGCCTGCCCAAACCGCCAGCCCGCGATTCGAGCGCGCCGACCATGAATTTCGCATCCGGTCCAACCGCACCTTTGGATCGAATCTCCACAGCACTTTTCCCGAGGCTGCATCCACTGCATACACGCGCGATTGAGGCAAGCTCACATAGATCACGCCGTCGACAACTATAGGCTCCGTCGCCAGGCCCATCGGGCTCTCAATATCGGTGGCCCATGCCAGACCCAGCTTTCCGATGTTCTGATCGGTCACTTGCTTGAGCGGGCTGAAATGCTGCTCATTGAAGTCGCGGCCGCCTACTAGCCAATTCGTCGAGTCCGCCAACACTCTAGCCTCAGTCACGTCGCCTGCCTTGGGCGGCGTGTCCGCAATCGCCAGAATAGATACGCCTATCAAGATGTGAAGTTTTTTCATGCTCACCTACTTCACCGTAACCGGTGTGCCCGCCGCCTGGTGGACGATATGTCCGCGTAGCAGCGTCAGCTCGCATTTCAGGTTTTGAATCTCATCGGACGGCATGCTGTAAAGATCGCGATCCCACACCGCGATGTCCGCATCCTTGCCTGGCTCAATGGACCCAATCTTATCCTCCAGAAACAACTGCCGCGCGGCCCACGCCGTATACGACCGTAGCGCGATATGAACATCCACGGATTCCGCGGTCCCGAACGGCTGCGCCCCGTAAACACCTTTCAATGTCTTGCGTTCGATGGACGACCAGATGCCATAGCGCGCCGGATACGGCGTGACCGGATAGTCCGATCCCCCAGCCCACAAAATCCCCTTCGCGAGAAAAGTCTTCAGCGGTATCAAACGAAGCGCGCGCTCAGGACCAAGATTGCCGGCGTAATTATCGCCAATCCACCATGTGAACGGCGCTTGCAGCTCCGGGTATCCCGCGTCGTATTCTTTTTGCAAGCGAGCCATGGTATCGATGGCGTGATCGGTGGGCGTGTTGCAGTGGATGATCCCGTGGCGCAGCCCCTTCGCGGGTTTTTCCTGCAATATCTGGGCATAGGTATCCACCACCCAATCGATGGCGCGGTCGCCGATGGCGTGAGTGCTGACGTGAACGCCGGCGTCGTGAATCATCCGCACCATCTCACGATAAACTTCCGGATTCGTGTTCGGATAACCGCGGTTTCCCGTGTCTTTGCCGGTCGAGTTCTTGTTCCACTCGTCGTGCATCCACGCGGTACGCGCTCCGCCGCTGCCATCCATGAATATCTTTACGCCGCCTGAAAGCAGCAGGCCATCGAACGATTGCGGAGGTTTCGGCAGCGCCTCGATATGTTTTAGAGCCTCGCGCGTGGACTGAACGGTTGTGCCGCCCAGCCACAAAGCAAAAATCCTCACGGTGAACTTGTGCTCCGCCAGCAGCTCGCGGTACAAATCCCAATCGCCCGCAACAATGCCCGGATTCTTAACGGCAGTCATTCCCTCTTTGTTGAAGTCGGACATGATACGAAGCAATCCGTTGCGCTGTTGCTCATGAGTGTAGGGAGGGATGAGATGCCGCACCAGCTCCTGTGCAAATTCCTTCAGCACTCCGGTGGGTTGCCCGTTGGAGTCTCGATCGATGGTTCCCGCAGGTGGATCCTTCGTCTCGCGCGTGAGTCCCGCCAGCTTCATCGCGGCGCTGTTCGCAACGCCATAGTGACCCGTGGTGTGCTCTAACCACACGGGATTGTTAGGCGCCACGCGGTCCAGGTCCGACGCATAAATGTAGCGCAGTTCGGCGAATTTGCCCTCGTCCCAACCACTGCCACGCACCCACTGGCCGGGCTTGAGACTGGCCACTTTCTCCTCCACGCGCTTCAGAACGTCGGCGATCTGCTTGATGGAGGGGTCACTCACTTCCACGTCATAGAGCACCGCCGCCTCCTGGAAATGGCAATGCGAATCGATCAGACCGGGAGTCGCGGTTCGGCCATGCAGGTCGATCACCTGCGCGTTCTTGGCGGCCAGTTTCTTTACATCCTGATTCGATCCTACGGCGATGATCTTCCCGGACGAGATTGCCACCGCCTCGGCAATCGAGTCCTTCGGGTCCACGGTCAGGATTTTGCCATTGATCAGGATGAGATCGGCGTTCTGAGCCTGCAACAACACAAGCGAAAAGACCAACGAAATAACACGGTGCATGTGGTTTTTGATCGTTCCTGGGAATGGCACGAAAGTCAAAGGATGTTCTTGCCGAGCCGCGATCGGGAGGGGGGCGCTACCAGACGTACTTATCCACCATCCGCGGCGGGCCTGAATTGCCGCCAATTACTTTGGTAGCTAGCACCAACTGAACGTTTTTGTGCTCCCAATTCCCCGGCAGTTGTTTCGCAATGGCATTTATATAAGACGGGTTAGTCAGGAACTCGCCCGCCGTCATGGTTCCGTAGCCAGTGAGTCCTCCGGCCACAACCACCATGCGTTCCGTCGTCGGGTCCAAGACACGCGAAATGAGCGCATAGTCCTCCGCAAGCTCCAAGTATGGCGTCTGGTAGTTCACCGCGCGATCTCTGCGGGACGGATTCTGGCGGTCCTTTATCCAAAACGTATCGTTGTCTCTTTCGAAATTGAACCGCATGGGGCCCATCAGGCGTACCGTCCAGTCGTTGTTCAAAGCTCCCACCAGAACTATAGGACCATCTCGCAGATCCGCAAAACTGGTAGAGAGTTGGCCGCGGATAACACAAGTCTTGCCCTTGGCCTGCAGCAGGCCGTTCAACCTCCCGAGCGTTGTGACATCCTGGAGCGCGACGTTCTCACTTCCAAGGTAGTAGAGCTTGAAGAGCGTGATCGACCCCGGTGCACCGGCATGTGGGTCCGCCGCGTGCGGTAGGTCCCAGTTGGACCATTGCCCCGGTTCCGCGGATGTTCCCAGAAACTGGCGCTGCCCTACGCACAGCAGCACAGTGCCGGATGAATCGACTACCGGACTCCAGAATCGATCCAAAGCTGTGTGCGGCGTCCAAGGCTTCAACCAGACGATTCCCGTCAGAAGAATAACGCCCGCCGCCAAACCGGCGTATCGAATCCAACGGGGCCAACCAGACGCGCGTACCAGCGGCATCGAGGCAGGAAAAGTGGACGGCGCCGTTAGCGGGACTTGCGCCGGGGCAGGCGCCAGAATCTCGAACTCAGGAACATAGGACCCGGGCAACAACTCGATACGAATCTCGGCTTCGTGCCCCTGCTCGTGATAATACTGAGCGATCCTTTTTCGAATCTCTCCGGCGGTGGCGCGGACAATCGGATCGGCATTGGTGTCGTAGTCCGGCTCCCTGCCGAACACCTGCACTCCGAGGCGCCGCTCTTTCAATTCACTTGGATCGCCCTCCAGGGTGTGCTCAACCACGTAGCGCAACAGGTTCGGATAGCGTTTACTGTTCTTGAAAAGAGAATTCGCAAGCATGCGTTCCAGTTGCTTGCGTATGGCAACGCGTTCCTCGGGGCTAAACGGTGCGTGCCGGACAGGGGCCTGCGACGGTTCCATGAATGTCTTCGCGAGGAGACTACCAACGGGTCTCTGATTGGAAATTGTAGCACTTAGCCGTGCTCCGCACCGGCCGTATTATACGTTCTATACGCCATCGCCACGAAGAAAATTTTCAGTTCGAACCTGTACTGTGCTTGAAACGGCTCCCGATAGGCTTTAAACTTTGTTCAGGCTAGTGTCACAAAGAGAACCTACCCGTCGCGATGTCATCAAGCTGACTACGGCTGGTCTAGCCATGCTCCGTCCTAGGGGCACTCCAGCGCAGTCCTCGCCCGAAAATCGCCAGCCCTCCGGAGAGATCACGGTACGGGTCACGGCAGGCGCGAAGCGGTTCGCAGTGGATGCGCCTCTCGATTGGCAATCGGAGCAGGGCTCACGGGGCGATTCCATCCTGATTGATCCTGGCCAGCAGTTCCAGGAGATCCTCGGCTTTGGCGCCTCGTTTACCGATGCGGCGTGCTATATGTTCAATCAGCTTTCCTTGCGACCGCCGCGCGCAATTGTTCCGCGAATTCTTTCACCCCTCGGAAATGGGCTTTAGCGCATGCCGCATCTGCATCGGTTCCAGCGACTACGCCACCAAGATGTACAGTTTCGATGAAGGCGCGCCCGATGCCGAGTTGCGGCGCTTTTCCATCGATCACGATCGTGAGTACATCCTTCCTATGCTCCAGCTCGGCCGTAGCGTGAACCCGGATCTATTCCTGCTCGCTACGCCGTGGAGCCCGCCGGGCTGGATGAAGGCGGGTGGATCGATGTTGGGCGGATCCATGCGGAAGAAATCGTTCGGCGTCTATGCCCGTTATCTCTTAAAATTCATCAAAGCGTCTTCTGATGCGGGTGTAACGGTCAACGCCCTTTCCGTGCAGAACGAAGTGGATACCGATCAGGACGCGCGAGCTGGAGAAGGAACTGGGCCGCGTGCCAACCAACGACGAGATCGGCCGCCGCATGGACATTCCGGTGGAGAAGGTCCAGAAGCTCAAAACCATCTCGCGCGACCCGGTGTCGCTTGAAACACCCGTGGGCCGCGATGGCGAATCCGCGCTTGGCGATCTGATTGAAGACCGCTGGGTAGGTTCTCCCGTGGATGCGGTGATCGATTCCAACGTGCGCGATGAGACCGCAAACATTTTGAAGACCCTGTCTCCGAAGGAAGAAAAAGTGATCCGGCTGCGCTTCGGCATCGGCTGCGAGCGCGAGCACACTCTGGAAGAGATCGGTCAGGAGTTTGACGTCACCCGTGAGCGCATCCGGCAAATCGAAGCCAAGGCGTTGCGCCAGCTTCGCTCTCCGGAACGTGCGCGCCATTTGCGGGCTTTACTGGCTGCCCGGTAAAGCCGCTCCTCCTCCGTGTGAAAGGCCGGGCAGGTGGCTCGGCCTTTTTTGTGTGTACCGAGCACGTTAAGTCCACTGGAGCGCTACGTATTGATGGCAGCGAGGCAGTGGCGGCGATACGGTGAAGGCCGTGATCACACTCGGCTTCGGTATCGGCGCCGAGCCATCAGTCCTATCATCAGGGAGACGAAACTCACGAGCAGCCATCGACTCGATGGCTCTGGCACCGCACCTACCTGCAATGTTGCGATGTTTCCGCCGACTGATGTGGGGTAGATCCCGGGCGTCGAAAATGTGCCCAGAGCGAAACGGTACACAGAAAGACTACTGTTGGTCCCATAGAACCTCACAACGTCGTTGCAGCACCCAAATCCCTCACTTGTATTCGGTTCAAACCAAACGGGAGCGCTGTTGTAAGACCAGCCGCAGTTCGTACACGAGTCTAGATCCGCCAGCGTTAGGTAGGTCCAGGCCGTGAGATCGTCCATCGGGATACTGTCCGGGATAAACGTTGGTGCCGTGTACTGGAACGCCTCACTAAAACCATAGGAAGTCCCTGAGAAACTATACACAACATCAGCAGAGGCAATCCCAGCAGCGAGCGGAAAAATCAACAAGCAACGAAGGACAACGTGGGAAAATTTCATGGCGACTCCTTAGGCCAGGATTCCCCTTTGGGTTCCTAGATTTCCAAGAGAGTACAGCCGAGATTATTACTCCGACTTCTCGAGGCCAGTATACACCCGTCCGTTTTCAGCAGTACCTAGAATCTTGATGCCAATGCCCTAGCGTGTACTAGTACTAATCCGTGGGTTCAAGAAACGCAGGGTTGGCCTTGGGAGCTCAGGCCCGGGCAGCCAACGACCGATGATGTACCAGGAAGAGAGTCCCAGCCACGAGCGGAGACCCAGTGAAAACGACGGTAGTGATCACGCGGACGGCAAAAGGGAGTCGCGACCCGTCCTGCCTGACGATCGCAGCCGACGCGATCGCATATGTCACTCCAACTATCACGCTCATGACTACGAGCAGCAGACCTCCGGTCACTTCCCAGCGCCAAGGAACCAGTGCCAGGATCACGAAGAGTAAGAGCACTCCTGCCCCGAGCACGATTACATGGCCGGCCGTGGGCTCGACCACTACCGATCCTACGAAGCAAAAAATCCCGAATTCAGGAACATAAGATCCGGGCAACAACTCGATACGAATCTCGGCTTCGTGCCCCTGCTCGTGATAATACTGAGCGATCCTTTTTCGAATCTCTCCGGCGGTGGCGCGGACAATCGGATCGGCATTGGTGTCGTAGTCCGGCTCCCTGCCGAACACCTACACTCCGAGGCGCCGCTCTTTCAATTCACTTGGATCGCCTTCCAGGGTGTGCTCAACCACGTAGCGCAACAGGTTCGGATAGCGCTTACTGTTCTTGAAAAGAGAATTCGCAAGCATGCGTTCCAGTTGCTTGCGAATGGCAAACGCGTTCCTCGGGGCTAAACGGTGCGTGCCGGACAGGGGCCTGCGACGGTTCCATGAATGTCTTCGCGAGGAGACTACCAACGGGTCTCTGATTGGAAATTGTAGCCACTTAGCCGTGCCCCGCACCGGCCGTATTATACGTTCTATACGCCATCGCCACGAAGAAGATTTTCAGTTCGAACCTGTACTGTGCTTGAAACGGCTCCCGATGGGCTTTAAACTTTGTTCAGGCTAGTGTCACAAAGAGAACCCACCCGTCGCGATGTCATCAAGCTGACTACGGCTGGTCTAGCCATGCTCCGTCCTAGGGGCACTCCAGCGCAGTCCTCGCCCGAAAATCGCCAGCCCTCCGGAGAGATCACGGTACGGGTTACGGCAGGCGCGAAGAGGTTCGCCCTGGAGGCGCCTCTCGATTGGCAGGCGGAGCGGGGCTCACCGGTGGATTCCATCCTGATCGATCCTGGCCAGCAGTTCCAGGAGATCCTCGGTTTTGGCGCCTCGTTTACCGATGCGGCGTGCTATATGCTCAATCAGCTTTCCTTGCGATCCCGCGCGCAATTATTCCGCGAACTCTTTCACCCCTCGGAAATGGGCTTTAGCGCATGCCGCATCTCGGTCGGTGCTAGCGACTACGCCACCAAGATGTACAGTTTCGATGAAGGCGCGCCCGATCCCGAGTTGCGGCGCTTTTCCATTGATCACGATCGTGAGTACATCCTTCCCATGCTCAAGCTCGGCCGTAGCGTGAACCCGGATCTATTCTTGCTCGCTACGCCGTGGAGCCCGCCGGGCTGGATGAAGGCGGGTGGATCGATGTTGGGCGGATCCATGCGGAAGAAATCGTTCGGCGTGTACGCCCGTTATCTCGCAAAGTTTATCAAAGCGTATTCCGACGCCGGCGTAACGGTCAACGCCCTTTCCGTGCAGAACGAAGTGGATACCGACCAGGACGGGAACATGCCCGCTTGCTTGTGGGGGCAGGAATACGAGATGCAGTTCATCGCCGACCACCTGGGACCCCTGTTTGAGAAAGAAAAAATCGGCGCCAAGATCTGGATTCTCGATCACAACTACAGCTTGTGGGGACGCGCCATCTGCGAACTGGATGATCCGGACGTCAACCGATATGTAGACGGCGTGGCTTGGCACGGATACGTCGGAGAGGACTCCGCCATGACGCGGGTCCATCAAGCCCATCCGGAAAAGCACATGTATTGGACCGAGGGCGGTCCCAGCTACCGCGATCCCGAATATCAGACCGATTGGACGCAATGGAGCGCAACTTTCGCCGGAATTCTGCGCAACTGGGCGCGTTGCATTATGGGCTGGAACCTGGCGCTGGATGAAGCCGGCAAGCCGAACATCGGACCATTCGATTGCGGCGGCGTTGTGACCATCAATTCAAAAACCAAGGAGATCACCCGCAGCGGTCAATATTGGGCTCTCGCTCATTACTCCCGCGCGATCCGGCGCGGTGCGCGGCGCCTGGAATCTTCCGCGAGTCTGGAAGGCGTATCGCATGTAGCTTTCGCCAATCCCGATGGGACCAAGGTCGTGGTTTTGACGAATGCGGGCACCGAGCGAAAGGCGACGCTGCGAATGTCGGGGATGGAGACAGCGGTCAATCTCCCGGCGGATTCGATCACTACATTAACCTGGCGCGCTTAAACGATTACGTTACTTCTGGATGCTATTGATCGGAAGTTTCGTATCATACGTCTCATACTCCTAGTGAAACCAATCCCCGTAACATGTTCTAAACGACTGGAGAAACACGGGTTTCCGGATGCTCTCTATCGTTTACAGTACATATCTTGACTTCCGGCTAGTAGGCCTGTACTATCAACCAAAATTCTCGTCGGGTTTTCCTATCGAAAACAGCGGCAACAAAAAGCTGTTGTCGGAAGGCGCAAATTGCAATCCAGGAGAGAGGAGCTTCAACAAGATGCCAACGGGGTCGATCGCTCTGTCGCGAATGGTGGTCAGGATATTGCTGGCCGGACTCTTGATCATGTGCATGGCCAGTCTCAGCCTTGCTCAAAACACAAACGCAGGTGACATTCGCGGTACTGTTACCGATTCTTCGGGCGCTGTGATACCGGGCGTGACCGTCACGATTCTCAATACCGACACCGGCGTGACGACCCAACTGGTGACCAACGAAGCCGGCATCTATGATGCGGTATCGATTCTACCGGGAAGGTACAAGATTACCTTCAGCAAAGACGGTTTCGAGAAACTCGTACACGATGGCATCACGTTGCAAGTGGGTGCGCTCACCGTGGACGGGCAGTTGACAATTGGAACCGCGACGCAAGAGATACAGGTCACCGCCGAGGCCACACTGCTGAAGACCGAGACTGGCGAGCAAAGCACTACGTTCACGGATGAAGCGCTGCATTCCATGCCGAATGTGGGCCAGGATTGGTCCTTGTATACGCGTCTCCTTCCTGGCGCGAACGGTTCCGGAACAGGCATCTCCATCAATGGAAACCTGCCATACTACGCGAACTTCCTCGCGGACGGAGCCTCCTCTACTCTGCCGCACAGCGCCAACGCGGATCTGTCAGTCCTCGAAACCCTTTCCGAAGTCCAGATCAACACTTCCACCTTTTCTGCGCAATACGGAATCGGCGGCGCGGTGTTCAACCAGATCAGCAAAGGCGGAACCAACGAGTGGCACGGCGCCGCATACGAGTACTTCCAGAACAATTACCTCAATGCGAGGAGCTTTTTTGACGGCGGCATAGGCGCGCCGAGATTGCGATACGACAACTTTGGCGGAGCGGTAGGCGGGCCAATTTTAAGGAACAAACTATTCTTCTTCTTCGACATCGACAAGCTCATCAACCCTTCCAATTACTTTGCAACCGCCACCGTTCCCACCGATGCGATGAGACAGGGGAACTTTTCGGACCCGGCATTCCCGGCAATCTACGATCCAGCCAGTCTTCACAAGGATTCAAGCGGAAATTATGTACGCAACCCATTCCCTGGCAATCAGATTCCTGCCAGCCAGTTCGACAAGGTTGCTCTTGCCATCCAGAAGTTTTATCCCGAACCAAACCTGCCGGGGCTTAGCAACAACTTCCAATACAACGCAACCAATGTGAGTCCTTTCATCAAGGAATTCGGAAGAATCGATTTCAACATCAACGACAAGCATCGAATGACGTTTTCCATCACGCAGCGGGATATCCCGGCACACTACGGAGGCGCCACCTGCCCCATCACCTGCTCAGCCGGTGACGTGGACAGCTACAATTCTCAGCTTTCGGACGTATGGTCGATCAGTTCGACAACGGTAAATGAGTTTCGATTTGGCTATACGCGGCAGGGCAATTGGTTCGTCGCTCAAAGCGCAGGCCTGGGATACCCGGCGAAAATCGGCCTCCAGTATGCCAAGGCCGACATATTTCCGAACATCAACATTAACGGAACAGGCGGCGGCAACATCCTGTATCCGAACACAGTTTCGATCTACATCGAGAACTCACTTGAACCTTCGGATGTGGTTACGATGATCCGTGGCAGGCACATTCTGCATTTTGGCGGGGAGGTTCTTATCTATCGCGACAACTCCACTCCCTGGGGCAGCGAACAGTCCGGACAATTCACCTTCACCGGTGTTTTCACTCAGCATGATCCGAATTCCGCGAACACCGGATTGGGCTATGCGGACTTTCTGCTAGGACAGGTGCAGCACTGGGACGCCACCAACCAGCCTCCCGCGGGATCGCGGCAAAAGAGTCCGCAGTTCTTCTTCCAGGACGATTTCAAGATTCGCCCGAATCTCACGCTGAATCTTGGAATGCGCTGGGAGATTCACGGCGGCTGGAGCGAAGTTCACAATAATATCGGCGTCTTCGACCCCACCATCACGAACCCGGTTACGAATACGCTGGGCGCGATGTGGTTTGACCCCAACCACGGGCGAGACAGGTTGATGGCCACCGACTATAAAGTGTTTCTGCCACGCGTTGGCTTTGCCTGGTCTCCCTGGACCAACTGGGCGGTGCGCGGGGGCTTCGGCATCTACGCCTACAACTGGAGCCTGGATACCTACGGGACAGGACTGGGTTTCGGCAGCCAGAACAGCGGTTCGATCACCAACACGGACAATCTCAACCCCGTGGTTCTGCTCTCTGGCACGGGGACGAATCTTCCGTACCTGTCCGCGGCCAGGGGTGCTGGTGACTACAATGGGCAGGGCGTGAACTACCAGCCTTATCACACGCCGGTGGCGCGGAACTACCAGTGGTCGTTCAGCGTGCAGCGGCAGTTGGGCAAGGGCGCGGTGGCGGAGGCGGCTTACGTGGGCAGCCACGCGACCGATCTGGCGTTTGCAGGTGACATTAACCAGTTGCAATACGGCTCCTTCGGACTGGGGCAGAACGCGCGACCGTATCCGCAATTCGGGAGCATCACGGGGCAGGCCCCGTATGACGCCATCTCGAACTACGATTCGCTGCAGCTCTCATTTCGAAAGCGTTGGAGCCGCGGACTCACTCTTGACGTGAACTATGTGTGGTCCAAGATGCTGGATGAGCAGGACTCCGCCGGCTTTGGCGGTCGCGGCGGGTCACAATACTTCCAATACACGTATGACCCCGCCCGAAACTATGGGCTCTCGAACTTCGACGTGCCGCACGCCTTCAAGGGCTCTGCCATCTATGAATTCCCGGTTGGCAAGGGACGCGCCTACCTGAACCAAAACGCATTCCTGGACGCCATTCTCGGCGGCTGGCAAGCCTCGTCCACCTGGGTTTACCAATCCGGGAGTCCGTTCACCGTCTATATGAGCGGGAACAATGGGTCCAATACATTGGCCAACAGCGCGTGGTGGTATCCAAACCTGGTCGGCGATCCCAGCGTGTCGAATCCCTCGATCCAT
Source organism: Bryobacterales bacterium (assembly GCA_003162425.1). Lineage (GTDB taxonomy): Bacteria > Acidobacteriota > Terriglobia > Bryobacterales > Bryobacteraceae > Palsa-89. The sequence continues at coordinate 4,288 of PMOK01000174.1, read as the reverse complement.
GAATGGTTCAACCCTGCAGCGTTTGCTCAACCGGCTGCCAATACTTTCGGAAACACCGGACGGAATATCCTGCGCGGACCACGCTTCTCGGATGTCCATTTTTCTATGGCCAAGACCTTCATCATGCCCAAGTTCGAGCGGGGCAGACTACAACTTCGGCTGGATGCCACCAACGTGCTGAACCATCCGAGCTTCGGCACTCCGAACGCCAATATTGGCGACCCAGGCGCGCCCACGATTAACTACGTCAGCGTGGGCGGACGCAACATCCAACTCGGCGCACGATTCTCGTTTTAACGGTTGTAACCGAGCCGCGACCGGAAGGAAGCGTTACCACGGGTGCCGTTGGCTTTGCGTTCGGGTAGCGCTTCTTCCCGATCGCGGCTCCGTTTTTCGTACGTTCGTATATGCTTGAGACTCCGGATTCGCGATAGCCTAAAACCATGGTTGTCAGAGCAGTTACTTACGGCGCCATTGGCATATTACTGAGCGCTCTTCCTTGCTTTCCCCAATCCGCACCGAGCCAGCAGCAACAAATCGAATCGCATTCCCGGCAAGCGCAGGAGTTTCTTAAAACCAACCAGCCGGAGCTGGCCGTTCGGGAGTACAGCGCAATCCTAGCGCTGGACCCGAACAACGTGGATGCTCGCGGAAACCTGGGTGTGGTGTGGTTCTTCCAGGGCAAGTACGCGAAAGCCGCTCCCGAGCTTCGCGGAGCCCTAAAGCTAAACCCCGCGCTGTGGAAGATTCAGGCCTTGCTGGGGATGTGTGAAAAAAGAATCGGTGAGACCGCCAGGGCACGGGCCGATCTGGATCAAGCGTTCCCGCAATTGACGGAGAAGAAGCTCCGGATTGAAGCGGGGATGGAGCTGATCGAGATCTACTTCGGGGCAGGCGAGCTGGACCAAGCTGCCGGAATCGCGAGTAGTCTACGCCAGTTGGAACCGGAAAACCCAGACATACAATTCACCGCGCACCGAATCTACGCAGCGCTGGCCGACGAAAGTATGTTGAGCGTCGCGCTGCTGGCCCCCAATTCCGCGCGGATGCACCAACTCATGGCCCAGGAGCTGGCCCGGTATGGCGACACCGAAGCAGCCATCGCGCAGTACCGCGAGGCTATTAAAATGGCGCCCCAGATGGCGGGTTTGCATTTTGAGCTGGCCGAACTGTTGGGTCTTTCCAGCGTTGCCTCCGACCAGGCCGACGTCGAAAAGGAGTATCGGGCGGCACTGGCCATGAATCCGCTTGACGAAAAATCCGAGTGCCGTCTGGGCGAGATCGCGGCTCGCCAATCCGATCTGAAGAGCGCCTTAACGCATTACTCCCGCGCGGTGGAACTCCAGCCCAAGGATGCGGACGCCTGCCTGGGACTCGCAAAAGTGCTGGTAGCGATGAACCAGCCGGAGAAAGCGCAACCGCTCCTGGAGCGTTCTATTGAATTGGAGCCATTCAACGCTGTGACCCACTATCATCTCGCGGCGGTTTATCGCAGCTTGGGTCGCACCGACGATTCACGGCGGGAGTTAGCGGAATTCCAAAAGCTGAAAGAAATGAAACACCGGCTGCGGGAGTTGTACCACGAGATGCGCCTTCAACCGGCCAAGCAGGAGCGTGCTGACCCGGATGTGCCGAAATAACGACTAAACCACAGCGAACGGTTCAATCTCAATCAAAAGCTCTGGAAGAAACCAGTCACGAAACCTGAAATAAAAACCGAGCTCTGCGCGAACAACCGCTCGGAGCTAATGCTTTCAAAGAGAAACGACCAACTCCGCAGCCTCCCCGGGTGAACCGGCAGTGCCTACCAGGCGTGGTTGCGAAGTCGGCACTGCGATTATGAAACAGGCGAAAATCCTTTTCAACAGATGCCTTCGAAATTCATCGCCGTCTTGCTTGTCGCCTCCAGCGCCTGGGCACAAAGCGCGGCAGATACTCAAAAACTTCAGGATGCAAAAGCGCGAGGCTTCAGCATGGCCGCGGATACGTCCGTGGGCGGAAACGTCACAGTGGAAGCCGTTCTGCTGCCCGCTTCCGTTTCGAAAACGCTCTTCGGCAAGGCGATCTCGAACCAGTACGCGGTTATCGAACTTACCATTTCCAACAAGAGCCAGGATGCCACCCTCATCGTTCACAGCATTTTTATTGACTATTCTGAATGGCTATTGAGCGGAACAGCCAAAGCCTTGGCGGCCGCTGGATTGCCCGGGCAGGCCGTCCCTGTGCCATCGACAGCAAATCCCCAACCGGCCGAGCCCGCGACATTCCAGTCCTTCCAATCAGCCACGGCCAATCAACTAGCCAGCGTCGAATACCGAATTGCTCGAGGCGAAGCGCAGGATGCGCAGGCCTGGACATCCCGAAACTGGACCATGCGCCTGCTTCAGTTCCTGGGTGTGATCGCGACAGGGTCTGAATTCACGTTCAAAGAAACCGGCATCGTGAAAAGCATTGGCGCTTTCACGGGCCAGGTGGTTCCTGCGGCACAAGTCCTTTGGCCGGACGGAACCGTGGCCCAACTGGACAGAATCAGTGATTTCGGCTTCCGGGCAAACAAGGTGATTCCCAAAGAAGCATCCGACATTGTGGTCGCTTTTTTTCCGCTCGATCGGTTTATTACGCCGGAGTTGAAGAAGCTGTTCCTGGCGTCACCGGCGGTGTTCTTCGTCCCCGCAGCCGCCTTAGTAGATAAGACTGTGAGGGGCCAGATCATCGGCGTTCTTCAGCGCCTGGTGGGCGCCGCCCAAGTGAGACCCGATGACAGTGTCGAGACTCTACTGTCGAACTCCAAGATCAAAGGCCTGCTGGATGGCATCAGCCTGAACAAGATTCGTGTTCAGGTAGGCGGAGTTCTTTCCGTCGATATCGACACGGTCCCGGCCAAAATCGACTCGGTGAAGTTGGACGACCCCACCGCCCGGTGGGACGGCACGCATCCAATCACCGGTGTGATCCACGGATCTCTTCTTTCGAATGGGCAACCTGAGATAGATGAGTCCAACCAATATGGCATCACCATCGACACCGCGCCGAATCAGTCATCGAGTGATCAACTGCGCTTCACATTGCATCTCTCCGGAACGGTGGCTGGAGGAACCGTGTTGCATTTCCATGTGATAAAAGCGAAATACTCCAGAAGCATCGATAGCGGTCCAGTTCAGATCACAGTTCCAGGCTCATCAACCTAGTGGGCTGTCGGCACAAGAACTTTAGTATCGAAATCCCATTGCGTTCGCATGAGTGCGANNCACGCGCGTAGCGCACGCACTTCTGCGCGCGTCGCCACTCCTGGCGACGCACCGGTAGCAGTAAAGATTTAGCCACGGCAGCCCACTAGTCGGGCGCAAGCATGCTGCCTTGTCCCGTTTTCCAGCGCTTTTACGCTTATACAAATTGAAGCGAGGGAAAACTAAGATCGCCACGCACATCCTTCCCTCGAATTACATCCATTGACAACACAAATTTGTGTATGATGTATTCCTGCCTCTACATAGATTGGAATAGCCAGCGCCATGAGAACTTTTTTGCCAACGCTGCTCTTGGTCATTGCACCGTTGATTTCTCTTGCGGCCCAGAAACAGCCGGTCAAAACTCCTCCCTCCACCACGAAGCCGCCATCAGGAAAGTACCTCACGGCCATTTGCACACTGCAACAAGGTTTGGCTTCGCCCTGTGCATCCTTGACCAGCCCGGAGCCTCGAAAGACGCCGGAGAATTTGAAGGCCCAAACCATAACCATGAAACTGGATTGCGAGCCGAGCGGGAATTGCACTCCGGCTTACCCGGTGAAGGCCGGCACAAAGTTCAAATTGAAGGCAACGTCCACATCTGGCCTGCCAGTTGACGTGAAGCCACTATCTGGGGAAGCTACCATCTCGGGAAGCGGCTCCTATGACGTTACGCCGCAAGCGCCAGGGAAACTCGTTTTCGAGGCGTCGCAGGATGCCCTCGAGACAGGCGGCTCCAAATATGCCAAGGCGCAACGGGTAAGGCTTTCGCTCGACGTGGTGGATTCGGATGCCGATCCTCAGTCCGAAGCGGTTACCTGCGCGCGCTTGTTCCCCCCTTCCGCAACTCCGGTAGCAGTATCAAGTCTCGACGCGCCCACCATGGTCAGCCTGCTAGGTGATCCCAAACCTCTCACGCTAGTTGCACAGGGAAAAGCTACGATCCTAATCTATTCGACGGTTACTCCGGTCCCCGATCAAGCCCTCAAGGACATTGAGGCCTCCATCAAGACGCTTCTCAACAGATCGGCCACCGACTTCGGCATCACTCCGGCGAATCC
>PMOK01000212.1 GCA_003162425.1 Bryobacterales bacterium | reverse complement strand
TGCAAGTTCTTCGACAACATGGGACCCATCCCCCACCACATGCACCAGAGTGACGCCCAGGCCAAGCTGGTGGGCCAGCGCGGCAAACCCGAAGCTTACTATTTCCCGCCCCAATACAACCTCACCGAAAACAATTTCCCGCACACCTTCATGGGTCTCGAACCCGGCACCACTAAGAACGACATCAGGCGGTGTCTCGAGAATTGGAACAAGGGCGACAACGGAATTCTGTTCCATTCCCGCGCTTACCGCCTGGAACCCGGCGCGGGATGGCAGGTGAATCCCGGCATCCTGCACGCCCCCGGATCGCTTGTGACCTACGAGCCCCAAGTCGCGAGCGACGTTTTCGCCATGTTTCAGTCCGTCGTCGAAGGCCGCATCGTCGATTGGAGCCTGATGACCAAAGACGTTCGCCCCGAATACCATCACGATCTGGACTACCTGGTGGGCATGCTGGATTGGGAAGCCAACGTGAACCCCGAGTTCGGAAAAACCAACAAAGTCGCGCCTTCGCCCGTCCACCCGCCGGAAGCCACCGGCGACTCCGGCTATTCGGAAAAGTGGATCACCTACGGAACGCCGTACTATTCGGCCAAGGAGCTTACTGTGCTTCCGGGCCGCACCGCGACCATTCGCGACAGCGCCGCCTACGGCCTGATCCTGACCCAGGGACACGGGCGTTTCGGAACCCATCCGGTAGCCACGCCCGCTATGATCCGGTTCGGCGACATGACGCAAGATGAATTGTTCGTCACAGCCGCGGCGGCAATGGCGGGTGTCGAAGTTGAAAACCGGAGCGCCACCGATCCGCTAGTCATCTTGAAACATTTCGGACCCGGCAATCCCGATGCCGAGCCGCTGCGGAAGAAAACTTGAATGAGCATACACAATCAACCCGCCCTCCACAACGCCATGTGGCCGGGCCTGGTCGGCAAGGGACCGGATTCAGAGCCTCCCATCGAACTCGAAACCATGTTGGACCTCACGGCGGCGGCCGAGGTGAACGGAACCCGTTTCGACGGCGTGGACCTGTTCCTGTACGCTCCGCACGTGGACATTGATTCCACCGGCGACGACTTGAAGCGCCTCGCGGAACAAATCGCCGGTCGCAACTTGGTGGTCGGCTCCGTGGTCGCCCCGGTTTGGGCTCCCACTGGAGGCGGTTCGGCAATGGGCTCGGAATCCGATCGCGCCAAGTTCCTTACACAAGTCAGGAAAGCCTGCGCCATCGCGCAAAAACTCCGCGAGATCGGCATCCGGCCGTATGGAATCGTGCGTATCGATTCCGCCGCGAGCCCCGCCGATTGGGCCACGGATCCCAACGGCAATACAAACAAGATTGCCGGCACGTTTCGCGAAGCTTGCACCATCGCGGAAGGTTACGGCGAGCGGTTGGCCGCGGAAGGCGAAATCTGCTGGGGCGGAATGCATGGCTGGAAACTGATGGTCGACCTCCTCGAAAGAGTGGATCGTCCTCAAACACTCGGCTTTCAAGCCGACATGGCGCACACGCTGCTGTTCACGCTCGGCTATAACGCACCCGAAAACCGGATACTGCCGGAAAACTTCGACTGGTCAGATAAGCAGGTATTGGACGACGCGATCCAGACCATGGCGCGCGCGCTTCGGCCTTGGACTATCGATTTTCACATTGCACAGAACGACGCCACCGTGAGAGGATCGGGATCGCACGATAAAACCGGCCGGCATTGCCTTCCACGCGATCCCAACGGAAAAATGGACATCGTGCGCGTGGCGGGAGCTTGGATGAAAAATGAAAATGGAGCGCCCATCCGCTCCTTCCAGCACATCTGCTGGGATGGCTGTATGTTCCCTAACCAAGTCATGCTCGAAGACGCTACTTGGCGCGATATCCTGTCCACCATGATTGCGGTCCGAAACGCGCACGGTTGGGATCAGTGATGGAAAAAAAGAATCTGAATCTCGCGCTGGTCGGTTACGGTTTCATGGGACGCGCCCATTCCAATGCTTTCCTGCAGGCCGGTCGCTTTTTTGATCTGCCTTACCGGCCGGTGCTCAAAGCTCTCTGCGCGCGCAACGCGGAGCGAGCGAAAACCTTCGCCGAAAATTGGGGCTATGAATCGGTGGAGACCGATTGGCGCCGGCTGATGGATCGCAAGGATATCGATCTGATTGACATCGCCAGCCCGAACGACACCCACGCCGAAATCGCGATCGCCGCTGCCCGAGCCGGCAAAATGGTGCTGTGCGAAAAGCCCCTCGGACGAAATGCAGCGGAGGCCAGCGCCATGACGGATGCGGTGGAGCGCGCCAAAGTGGCCAACATGGTCTGGTACAACTATCGCCGTGTGCCGGCCGTCATGCTGCTCAAGCATCTGATCGACGAAGGACGCTTCGGCCGCATTTTCCATTACCGCGCGAAATTCCTCCAGGATTGGACCATCTCTCCGAACGTTTCTCAGGGTGGTGAAGGCTTGTGGCGCCTGGATATCGCGGTTGCAGGAAGCGGCGTAACCGGCGACCTGTTGGCGCATGCTATCGACACCGCGCTTTGGCTGAACGGGCCCATCGCGGAAGTCACGGCTATGACCGAAACGTTCATCAAGGAACGGAAACACAATTTATCCGGCCAGGTTCAGCCCGTTGGAATCGACGATGCCAGCGCGTTTCTGGCGCGCTTCCAGAACGGCTCGCTCGCAACGTTTGAAGCCACGCGATACGCTCGAGGCCACAAGGCGCTTTATACGCTTGAAATCAACGGCGAGAACGCATCGGCCGAGTGGGATCTTCACGATCTGCATCGCATCCGCTTCTTCGATCACCGCGATGAAAGCCAATTGCGCGGATGGCGAAGCATCCACGTAACCGACAGCGATCATCCCTATATGAAGCATTGGTGGGTGCCTGGTCTTCAAATCGGTTACGAGCACACCTTCGTTCATCAGTTCGCCGATTTTCTGGAGGCGCTCGGCCAAGCGAAACAGGCGGCGCCAACGTTCCGCGAAGCCCGGGCCACCGATTACGTCACCGACGCGGTCCTGGAATCCGCCCAAACCCGCCAATGGACCGAGCCGCGACCGGAAGGGAGCGTGACAATACCTCACGCATGAATCAACACATGTTTAGATCAGCGATCATCCTGCTAGCAGCGGTTTTAACCGCCTTCGCCCAGGAACTCACCACCGCGAAACCAGAATCCGTCGGCCTCTCTTCCGAACGTTTGGAAAGAATCGCGACTCTCGTCCAGCGCGGCATCGACGAAAAGCGCATCGCCGGAGCAGTTACGCTCGTGGCACGCCGTGGCCACATCGCGTGGCTCAAGGCCCAGGGCATGCAGGACCGCGAAGCCTCGAAACCCATGCCGCCGAATGCCATCTTCCGCATCTGCTCCATGAGCAAAGCCATCACCAGCCTGGCGGTGATGATGCTGTATGAAGAAGGCAATTTCCTGCTCGACGATCCGGTATCCAAATTCATCCCCGAGTTCAGGAATCCGAAAGTGCTGGTCAAGCCCGCGGCCGGCCCCTCCTATACGATTCCTGCCAACAGGGAAATCACCATACGTCACCTGCTCACCCACACCTCCGGCCTCACCTATACGTGGAACGGGGATCTGGGCTATACCTATAAGGCCGCGAAAGTCGCCGACGGACTGAATCAGTACGACGGCACCATTCAGGACAGCGTGAAACATCTCGCTGGTTTGCCATTGCTCTTCAATCCAGGCGAGCGCTTTGAATACAGCCTCGGAGTGGACGTTCTGGGCTACCTGGTGGAAGTGATATCCCACCAGACGTTCAATGAATTCCTGCGGACTCGAATCTTTGAGCCGCTCGGCATGCAGGACACTTATTTCTATGTGCCGGAAGACAAAGTCAACCGCTTGGCGACTGCCTACACCTGGTATCCGGGAAAAGGTCTGAACCGCTTCCCCGATACTCCGATAGCCGAAGGGCCGTTTTCGTATTCCGCCGACTATCCCGTCCGAGGTCCGAAGAAGCTGTACTCGGGGGGCGCTGGCCTTTGTTCCACCGCCGAGGATTATGCGCGCTTCTGTCAATTGATGCTCAACGGCGGCAAGCTAGGCAACGCGCGTTTGCTGAGCCGCAAATCGGTGGAGTTGATGACCCACGATCAATTGGGAAAGATCAGCTCCGATCAAGCCTTTGGACTCGGCTTCGGCATTAACGGAGAAAAGGGGGCCTTAGCGGAATTAGGTTCGCCCGGAGAATACAACTGGGGCGGCTTTTTCTACACTGCCTTCACTATCGATCCCACCGAGCAGATGATCACCATTTTCATGGCGCAAGTGCATCCCGATAGCGGGCGCGATCTCGAAGGTCTGTTCCATACTCTCGCGTATCAGGCCATAATCGATTAGGGTAAGGTAGCATTAAAACATGACTTCTCCAGGCGGATCATCCGAAAAGCCAGTAGTTATCCGGGCGGTAAACAAGGACGAAATCACCAGCCGATGTGATATTTGCAACCAGCTTGCGCTCTGGATCGCCGAAAGCAGAATCAACGGCGCTACCGCGGCTTACTGCCAAACCGATATCCAGATGTTCGTGAACGACCCGGATTACGAAGTCCCCGCGCAGCTCAAGACCGGCCGCAAATAGCGAAGCGACTTGGCCGTTTTTTCCAATCCTGCCGGGATCGCCCGGCGTATCATCGGAAAATGAAAACGGCTTCGTTAGTTGACTTATCCCGTATCCCAGGAGTTGGACCATCCATCGCTTCCAATCTCTACTCACTCGGCATCCGCCAGGTGGCGGACTTACGCGGCAAAGATCCGGAGTTACTTTATTCCGAGCTCTGCCGGGAGATGGGTCAGCACGTTGACCGCTGCGTTCTTTATACCTTCCGCTGTGCCGTTTACTTCGCGTCTGAATCCAAGCACGATCCCGAGCTGCTGAAATGGTGGAACTGGAAGGATGGCACAAAAACTGCTACGCAAAAGGCGTGCCTCGAACCAATGACGAACCCAAACCCCCGAAACCTGACCCGGACCCGGAGCCACCGAATCCGCTCCCAGGACCGGAACCTGACGACCCAGGGCCGGATGTAGTTGATCCGGTTCCGCCAGAACCAATGTGGATGCGCCCGTGCCATAATTTTGGTGGTGAACTCGCCCCCGAAAACTCTGCCCGCCCGGTACTACACAGATCCGGAACTGTTTCAGCAGGAAGTGGAGCGATTCTTCTTCCGAAGCTGGATCTGCGCTGGAAGAACCGAGCAAATTCGCGAGCCGGGCGAGTATTTCTTGCGCGATGTGTGTGGCGAAAGCATCATCGTCACGCGCGACGCCGGCGGGCTCCTCCGCGCGTTCTACAACGTCTGCCGTCACCGCGGCACACGCATGTGCACAGCCAACGAGGGCAAGCTTGCTGGGCGCATTCAGTGTCCCTACCACGGCTGGACCTATGGGCTGGACGGTAAGTTGATTGGCGCGCCGCAGATGGATGGAGCTGATTTCTCGCGCCAGGATTATCCACTTCATCCGGTGCAGTGCGACGTTTGGGACGGACACATATTCCTGAATCTTAGCCAACCCACAGATTCTCTGGCTGACCAACTGGCTGATTTACCGAAGAAGTTCGCGCGCTGGCACATGCAGGATCTGCGCTTGCACAAACGCATCGTCTACGATGTTCAAGCGAACTGGAAACTTATCACGCTGAACTACAATGAGTGCCTGCACTGCCCGCTCCTGCATCCGGCCTTGAACCGGCTCACCGATTATCTGGGCGCGGCGAATGAACCTCCGCATCCGACCTACGTGGGAGGCAGCATGGGATTTCGCGGTGACGCGGAAACAATGAGCATCGACGGCAAGAGGCGACGGAATTATTTACCCGGCCTGAACGAAGAGGAACGCAAGAAAGTCTGTTACTACACCATCTATCCAAATTTTTTGCTGAGCCTTCACCCGGATTACATGATGACTCACACGCTCTGGCCAAAAGCAGTAGATCGGACCGAGATCATCTGTGAATGGCATTTCCATCCGGACGAGATGGCCAGATTTCATTTCCAACCCAACGATGCAATCGACTTCTGGGATCTGACCAACCGCGAGGATTGGGGCATCGTAGAGCTTTCACAGGCCGGAATCCGGAGTCGCGCCTACACGCCCGGCCCGTATTCCCGCCGCGAAGAGCTGCTGCATCAACTCGACCAGAATATCTTGGCTCGCGAGAATAGTTAGCGATTGCGCGGCTTGAATTTCAGCGCGGTATGCGTGGGGGAGAAGGCTGCCACTTTGATATCGGCGAATCCAACGGACCGACCGGCCTTGATGACGTCATTCTCAGTTACCGCCTGAATGCCCTTCGGATAAATCACCCAGACCGGGGTGGCCTTGAGGTAGGCAAGCTCCACCAGTTGGTCCTTGTTCTTCACGGATAGGAACACCAGATCGGGTTTCGATTTCTCCATCACCGCGCCGCGTTCGGTCAGCTCGCGGCGAAAGTCGTCATCGTGCTTGTTGATCAGGTGAACCTTCGTTCCTGACTTTACGCCCAACTTGTCCAGCCGGCTGGGTGGATTGCGAATCTTCGCCGCCCACTTCTCCGCAGCAGGCCCCAGATGAAAAATGGCCGAGCCATCCGCAAACTGGATTTTCAATTTCCCGCCCGCCGCTTCCATCGCGGTGATGCTGTGAAATGGAATCTTCAGCCGGAAACCGCCGCGAAACAGCACCTCCGCGGTTTCCAGCAGCGCTTTGCCTTCCGACGCCTCTTTGCCGAATTCAACCCTGCATTTGATCTCCTGACCCATTTAGCCTCCTGCCGCCGTCTCGCCGAATTTGGTGTGTAGTCCCTTCAAGTAGGTTTCGAGGCCCCCGCTGTAGCCAAATACAAAGCGCGCCATGAAGCGGAAAATCGGATTGTAAATCTCGCCGGCTTCCGTAATCGCGACTTGGCATCCGGCTGGCTCCGGCTCGATCTCGAATGTCCAGGTCCCTCCGAACGGAAGCTTCGGATCGGCGATCTTGGTCACCAGCCGATACGGCGGAGTTTCCTCGATAGTCTCGTAGGTTATGGCCTGCCCGTGCTTGTCGATCTCTTTCCAGGATCGGTGTCCATCGCGCGGCGCGAGTTTTTCGGAGCTTCGAATGTCCTGACGCCAATCCGGAGGTCCGGTGATCACATCCCAGATGGCCTGCGGCGGCTGTCGGAAGTGCGAGGAGCGCGAAGCCAGGTGGTTCTTCGGCAGCATGGCTCCAACAATCGCCACCGCAGCAACAACTACGATCAAAATCCCAACTGCGATTAATAACCATTTCATACGTAGCTCCTTGCTGCCCGTTGTTGCATGGCCTGGGCGGACGCACGAGCCAGCAGCGCCAAGCCGTGAATCGCTTGCTTCCGTTCTTCGGCTGTGAGCTGAGCCAACACAGTTCGCACGCGCGTGGGATCGAGCACGGACTTTTCGGATTTGATGCGAACTCCGGCCTTGGTAAGACGAAGGCTCACGCGCCGGCCATCCTTGGAATCGCGCCCTCGAATCACGTATCCGCCGCGCGCCAGCCGGTCGATCATCAGCGACATTGTTGATGCGGTTACGCCCATGTGCGCCGCGAGCGCCAGCAGACCCGTAGATTCGATTTCGTCCAGATGATCCAGAACGCTGGCTTGATGCGAGCTGAGCGCGCGGTTGCGTTTGGGGTCCACTACATGCCGCGTGTGGCAGGCGAAGTAGATCCTGGGGTAGAGCGACATCAGTTGTGCGGCATGGTCGGGCAATGAGGATAGTTTACGGCAGATAGTTTGCTTGGTCAAAGCAAACTATCATTCTCTGTAGGACAAGCCTCCGTCTTGTCCGGACAAGCCGGAGGCTTGTCTTACGCTAACGATTTGAGATAAGTTACGGCCTTGCGGATATCGGCGATGCGTTCTTGCTGATTCTCGGCTTCCCGTTCAATGTTGAGTGGACCTATGAAGCCGATTTCCTTAAGCTTCGCAACGAAGCGCGGAATTCCAACCGCTCCCTGCCCCAGGGGACGTTCCGTGCCCAGCGCGCCGGGCTGGTCGCGATTGGGCCAGTCGCCATCCTTCACATGAACCGAAACCACATGCGGACCAAGTACGGTAAGAGCTTCGATCGGATCGCCAGTGCCATAGAGAATCATGTTGGCGGGATCGAAGTTTATGCCGACGTTCCCTCGATCCACGTCTTTCAGGAAGTGTTGCAGCACGTGCGCGGGCTCTTGCCCGGTCTCGAGCGCGAATGTTTGCTTGTTCTTAGCTGCGTGATCTGCCACGCGACGCACCATTTCCCGAACATCAATGTAATCCGGATGAGTGGTGTCTTCCGGAACGAATCCGATGTGGCAAGCGAAGCTCCCTACGCCGATCGCGGCCGCGAAATCGATCACTTGATACGTTCGCTGTTCACGCTCCTTGCGCGTGTCCCGCGGGATGAAACCAACTGTGCGCTGAACAGTCGGGATGTCAGCGTAATTTTCGCCATTATAGGCCGCGAAAACGGTGACTAGCGGAAACTGCGCCTGATCGAGCGCGGATTTCCATCCGGCAGCGAACGCGTCTGTCAATTCCAGGTCGCCAGGCACGCCCAACTGGCCGCACTGGACTCCGAGCGACTGAATTTCAGCCAGGTTATCGCGTCCGGCCCAGAACATTACTCCCACTTCGCGTTCATTCAAAGATCGCACGGAATTTTCGCTCCATTTCGTTTTCGCGCTTCGAGCATCAGGCGGGTAAGAGCCACTGCGTTGGCCGAATCTTCGGGCTTGCACAACTCCGGCTTCGCGCCATGCCGGCAGCAATTCAGGAAATATTCAATTTCCGCCCGATATCCGTCGGTCTCTTCCATGGGGAGCGCTTCTCGCTCGCCATCCGCGGAATACAGGATCGGCGGCCGATTCAATGAGCTGTAGTCCACTGTGCCTCCATCGGCAACCACTGTGTATTCCATCAAGAACGGATACGACTTGGGATGGTGCCACCCGCCCGTGATGATCGCGATCTGTTCTCCGGGATAGTGCAAAGTAGCAGTGATCACGTCGATGCCGGAAGCGAGCGCTTCATACCCGGTAGCTGAAATCGCTTCCGGAGCGCCGAACAGGTGCAGGCACATGTCGACATCGTGGATAAGCAGATCAAACACTCCACCGCCACTTTGTTTCGGATCGGCAAGCCAGGCGCTCCAGGCGGGCGCGGCACAACGGCGCCGGAATACGGCCGATCGCATGGTTCCGATCGATGAGCCGCGCGCCAGTACGCCTTGCAACGCCTGATACATCGGAAAAAAGCGAAGCACCTGAGCAACCATCAATACGCGTTTGTGCTTCCCGGCTGCGGCGATCATCTGTCTTCCAGATGCCGCATCCAGCGCCATGGGTTTTTCCACCAGCACGTGCTTTCCGGCCTCAAAAGCTTGGATCGCGACCGGTGCGTGCATGTGAGTGGGCAGGCAGAGGTCCACCGCGTCCACATGCGGATCTTCCAGCATTTGCCGGATGTCGCGATATTTGCTCACGGCGCTAAAATCCAGCCGCTCGCCGGGCCCTCCGAGGTTTCCCTGAACGGCGGACAAATCGCCCGCGAGCTTCTTTTCATCGCGGCTGCACACGGCGACGAGTTCGGCGCTTGGAATGGACTGCAAGGCCCGGATGTGCGTACTGCCCATAAATCCAAGGCCGGCAACCGCAATACGCATAGACACCCATCCTAGCAATTGGTAAAAGGCTACGATGGGAGAAGGCAAGATATGACAACTCTAGACTGGTCCCAATGCCCGGCCGTCGAAAGCGTGGTGGGGAGATTGGGTGGCGCATGGGTGTTTCGCAACACCAGGATGCCTGTGTCCGCCGTGTTCGAAAACCTGGAAGCCGGAGCCACTGTAGAGGAAATCATCGAGCAGTTCGACATCACGCGGGAACAGATCAACGCGGTACTTGAATTTGCGGCACGCAGCCTTGATCCGATCCCTGTACCCGCTGCACCTTCGCAACAGGATGCTCGTTCTGTTTGACCACGTAACGCCTAGCGGCATCGCCCAGTTCCTTCCGGGCCACACCGTCACGAGGGCCAAAGATCGAGGATGGGATACTCTAACCAACGGCGAGTTGCTGGCTGAAGCAGAGCGGGCCGGTTTCCACGTGCTTCTTAGCGCGGACAAGAACATGCGCTATCAGCAGAACCTTAGCGGCCGCAGAATAGCTCTCGTGGTGCTGAGCACTCCGCAATGGCCAGCCGTTCGATTGCACATCGAAAGAATTACAGCGGCGGTGGACGCCGCCACGCCTGGGAGCTATACCGAAGTAGAGATACCAAGAATGACGTGAGAGGCGAGGTGTTCAGTCGACGCTCCTCGATTGATGATCGATGAACGCCTGGGCAACGAGTTCCCTGATTCGATTATAGAGCGGGTCCGAGGTGGCCACCCCGTAACCATCCGCCACAAGAATCGCTCGCGTGAATTCGTCGATGTCTCTGGGCGGCGAGGTGGCCATCCTTTGAAGCTCGATGGGCGGCAGGCAGAATCCAAGTTTTGCGCACAACTCTGACAATAACGCCCGCACTTCCTCTGGGTCCAAGAGTGCGTCAATATGTTTGACCCGAGTTCGCTGATTTCGCGCCACTGATTTCCAAACCCGACGCCAGGTCCCAGCGTATGACATTCGATTTCATTCGTCCAGGAGCACACTTTTCATAAGGCGTGCCGATCCCGTTGAAAACTATTCAATGCAGAAGTCGAACCACTCCGCGTGATATCCTAGTGCTTTCCACACGCCCTCATCCGGGCGAGAGGTTCCACAATGTCTGGACATTCAAAATGGGCGACCATCAAGCATAAAAAGGCCGCTCTGGACGCCAAGCGCGGGAAGTCGTTCACGCGCATCATCAAAGAGATAATGATTGCCGCGCGACAAGGCGGCGATCCGGACATGAATCCGCGGCTGCGAACCGCCGTCGTCGCCGCCAAAGCGGTGAGCATGCCCGCCGAAAATATCAAACGCGCCATCCTGCGCGGAACCGGCGAGCTGGAGGGCGGGCAGATCGACGAAATTGTATTTGAAGGCTACGGACCGGGCGGCGCCGCCGTCTTGGTGGCAGTGGCTACCGATAATCGCAACCGCACGGTTAGCGAAATCCGGCACATGTTCTCCAAGAACGGCGGCAACTTGGCGGAGGTCGGCGCGGTGGCCTGGATGTTCGAGCGTAAAGGCCAGATCCTGGTAGAGAAGGACAAGGCCGGCGAAGATCAGCTCATGACCATCGCGCTGGACGCCGGCGCCGAGGATATGCGCGATTCCGGCGACAACTGGGAAGTGGTAACCGCCCCCGAAGCGCACGAGCAGGTTTTGAACGCCATCCAGAAAGCCGGGATACCGACCACGGAAGCCGTAATCGGCATGCTTCCGAAAAACTTGCTGAAGCTGGAGGGAAAGAACGCGCAAGCCATGCTCCGTTTGAGCGATGCTCTGGAGGAGCACGACGACGTGCAGAACGTGTACTCCAATTTCGACGTGGACGAAAAAGAGCTCGAGGCGATGGCTTAAACGGAAATGCGCGTTCTGGGCATCGACTGCGGCACCCAGCATACCGGCTACGGTCTGATCTCAAGCGACGGCCGTTCCCACCACATGATCGCCGCAGGCTCCATCCATACCAGTCCCAAGGAGCCGCTCGAAACCCGGCTGCTTGTGATCGCGCAGGGGCTGCGTGAGGTAATTGGAACGCACTCGCCGGATTCGGCCGCCGTCGAAGCAGTGTTTTACGCTCAGAATGTCAAGACGGCTTTGAAGCTTTCGCATGTGCGCGGCGTGGTTCTGCTCACTATCGCCGAAGCTGGTCTGGCGGTGGGAGAATATTCGCCGCTTGAGATCAAGACCAGCGTGGTGGGCTATGGCCGCGCCGAAAAGCAGCAAGTGAAAATGATGGTGCATTCTTTGCTTGGCTTGGAAACCGAGCTCGAATCCGAAGACGCGTGCGATGCGGTAGCAGTGGCCATCTGCCACGCCACTCACGCGGCCTTTCGCCTGCAAGTGGCAGCAAAGCGATGAACCGGCATTTGCATCTCGCGCTGCTTGTTCCGCTTTTGTGCACAGTTGCTCCGGCTGCACCGCGGTTGTTCTACTCGAAATACTTCAAAGGCAGCGTGCCGGAATTCACGCAGATCACCGTGGAACGCTCCGGCCAGGCCACTTACCAGGAAGCCAAGGACGACGATAATCCGATCCATGCTCAAATGACCGACGCCGAAACTCAGGAGCTGTTCGATCTGGCCGAGAAGCTAGACCGGTTTCAGCATCCCATCGAATCGGGATTGAAAGTGGCCAACATGGGGACCAAGACTTTTCGCTTCGAAAATGGAACGGAGAAGCACGAGGTGCAGTTCAATTACTCAACTGACACCGTGGCCCAAGCTTTGCTGGAGCGCTTCGAGTACATCGCCGAAACAGAACAGGATTTCATTGCATTGGACCGCGCCGTGCATTATGACAAGCTCGGCGTGAATGATGCACTGCTTGCGCTCGACATTAGCATGGAGCACAAACGGGTGATGGCTGCCCAGCAATTCCTGCCCCTGCTGGATCGAATTGTGAAGAACGAAAGCTTCCTGCACATTGCCAGGGAGCGGGCTGCGGCGATAGCGGAAGCGATCCGCAAACCAGCGCCCGCGCAGGAGAAGGTGCAGCCATGAGACGGACTTGTCTCAAGCCCTGTGGGGAAAGTCCCGGCCAATTGGTTAGCAGGCGGAAGCGCCTGCTCCACCTGCCAGGATCAGCAGTCTTTCAAGCCTTCTGCGTGCTCGCGCTTTTATTTGTTGTCGCTTCTCTTTGTGGGCAGGATCTTACACAAAACGAGCAATCGAGCCTCCAGCAAGCGCTGGGGGAAGCGGGCAACAGTCCTGTGGAATTCGTGCGCGCAATCGAAGATCATCTGCGGAAGTTCCCCAATTCCCCGCGCAGAGCGGAACTGGAGCGGGCGCTGGTGAAGACCGCCATTGAGCTGCGGGACGACCCGCGGATCATCGAGTATGGCGAGCGTATACTGGCGCGGGATCCGGACAACATGCCGGTGCTGGGGTCTGTCTCCACAGCTCTTCTGCACAAGGCCGACAAAGCCAGTGCGGAGAGGGCGCTCGCGCACGCACGCCATTTCGAGCAATTGGTGGATGCGGCCGCCAAGAGCGATTCGGTTTCACGCAGTGGACGCGAAGAAGCCAAGCACAAGGATGAGATCGATCGTAATAAAGCCAGCGCGCATCTGCTTCAGGCGCGCGCGCAGGGTCTGATCGGAAATACCGCTGAAGCGATCAAGCTGGCGGAATCGAGCTATGTCATTTTTCCAAGCGTGGAGGCGGCGCGCGAAGCGGCGCGCTGGCTGTCGGACGCGGGCAAGTATCAGGACGCGCTGCAGTATCTGGCCGATGCATTTTCGATCGCGGGGTTGAAGTCTCCCGACCCGGATGGCCCGCACGACCGCGCCATGATGGCGGAGATTTATCGCAAGTTGAACGGCTCGGAGACCGGCCTGGGCGATGTAATCCTGAAAGCGTACGACAACACTTCGGCGCTGCTGGCCGCGCGTCGCGCGCAGTTGCGCGAGCTGGATCCTAACGCGCAGATCAAAGACCCGCTGCATTTCACGCTGTCCGGCCTGGACGGCGAGAAGCTTCCGCTGTCTTCGTTGCTCGGCAAAGTGATCGTGCTGGATTTTTGGGCCACCTGGTGCGTCCCCTGCCGCGCGCAGCATGCCCTTTACGAACAGGCCAAAGCGAGATTCAAGGATACCGGCGACTTAGTGTTTCTTGCTATTGACACAGACGAGGACCGCTCGCTGGTGAAACCGTTCGTGGAATCGCATCAATGGACCCAGAAGGTTTATTTTGAGGATGGATTGCAGAGTCTTTTGCAGGTGTCCTCCATCCCGACCACTATCATCTTCGGCAAGAAGGGCGATGTGGTGAGCCGGATGAATGGCTTTCTGCCGGACCGTTTTGTGGACATGTTGACGGAGCGGATTGACCAGGCGTTGGGAAAACCGGTGCAGCTATCGAACCCGAAGGGAACGAGCCAATGAGTGGGGAGCCGTTTCCCCGTGTGATCTGGATCGTGCTGGACAGCGTCGGGATTGGCGAAATGCCGGACGCGGCGGCCTATGGTGACGCGGGCAGCGACACGCTCGGCAACATCGCCCGCAGGCGCACGCTCGATCTTCCCAACCTCGCGAAGCTTGGATTGGGAAATATCAAACCGCTCCCCAATGTCGATCCGGTGGAACGGCCGTCCGCAGCCTTCGGACGCTGCGCCCTGGCGTCGCCGGGAAAAGACACCACCACGGGGCATTGGGAAATGGTGGGCATCCACCTGATCAAACCGTTCCCACTTTATCCGCGCGGATTTCCGCCAGAGATCATGGACGAGTTCGAGCGCCGCATCGGACGGGGAACGCTCGGAAACTATGCGGCTTCGGGAACCGAGATCATCCAAGCGCTGGGCGAAGAGCACATGCGCACCGGCAAGCCCATCGTCTATACCTCGGCCGACAGTGTGTTCCAGGTGGCCGCGCACGAAGAAGTGATCCCGCTATGGGAGCTTTACAAAATTTGCGAAACGGCCCGCGAGATTCTGCGCGGGCCATTTGAAGTAGGACGCGTGATTGCACGACCCTTTATCGGAAAACCAGGTTCATTCACTCGCACTCCGAATCGGCACGACTACGCTGTTCCGCCGCCCCAAGGCATGCTGCTGGATCAGCTGGAAGCAAAGCAGGTGCGGGTATTCGGCGTCGGCAAGATCTTCGACGTGTTTCTGGGACACGGGATTCAGGATCACGAGAAGACTAGCGACAACGCCGACGGCATGGCGAAAATCTTGGGCGCGCTGGAGGAACTGGGCCGCAGCCTGATCTTCGCCAACCTGGTGGACTTCGATCAACTCTACGGCCATCGCAACGATGTGGAAGGCTATGCCAGGGCGCTGGAACAATTCGACGCGTGGCTTCCTTCGCTTTACAACAAGCTGTCCGGAGACGATCTGCTGATCCTAACTGCCGATCACGGCTGCGATCCAACCACACCCTCAACCGATCACAGCCGCGAATATGTTCCGCTGATTGCATACCGGCCTCGAAAGCAGGAAGGCGTGGATTTGGGCTTACGGCAGACGCTCTCCGACATCGGCCAAACGGTGGCTGAAAACTTTGGGACGAAAATTTCCAAGGGCACCAGCTTCCTTCGAGAGATAATGTAACTGATGCGACGCCCTATTCTGGCAGGCAACTGGAAGATGTACAAGAACATCACCGAGACCTGCGCATTTTTTGAAAAATTCAAGCCGCTGGTTGCGACATCAACTCACTGTGACATCGTGATTTGCCCAACTTTCGTCAATCTTCAGGCGGCCGTGGAATCAACGCGTGATACAACCATCGATATCGGGGCCCAGAACCTGTTCTGGGAAAAGGAAGGCGCCTACACCGGTGAAATCTCCGGCCCGATGGTGAAGGCCGTGGGCTGCAAGTGGGTTTTGGTGGCTCACAGCGAGCGGCGCCAGTACTTCGGTGAGACCAATGAAGACGCCCGCAAGAAAATTGTGGCCGCGCTGGACGCCGGCCTGACTCCGATTTATTGCATCGGCGAAAAATTGGATGAGCGGCAGGCGGAACGAACGCACGAGGTCCTCGAAACTCAATTTCACGGCGGTACGGCACGGCTGACCATGGAGCAGTTTTCCAGGATCGTCATTGCCTATGAACCGTGTTGGGCCATTGGGACCGGTAAGGTGGCCACGCCCGAAATGGCGGCCGACGCGCATCGCTACATTCGCGAGCAGGTCCGCAAATCGTTTAGTCCCGAAGCCGCTTCGGCATGCCGGATTCTCTATGGAGGCAGCGTGAAACCGGATAATATCCGCGGGTTGATGGCGCAGCCGGAAATCGATGGAGGGCTGGTGGGCGGAGCAAGCTTGGATCCGGTTTCGTTCGCGTCCATCGTGAATTTTTGATGTCATCATTACGGACGCTCCCTTCCGGTCGCGGCTCGGTTACGGACGCGGTGTTTTTCCGAGCCGCGCGCGGGAGCAAGCGATGGATGGCTGGCGTGGTTTTCATCAGCTCGCTGCTGCTGATGGCTGAGGCGCCCAAGCTGCCCGAGCCCTATCAATCGATCGTGGAGCTGTCCCGCGCCGCGCCGCCCGAATTCGCGGCGGACGCGTTGCTGCGCGTGGTGGAATCCGGCAAGATCGCAAACAAAGATTCCAAGCGGGATTTGCTGGAGCAGGCATTCCGGTTGGGAGGGATGGCGAAATTCCAGGTCCGCATGCGTGGCGTGCCAGGGACCATGGTGGATACACGGTCCGGCTATCTCAGCCGAGCTTACGATTTGAAACTGGATGCGCTGTCCCTGCAGAGCCGGGCTGTTCGACTCATGCTCGCGGTTGATGCCGCCAAAGCGCGCGAACTGTTCCAGGAAATTTCGCGGCCAGCATTGACGCCGCTCACTTGTGACGACCCGCTTTTCTACGACGTGTCGGATTTCTATCAGACGCTGGGCGCGGTGGTGCAAAACGCGTTCACGGCCCAGGAGCGGAAGAAAGAGGAGGATCTCAGCTTCCTGCTGGATTATATTGGCCAAGCTTCCTCTCCGGCGCAGCTAGCGCCCGTGGCGCGCGTGATCAAAAGCGCGAATGTTTCGGCACAACAACGCGACATCCTTTGGAACAAATTCGGTGGATTGCTCGAAAGCATGCGGACGGACGGCCGATCCTACGCGTCGGCGCTGGACGACATCAGCAGCGAAATTGTTCCCAGCGCCGAGGCGTCTTTCGAGAAATTCAAACAAAGCAGCGTGGGCTGCCGGGACGACGTGCGTCCAGGTGTGACGATCGATCTGAGCCAGGGACCGGTCCACGCTGGAAAGACGCCGCTGGTGGAGCACTACTGGGAATCATCCGCAGCCAAGCAGTTACTGGAGGGCGCTCAAAAACTGCGCTTCACACCAGACGGAAAAGTGATCACCGATTCGGTACGCGCGACCCATGAGTGGCAAGACAAGCTCAACGATTATCTCAGCCAGGTGGCCGACTGGACTTCGAGCCAGGAGAAATCCGAAGCGGATTACTATCACGAGAAGTGCGTCGTCTACGAGGCGCTAGTGGAGCTGATTCCGCCTGGTCCCGAGCGCGACAAAACGCTCCAAGCCTATCTGGAATTTGTTAGCAATTCCAACCTGCAGCGCGAGAGCCCGCTGGATTGGTTCATGCATGCGCAATGGATGCTGGAGCGAGTTCGTAACTCGAGCAACGGAGAGCCTGCGAAACTGCTGAGCGCTTTTGAGGGTTCAGGCAATGCGGTGCTGGTGTTATACGCGGCGGAGGAGAAGGCTTTTGGAGGACAGGTCCCGGCGTGGGTTACGAATAGTAAGTAATGCCTTCAATGATGCGCTAGGAAACTAGTTGTCGCAGGTGCTCGATGATTTCGTCAGACTTGCGCAATCCTTTCACGGTTTGGATCAGTGAAACATCGCGGTAAAACGCTAGAGATGGAAGAGTGAGAATCTTGTGCTGCCTGCAGATGTCGTGATGTTCTTTCGGATCGACATCGAGCATTCCAAACGCGATGACATTGGACAATTCCGCCGGAATTTGTCGCGCAAGCAGGTCTTTCATTTTCGCGTCCTGACCGTTCCAAGTCGCGTAGAAATGTATCACCGCGAACCTGTTCGCACGGACAAAGTCCTGGAATGAAGTGTGCGTCAATTCAGTCATTGTCTTACAAGAGACCATTCTTGTAACGTCGCGCCGTGTGCGGAAGTCATGGTATTGCGTGGAAGCGCGCTTTCCTGCTCAGACCCGATGAATGGCTTTCATCGCCAGTACTGGATCGTGGTCAATAATGCTCAGGAGCGCGGCGGCCGGGCCCGTTGGGCGGCGCCGATCCTGTTCCCAGTTTTGAAGTGTCTTCACACTTACGCCGATCAACTCCGCGAACTCCGACTGCGAAAGGCTGGTTCGTTCGCGAATGTCCCGAATCCCTGAAGAACGGATTACAGTACGCCGCGAGGGCTTTCGCCGGCCCTGGAGAATTGCACCGGCTTCGCGGACGCTTCCCAGTAGTTCTTCAAACATCTCTTTTTTCACTTCCGAACTCCTTTTTGACGAGCTTGGCGAACTGGGAAACTTGCCTTGGCGTCAGATCCGCCGCTACATTTTTCGGATATGCGTAGAGCAGCAGGATCAAATCCTTGTGCACAGCCCAGTAGTAGATGACGCGGGCGCCTCCGCTTTTCCCTCGCGATCCAACCGCAACGCGAACCTTCCGTATCCCACCGCCGCCTTTGATGAGAGCACCGATTTCTGGATTGGCGGCGATCCGGGATTGAAATCCACGATATTCTTCTTCACTTAACAGAACGTCGATTTGCCTCGTGAAGATGGACGTCTCGATCAACTCCACTGATTCGTATTATCCGCCAATGGCGGATAGCAGTCAAGGCGTTGAGGGTTACCGCTCTCGCAGGAACATCAGCACCACGCTGGATAGAACCGCGGTCGACACCAGCAACAAAACTCCCGCGACGTAGGTCCCCGTGCGGTCGGTCAAGAAGCCTACCATGTACGGGCCGGCGAATCCGCCGAGATTGGCGATCAAGTTGATGAAGCCGAAGCTGGCCGCGGCGTAGCGCGCGCTGAGCATGCGGGTGGGCAGAGCCCAGAAGGGCGGATAGAAGCTCATGATGCCCATGGCTGCGAGCGAGAAGCAGGCCATCACGATTACCGGGTGTCCGCCAAATGCCTGGCTCAGAGCGAAGCCGACCGCGGCCGCGAATGCAGCGAAGGCAGCGTGCCATTTCCTCTCGCCTGTTTTGTCGGAGTGCCAGCCGGTTAAGAGCATCGCAGGGATCGCGCACAGATTGGGGATCGCGGAGACCAGGCTGACCTGGAACGTCGACAAGCCGGGAAATTTCTGCACCATCTTCGGCAGCCAAATCACCAAGCCGTAGCCGCTGGTGTTGATCAGGAAATAGGACGCCGCCAGCGCTAGCACCACCGGCTCACGCAGGGCTCCGAAAATGGACATGGGGTGATGCGCGGCATCTTTTTCGCGCGCTTCGCGCTGGAGTTCGCTGGTGATCCACTCGCGCTCGGCGGGCGCGAGCCAACGCGCCTCGGTCGGCCAATCCGTCAGATAAAACAACGCCGCGATTCCACCCAGAAGCGCCGGCACACCTTCCAGAATCAGCAGCCATCGCCAGCCACGCATGCCGAGCCAATCGATACGCAGCAGGAATCCGGCGATGGGCGCACCAGCGGCATTCGCAACCGGAATGGCTGCCATGAACATCGCGATCGCCTTGGCGCGTTCTTCCTGGCGAAACCAGTGCGTGAGATAAACCACCACGGCCGGGAAGAATCCGCCTTCCGCCAGACCCAGCAGGAAGCGGATGATGTTGAACTGCGTCGCATTGTGAATCAAGCCCGTGAGAGTTGCGAGAATCCCCCAACCCACCATGATGCCGGCGATCCATTTGCGGGCGCTCCATGTTTGAGCCAGCATCGCGCCGGGAATCTCGAGCAGACAGTAGCCGAAGAAGAAAATGCCGGCGCCGAATCCGAAAACCTCGTTTGAGAAGTTGAGTTCGTGGGTCATTTGTAGACCCGCGAAACTGACGTTCACGCGATCGACGAACGCAGTGACGTAGAGCAGGAAGAGGAATGGAAGCAGGCGGCGGGCGATCTTGCGTTCAGTGACAGCCTCAGGGCGCGACAAGTAGTTCTAGTATATGCGAGGCATCTAACGAAGAGCGGGTCCTGGGGGACCCGCG
>PMOK01000202.1 GCA_003162425.1 Bryobacterales bacterium | reverse complement strand
ATGATGCCTTCCGCCGCTAGCGTCGGATTCGGCTGGAAGTATGGAAATTCCTGCAGATACTTGACCACTTTCGGATCCGGGCCACCGTTGGGACCGGAATGCGAGAAGTCGCCGTTCAGTTCGGCGGGCGTGAAAACCGTAACTTCGCCATTCGTCAGCAATCCGGTTTGCCTCTGGCTTTGCCAGGAGGTCATGAAAAACAGCCGGTTCCTGCCATTGAATAGTTTTGGAATCCAAACCGGCCCGGCGACTTCCGCTCCAAACTGGTTTCTCTTCAGGATGTCTTTTGGAATGTCCTGCTGGTTGTTGAAGAACGAATTGGCATTTAAGTCGTTATTGCGAACGTAGTCGAAGAGGACGCCGTGGAACTCGTTAGTTCCGCCCTTCGTCACCACGCTGACAATTCCGGACCCGCTTCGTCCATACTCGGCGTTGTAGTTGCTCGTCAGAATTCGGAACTCCTCCACCGCGTCGGGATTCGGATTGGCGACGTAGTTGTTGCTGAGGAGATCGTTGTTCATCGCTCCGTCGAGCAGGTACGTAACGGAGTCACCTCGTCCGCCGGCAACGTTAAAATGCGCTGCGGAACCACCGTTCTGGGCCGGTATCACACCGGGCAGGAGCGTTGCGAGATCGAATACGTTGCGGCCGTCCAGCGGAGCTTCCGCAATCTGGCTGCCCGACACCACTGATCCGAGCGTGGCCACTACCGTCTCAACACCACTCGCGTTTGCCTCCACCTGCACCGTTTCACTGGTCGTTCCGACTTCCAGCTTCACGTCAATCTTCAGGGATTGGTTGATATCCAGTTTCTGCGCCGATGTCACGGTTTTGCGGAAACCTTCCGCCTCCGCGGTTACTCGATAATTGCCTACTGGCAGCAGCAGAACTTGATAGCTGCCATCCGATCCGGTGGTTGTGTCCTTACTGTCGTTTGTGTCCACGTTGGTTACGGTCACTTTGGCTTTCGGAATCACAGACCCGGAGGGATCGGTCACCACACCGATCACACGGCCAACGGTCTCCTGCGCCGCGATCGGCAGGCTGAACAAAACCAGAGCGGCCAGCAGCGTCCAGGCACACTGCCAGCGAATGGATCGAGCGAAGTTTTGCATAATGTTTCTCCCCAAAGCTTCTTTCCACTCTCTTCGTACTCGAAGAGAGCACAAACCATCACCAACCAACGAAATGAGTAGATCGAGTGCTTAAATAACCCGGTGCCTGCTCCGACTGGGAGTTCGATAGGCTTTCTGGTGTTTTATCAGATTCCAAGACGGGAGTCAATGAGCTTCTTATCCTGACTTCACTTTTGCATCCGAATATGCTCCGCGTAATGTCCGCATGGATTTTCGAAACCTAAACTGTATTCACCCAGGTTTGGTGGCCCGCCCGGTCCGCGCGGGTCCCCATGGACCCGCTCCTCTTCGCAATCACGAACCGGCCGACGTGGGCGTCGGCTGCGGACCAGGGGGGGGGCCGCCCCACAGGTTCATTCTCTGCATTCGAGACTTAGTGCATCCAACCCGCGAAACCAAGTACTCTGGAGATATAAGTGTCCACAGATGTTGTAGGCCCCGCCAGTCTAGTCGAGCAGCTTTACTCCGAGCTCGATCAAAAGGTCCGTGTCCTTCGGCCCAAGGACGATTTCACCCAGCTCGAAAAAGCTTACCGCGTAGCGTCGGAGGCGCACAAGGATCAGAAGCGCGTATCCGGCGAGCCATACATGGTTCACCCGCTGAATGTCACTTTGATCCTGGCCGACATGCAAATGGATCTGGTGTGCCTGGAAACCGGCCTGCTCCACGACACCGTGGAGGACACGCGCGTCAGCCTGGACCAAATCCGGAAGGACTTCGGCGAAGAAGTGGCCCGTTGCGTGGACGGCGTCACCAAGCTCAGTAAACTCCACCTCTACTCACGCGAGGAACGGCAGGCCGAGAGCGTCCGCAAGATGCTGCTCGCCATGGTGAACGACATTCGCGTCATCATTGTGAAGCTGGCGGACCGGCTGCACAACATGCGGACTCTGCAGTTTCTGCCGCGCGACCGCCAGCAGCGCATCGCGCAGGAGACGCTCGAAATCTACGCGCCCATCGCGCATCGCCTCGGAATGGGAAAAATCCGCGGAGAACTGGAGGATCTTTCGTTTCAGTATCTGGAGCCGGACGCTTCCGCCGAGCTGGTCCGCGAAATCGAATCGCAGCGCCAGCAGAATGAAGAGTTCTTGAACAAGATGCGCCACGAGGTGGAAGTGAACCTGTCGCGCGAAGGCATCCCGGCCCGAGTGGAAGGCCGCATGAAGCGAGCTTACTCCATTTTCCAGAAGATGAAGCGGCAAAAGATCGGGCTCGACCAGGTCTACGATTTGCTGGCGCTGCGCATCGTTACCGATTCGGTGAAGAACTGTTACGCCGCACTCGGTGTGATTCACAATGAGTGGCATCCCATTCCCGGCCGCATCAAGGACTTCATTGCGATTCCCCGCCCCAACCTCTATCAATCCCTGCACACCTCCGTAATGGGACCAGGCGGCCGCGCCTGTGAAGTGCAGATCCGAACTGAAGAAATGCATCGCTTGGCTGAAGAAGGCATCGCTGCGCACTGGAAGTATAAAGAGGGCAGGAAGGGGCCGGGCGTCGACGATCAGCGCGTCATCTGGCTGCGCCAGTTGGTGGAGTGGCAGAAGGAATTGCACGATCCGGGCGAGTTCATGTCGACGCTGAAGGTGGATCTTTATCCAGAAGAAGTGTACGCCTTCACGCCCATGGGTAAAGTGATCGTGCTGCCGCGCGATGCGACCCCGATCGACTTCGCGTACGCCATTCACAGCGATGTCGGCAACACTTGCGTGGGCGCCAAAGTGAACGGCCGCATCGTTCCGTTGAAGTACAGTCTAAAGAACGGCGACGTGGTTGAGATCCTTACTCAGTCCGGACATCTTCCCAGCAAGGACTGGCTGGCGATCGTCAAAACTTCCAAGGCGCGCAACAAGATCAAGCACGTCATCAACACCACCGAGCGCGCCAAGGCCATTGAGATTGGGCAAAAATACCTGGAGCGCGAGGCGCGCCGCGCGGGCGTAGGCCTATCGAAAATCACGAAAGCCGACCTGGAGCGCGTGGCCAGCGACTATGGCTGCGGAAAGATGGAAGACCTGCATGCCGCTTTGGGCTACGGCAAGTTTTCCGCCCGCCAGGTACTGCAGAAGCTGTTGCCGGAGCAGTTGGAAGTGCCGCTGACGGAGGTTCCGAAGCCCGCCGCCCAGCCCACCACTCCCGCGCAGCCATCCGCGATCCCGGGCGACCTGGTGATCAAGGTGAAAGGCTGCGACGACCTGCTGGTGTATCGCGCCAAGTGTTGTAACCCCATCCGAGGGGAAGGCATCGTGGGCTACGTCACGCGTGGCAAGGGCATCGCCGTCCATTCCACCAATTGCCCGAATGTCCAAAACCTCATGTATGAAGTGGAGCGAAAGATCGACGTGGAGTGGGCGCGCGCCGCCACCGAGACCTTCCCGGTGAAGGTGATGATTTATACCGATGACCGTCCGGGGATGCTCAACCAGCTCACTTCCGTGTTGTTCGCCGAACAAAGCGACATTCGCAGCCTGGAGGCCAGCGCCGACGATAAGCGCGGCGGCGACGGCGCGGTGATCGACATGACCATCGAGATCCGCGACAAGAAACAGCTCGAGCGCGTTGTGAATGCCGTCCGCCGCATCTCCGGCGTCCGCGACGTGGAGCGTACACAATGATTGAAACCCTGCACGAACCCGAACACATCGCGATCTCAAAATCCAAAGGCATTCAGATCGATTGGAAGGACGGCCATCTCAGCAAGTATTCGCTGGGTTATTTGCGCGATGAATGCCCTTGCGCCACGTGCACCGGAGCGCACGGCACCCAGCCTGAGAAAAGCAATTATTCCGCTCCAGCCGCGCCATTTCAGATGTTCAAGCCTACGCTCAAGATGCTGAACGTGGAGCCGGTGGGCCACTACGCCATCCGGATTGAATGGAGCGATGGGCATAACACCGGGATTTATTCGTTCGATCACCTGCGGAAGATTTGTCCTTGCGGAAGTTGTAAATCGGAAGCGTAGCGCATGCACTCCTGCGTGCCGCGTTCACAATCGTGTGAACGGCTTGATGATTGTTCGGCAACCTTGTGTTCGCAGGAGTGCGAACACGACACGCACGAGTGCGCGCGCTACAGGGCGCCTTCAACCGAGCCGGTGTCCACCAGGACGCCCCATTTGACTTTCACCCCCACGATGCATTAGCGTGTCCGATTGAAGGTCGAAACCGAAATCAAGCTGCGCGTGCGCGGCGGGTTCACCAAAATCCGCCATTCCTTGCGCAAACTCGGGTTCCGCATCATCAAGCACCGCGCCTTCGAATCCAACACATTATTCGACAACGCCAAACGCTCACTCCGTAAACATGGCAAGCTGATCCGCGTCCGACGGGTGGCGAATCACACGCTACTGACGTACAAAGGCCCCTCCGAGCCCAGCCGTTACAAAAAGCGCCACGAAATCGAATTCGAGCTGCCCTACTCGGCTCCCATCGCACCCATACTCATCCAACTCGGCTATCATCCCGTCTTCCGCTACGAGAAGTTTCGGACCGAATACGGCAAGCGATCGAACCAGGGCAAAATCCTGGTAGACGAGACTCCCATCGGAAACTATCTGGAGCTGGAAGGCTCCCCACGCTGGATCGACCGGACGGCCCGGCAACTCGGCTTTTCCAAGGCTGACTACATTACCCGCAGCTATGGCTATTTGTATCTGGCATACTGCCGCGAACGAAGAATCCGGCCCAAGGACATGCTGTTCAAGAAAGGACAGATCAAAAAATGACCGCCCGCCCTTTCGCCGGACGTTACAATCGTGTAACAATAGCGAGGTTGAGCATCGCGATATGGCGCTGACCATCGAGACGCGAAAATTTGCGGGCCAAAACGCCACAAGATTGCTGGGGCGACTGGCGTTCCAGATGAACGCTACCATGAAGGCTCCGGATTCGGGCTCGGTACATGACTTGCGAGTTTCGATACGCAGATTCACTCAAACGCTGGGCGTCTTCAAGTCGTGTTTTCCAGGCAAGGAGACGCGCAAGATCCGCCGGCGCACCAAGAAGCTAATGACTCTGGCGGGCGCGGTGCGCAACTATGACATCGCGCTCAAGTTGGTTTCCCAATCGCGCATCGAGGAGGCGGCAAGTCTCAAACCCAAGCTCGAAAGCCAACGCAAGGAATCCGCCCGTGTCTTGATAGGCGCTCTCAAACGCCGCATTGAGCGCAAATCGTCTTTGAAATGGCGGACGGCGCTGGAAGCCGCACTGGCAGGCGGAAACAGCGCGGATTCCCGAATTGCGGTTGAGACGACGGCCCGCCGGATTCTGCCCCGGATGGCGGCGGACTTTGTAGAGCGCGGCAACACCGCCTCTCAAGCCAAAACATCTCCGGAAAAATTGCACGCGTTCCGGATCTCCGCGAAGAAGTTTCGCTATACGCTGGAGCTGTTCGCGCCGCTGTACGGCACCGCTGTCAATTCCTGGCTCGAGAGCATCCAGGGGATTCAAACGCTGCTCGGCGATATCAACGATTGCGTTACGGTAGCCCAGATGGTCGCGAACTACAAAGGTGCCAGCGAAGTGGCGAGTTGGCTCAAGAAACGGCAACGCCGCAGGGTAGAACAGTTTTCGCGGCTCTGGCTGGAAGAATTTGGCGACCCGGAAACCGTGCGAGCGCGGATCCGTTCCCTGAGCCACCCTGGGCAAGCCGTGAGGAAACCGATGGGACGTACCGGGGACTCGGGGATCGGGACTGGGGACTTGCGACTCGGGGCTGGAGCTTAAAGGCCGTTTCTCGTTTCTCGTTTCTCGTTCCTGGTTTCTCGTTTCTCGTTTCTCGTTTCTCGTTTCTAGTTGCTGGTTCCTGCCGCCTGCCGCCTGCTGCCTGCCGCCTGCCGCCTGCTTCCTGCTGCCTGCTGCCTGCGTCCTGCCGCCCGTTCCCCTGCTATCATCTGAAGAGACCAACCCAGGAGGTTCCCATGTTCCGTTCTATTGCAACCGCACTACTCTGCGTACCTGCATTCTTCTTCATCCCGGCTGCGGCGCAAGATGCCCCTAAAGAGGCCGACCTCACGGTGGATCAGATCGTCGAAAAGCACACGCAGGCGCTGGGCGGAATCGACAAACTCAAGGCCATTACAAGCGTGACAGTCACTGGCAAGGCGGTTCTGATGGGCGGCCAAATTGAAGCTCCCATCGTTATGAAAATCAAACGTCCGTCTTCTATGCGCATGGAAATGAGCGTTCAGGGCAAGAGCTTCATACAAGCTTTCGATGGCACCACGGCTTGGATGGTCAACCCTTTTATGGGCTCGCCCGACCCCCAGAAATCGAACGACGAGGACACTCAGCAGGCCAAAGATGATTCCGACTTTATTGATGGAAGTCTGGTGGACTACAAGACCAAGGGCAACACCGTTGAGCTGATGGGTAAAGAAGATCTCGAAGGAACGGCTGCATATAAACTGAAAATCACGAAAAAGAGCGGAAGCATCGAATATGAGTTTCTAGACGCTCAGACCTTCCTGCAACTGCGGAGTTCCGGCAAGCGTAAACAGGGAGGGCAAGAGGCCGAGTATGAATCCACGCCTAGCAATTACAAACCCGTCAACGGCGTAATGATGCCCTACAGTTTAAGTCAGAAGGTGAACGGTAGCCCCATGATGGATCTCACCATCGAAAAGTTTGAAGTAAACACAACCATTGACGACGCCATCTTCCAGTTGCCCGAAAAGCCCAAAGAAGAAAAGAAAGACGCCGCCAAGCAGTAACGCGCTCGACAGATGATAAAATCCGCGCCCGCACTCGCTCTGTTCGCCGTAGTTCTCTGCACTGCTCAAGTCAAAGTCGATTCTTCCACATTTGGCGCCATTGAAGCGCGGCCCATTGGACCAGCCGTCACTAGTGGCCGCATTGCAGCCATCGATGGCGTAGCCAACGATCCGCGCATTATTTACGTAGGAGCGGCAGGGGGCGGCGTTTGGAAAACCATCAACGCCGGCATCAGCTTCAAACCGGTATTCGACAAGTACCCGCAGTCTATAGGCGCCATCGCGGTGGATCAATCCCATCCCGACACAGTTTGGGTGGGCACGGGCGAGCCGTGGGTGCGCAACAGCACCTCGGTGGGCGCGGGAATCTACAAATCCACCGACGCGGGCGACAACTGGAAGCTGATGGGGCTTCCGAATTCGGAGCGCATCGCGAAGATCGTCGTCGATCCCAAGCATTCCGATACCGTCTACGTCGCGGTGCTGGGACATTTGTGGGATTCAAACGAGGATCGCGGTCTCTACAAAACCACCGACGGCGGCAAGACCTGGCAGAAGATTCTGTACGTGAATGCGGACACCGGCTGTTCGGACGTCAGCATCGATCCTCAGGAAACCAACGTGGTCTACGCCGGCACCTGGCAATTCCGGCGCTATCCGTGGACGTTCAAGTCCGGTGGACCGGGCAGCGGTCTCTATCGAAGCTCGGATGGCGGCAAGACCTGGGAGAAAATCAAGGCCGGATTGCCGGAGGGCGACTTGGGAAGAGTTGCCGTTGCGGTGGCGCCGTCACGCCCCAGCGTGGTGTACGCCGTGATCGAGGCCAAAAAATCAGCGCTGTATCGATCCGATGATTTGGGCCGAACTTGGAACGAGCTGACCACCAACTCAATCATGGGCATGCGCCCGTTCTACTTCGGCCTGCTGATTGTCGATCCCAAGGATTACAACCGCATCTACAAGCCGGGGCTCTATCTCGCCAACAGCAAAGATGGCGGCAAGACTTTCGGGCAAATGGGTCTGACGTCGGGAGTGCATTCCGATCACCACGCGCTGTGGATTGATCCAGTCCAGCCCGCCACTATGTACGACGGCACCGATGGCGGTGTTTACAAATCCACCAACTATGGCGGCGACTGGACCTTCCTGCGCACGCTTCCGGTAGGCCAGTTCTATCACGTAACCTATGACTTCGATCAGCCCTACAACATCTTTGGCGGCCTGCAGGACAACGGCGCGTGGATGGCGCCGAGTCAAGGGTCCAGCGGCATACAGAATCGCGATTGGCGCAATATTGGCTTCGGCGATGGCTTTAATGCTTTCGCGGATCCGAGCGACAAGAACATCGTATATTCGGAATGGCAGAACGGAAAACTGCTGCGGTTTTATAAGAGCACCGGCGAGCTGAAGTCAATCTCGCCGTACCCCAAAGCCGGCGAGCCAAAATACCGGTTCAACTGGAACACGCCCGCGCTGATCGGTCCCAATGAGCCGCACGCCATTTATATCGGCAGCCAGTTTTTGTTCCGTTCGCGCGATCGCGGGGAATCCTGGGAGCGAATCTCCCCCGATCTCACCACCAACGATCCCCAGAAACAGAAACAGGAACAATCCGGTGGCATCACCATCGATAACTCCAGCGCCGAGAATCACTGCACCATCTATGCGATCAGCGAGTCACCTAAGGATGCGAAAGTGATTTGGGCTGGAACTGATGACGGCAACCTGCAGCTCACACGCGACGGCGGAAAGACCTGGAAGAACCTCATCGGCAATGTTACTGGCGTTCCACGCAATACGCTGGTGAGCGGCATCGAAGCTAGTCACCGCCAGCCAGGCACCGCTTACGTCACCTTCGATGGACATCAAACCGGCGACATGCACACCTACGTTTACAAGACCACCGATTTCGGCGCCACCTGGACGTCCATCGCGACCGATGCCGTAAAGGGATATGCACACGTGGTTCGCGAAGATCTGGTCAAGCCGAATCTGCTTTTCGTGGGCACGGAATCCGGACTCTTCCTCACCATTGATGGAGGCAAACAATGGGCGCAGTTCACCGGCAACCTGCCTCCTGTGGCCGTGCGCGATCTGGCCATTCATTCGCGAGATTCGGATCTGATCATCGCTACCCACGGGCGTGGCGTTTACATCGTGGATGACATAACTCCCATTCGTCAAATCACGCCCGAGATACTGGAATCGAAGCTCACGGTGCTGGAACCTCAGCCCACGAAGATCCGGATGTCGGGAGCCGAGCAACTCTTCGGAGGGAACGACGAATTCGTGGGATCGAATTCACCAGAAGCGGCGTTCATCACTTACTACCTCAAGGAGCGCCACACGTTCGGCGATTTCAAGATCCAGATTTTCGATAGCGAGAATCACCTGGTGACCACGCTTTCCGCCGGTACACGGCGAGGGATCAATCGAGTGGCTTGGCCCATGCGTATGAAACCGCCCAAGGTGCCTGTCGGTCAGGGTGTGGAGTTCGGCTCGCTGCAAGGTCCGCGGGTTCCCGAAGGTACCTACACGGCCAAGTTGTTAAAAGGCGATGAGACATACACTGCCACTATCAAGCTGGTGGGCGATCCAGCCTCGCCGCATTCAGAGGCGGACCGGAAGTTGCAACAGCAGACTCTCATGAAGTACTACCGGATGCAGGAACGGTTGGCCTACATCAATACAGCGCTGGTGGAGATGCGCGATCAAGCGCGCGATCGATCCAAGAAACTGAAGGAAGGCGACGCTCTGAGAAAGCGCCTGGACTCGCTGGACGCGAAGCTGATGGACCTGGAGAAAACGCTGGTTCCGACCGGCGCGGAAGGGGCCATGCCACAGATCACGGGCGAAGTGCGTCTGCGCGAAGAGATCGGTGAAGTTTATGGCGAATTGATCCGGTACGGCGGCAAACCCACCCAATCGCAGTTGGACCGCGCGGTGGTCCTGGAACAGAAGGTGGACGCAGCCGGGCAATCGTTTACCGAGCTCAGCGCCAATGTGGACGCCTTGAACGACGCGTTGAAGGTCCAGAAACTGGATTCAATCAAAAAGCTGTCAAAAGAAGACTACGACAAGCGTCCCTAGGTCGGAGCCTCCGGCTTGCTAGGATTATTGTGTGCCCTAGATCCGTACCCCGCTGTCCAACTGGGCCAAAGGAGCTTCCTTGAAAAAACTGTTTGTAGGCAACCTTCCGTATCAAGCCAGTGAAGCGGAGTTACAAGACTGGTTCACGCGGAATGGATTCCAAGCCGATTCCGTTCAAATTATCCGCGATAAGTTTACCGGTGAGCCGCGTGGTTTCGGGTTCGCGGAGTTTAGCAACGATGAAGAAGCCGAGCGCGCCGTTCAGACCTGCAACGGCCAGGACTTTCTGGGCCGTTCGCTGGTGGTGAATGAAGCCCG
>PMOK01000344.1 GCA_003162425.1 Bryobacterales bacterium | reverse complement strand
CTCGGCCTCACGAAAGTCTTCGACCTGAGCTACCGCAACCATCGTATGGACGATATTGCACCCACTGAGTTACGCGCCCGCCTCATCTTTCTCTTCCGCCTGCTGAAAGTGGATACAATTTTCAGCTACGATCCCTGGGGCCACTACGAAGAGAATCCTGACCATTACGTGACGGCGCGAGCTGTCGAAGCCGCTTGCTGGATGTCTGGCGGCAAGCTGGATCTTCCGGAACATTTCGCTGCGGGACTGCATCCGCACAGCGTCAGCGAAAAATATTATTTCGCGCGCGGCCCTCAATTAGTGAACCGCGTAGTCGACATCGCCCCCACATTCGAAACAAAACTCGCCGGGATTCGCGCTTGCCGCACCATGATCGATCACATGGTGAAGGATCTTGAAACTTCTCTGGCCGAACGAAAGTTGCGGCTCCCGGCGCTTTCAAACAATGAGTTCATCAAACAGGCGTTCCAGCAGCGCGACGCCAACATCGGCAAAAGGCACGGCCTTGAATACGCCGAAGAGTTCCACTACATTGGCCCCGATTCAAGCCTGCAGCGTTACATCGAGCAAAACGCCGTCCCCCTATAGCGTCTGCCCAAACACCCGAGAGGGGTCGCATCCATTGTGGCGCACGCACTCTTGCGTGCCGCGTTCACACTCGTGTGAACGCCTTTGAAGAAAGTCAGCCACCTTATTTCTGCCACAAAATCTCCCCAGCCTCCAGCGGCACGGACGCTTCCGCATGGTACGGAACCACCCGCACAGTAAAATCATTGACATTTCGCAAGGCAGGTGTGCGCGTCGAATACAAATAACCATTCACCGAACCGGTAAGCTGCTGGCCCCGATCCATCGTCTGCCGGAACGGCTGGCCATCACTCACTGGATCGGCATATAGCTCCACGCGTATGGCTCCAGGCTCCAGGCCGCCCAAATAAACCTGCGCCTCAAAAATCAACTGGCTTCCTTCCGACTTCATCTCCATCGGACCAAAATGCACATCCTTCCAACCTCGCGCCAGATCCCCCTGCCACTGGAGCAGGACCGCTCCCAGCTTGCCCTTATCCGCCGCACGCCGCGCGTAAGCTTCCGCGGCCTGAAGGTAGTGATCTTCGGTATACTCGCGCACAGTTCGATTCGCCGAAAACACTGGTGTCAATTGCGCCATGCTCTCGCGCATCCTGGTTACCCACGCCTTCGGAATTCCATGTTCATCGCGAGAGTAGAACTCAGGAATAATCTCGCGTTCCAACAAATCGTAAAGCGCCTCAGCCTCCGCCGCGTCCCAGCCGGGATCATCGCCGTGCTCTTTCCCGTCGCCGATGGCCCATCCAACTTTCGGTGAGTATGCTTCCACCCACCAGCCATCCAGCTCGGAAACATTCAATCCGCCATTCACCAGCACCTTCATGCCGCTCGTCCCGCTGGCTTCCCATGGGCGCCTCGGCGTGTTGATCCACAAATCCACACCCGCCACCATGCGCTCGGTCATCAGCATGTCGTAGTCTGGCAAAAAAATCGCGTGCGACTGCACTTCCGGCCGCCGGACGAATTCGTTCCATTGCCGGATCATGGCCTGCCCGGCCAAATCCTGCGGATGCGCCTTCCCAGCCAGAAGCAATTGCACCGGACGTTCGGGATTTGTGAGAATCCGAACCAGACGCGCTGGATCGTGCAACAGCAGATTCGGCCGCTTATACGGAGCGAAGCGGCGTGCAAATCCCATCGTCAGCGTGTCGAAGTCGAAGACTCGTTCGGCTGCGGCGTTTTCCTCGGCTGATGCGGACCAGACGGCTACTTGCCTGGCGTGACGAATGCGGACATCCTCAATCATGGAACGCCGCTCATTCGTACGCATGCTCCACAGTTGCGCATCGCTAGCGTTTCGGACGCTCTGGTCGATACCCTTCAAATCGCCGCGCCAGCACCCCGCTCCGCAATGCTTCGTCCACAATCGATCCGCTTCGGTGGAATCCCAGGTCGCCACGTGTACGCCGTTTGTGACATAATCCACCGGCACGTCGCCTTCCGGCCACCTCGGAAACAACGGTTGAAATAATTGACGACTCACCTGGCCGTGCAGGCGGCTTACGCCGTTAATTGCGCCGCTCGCTCGGATGGCGAGATATGCCATATTGAACGGCTCACCTTCGTCGTACCGGTTGCGCCGGCCCAACGCCATTAGATCCTCGAATGATATGTGGAGTCGGTTCTGGGCGTAAGCCGCGAAATAGGACCGCATCAAATCGGCCGAAAAGCGGTCGAAGCCGGCCTCCACTGGTGTATGGGTGGTGAAAAGATTCCCGGCCCGCGTCACCGCCAGCGCCACTGGAAACGGCTGTCCGGTTTCTTCCATGTAGCTGCGCGCCCGCTCCAGCACGGCAAATGCAGCGTGCCCTTCATTTAAATGACACACGTCGGGATGGATATTCAAGGCTTCCAGCAGCCGCCAACCGCCAATTCCCAATATTTGTTCCTGCCTTAACCGGAGTTCCGGGCCGCCGCCGTACAACTCGCTGGTATAGGCACGGTATTTCGGTAGATTCGCCGGATCATTAGAATCCAGCAAATACAGCTTCCTGAATCCCACCTGCACCTCCCAGCAGCGTATCCACAGCGGAAATCCAGGCAGTCCGATCCGCAAACGCAGCCAGTCGCCGCTTGGGTCGCGCAACGGCTTGATGGGCAGTTGCCCGGGATCATTATATGGATAGAGCGCTATCTGGTCGCCATACGGGTCCAGCGCTTGGCGGAAATAGCCCTGCTGATACAGCAACCCCACCGCCACCACCGGTACACCCAGATCGTTCGCGGCCTTTAATTGATCTCCGGCCACATTTCCAAGCCCGCCGGAATAAATCGGGAGCGCCTCACTCAGCATATATTCCATGCTGAAGTACGCCACCGTCTTTAGCGTTGCGGCCGGATGAGCGGTTTCGAACCAGCGCGGCGCCTCTCTGGTTGCCCGCGCCTCCTCAAATTCCGCCACCATCTTCTGAAACTCAGGATCGGCCCATGCGCTATCCAGTTTTTGCTTGGAAACCGTTTGCAGCACCACCCATGGATTGTGC
Source organism: Bryobacterales bacterium (assembly GCA_003162425.1). Lineage (GTDB taxonomy): Bacteria > Acidobacteriota > Terriglobia > Bryobacterales > Bryobacteraceae > Palsa-89. The sequence continues at coordinate 33,301 of PMOK01000344.1, read as the reverse complement.
GTAAGATCCCACAGTTCTGGATCCAACCGCTTCCACAGCTTGTCGGTGGAATGATTCCAGGCCCAATTCAGATCCAGCGCGAGACGAATTAGTGGATCGTCGCTTCGCGCCTCCGATGCGAGATTCGTATACTGTGGGTTCATAAATTAGTCAAACTGCGGCCTTGCTCAAAACCGCGCCAACAATGCTCTGCGCTTCTTCCTGGATTCGCCGCAGATGTTCTTGGCCTCGAAAGCTTTCCGCGTAGATCTTATAAACGTCTTCGGTACCCGAGGGCCGCGCCGCGAACCACCCGTTTTCCGCAATTACTTTTACGCCGCCGATTTCGTTGCCGTCGCCCGGCGCGGTGGTCAGGATGTGCTCAATCTTTTCTCCCGCCAAATCGGAAACCGAAATATCCTTTGGCGACAATTTCCCGAGCCTGGCCCTCTGTTCAGCGTTCGCCGGCGCGTCAATCCGTTCGTACGCGGATTCCCCATTCTCGCGGGTCAACTGTGCGTAGAATTCTCCTGGATCGGTCCCTGTGCGCGCCGTGATCTCTGCTGAAAGCAGCGCTGCGATGATGCCGTCTTTATCAGTGCTCCACACCGAGCCATCGCGTGCCAGAAACGAAGCCCCCGCGCTCTCCTCGCCGGCGAATCCCAGCCATCCGCCAAAAAGTCCGTCCACGTACCACTTGAAACCTACCGGAACCTCGTACAATTTTCGGCCCAACTTGGCAGTCACACGGTCGATCATGCTGCTGCTCACCACCGTCTTTCCAACTGATGCGTCCTTCGGCCAACCCGCCCGGTTGCCATACAAATAGTGGATGCAAACGGAGAGATAATGATTCGGCGGAAGCAATCCCGAACTTCGCGTTACGACTCCATGACGATCATGGTCGGTATCGCAGGCGAACGCAACATCGAACTTATCCTTTAACCCAATCAGCCGCCGCATCGCGTATTGCGACGACGGATCCATTCGGATTCTGCCGTCCCAATCCAGCGTCATAAACCGGAATGTCGGGTCTACATCCGAATTCACTACCGTCAGATTCAAACCATAGCGTTCGCCAATTGGCCCCCAGTAATGCACGCCGGCGCCACCCAGCGGATCCACGCCGAGCTTCAATTTCGAATCCCGAATCGCGTCCATGTCGAGAACACCGCCCAGATCCCCAACATACTCGCTGATGAAATCATGCCGGTGCGTGCTGTCCGCTTTGAGCGCCTGCTCCAGCAAAACGCGCTTCACGCCGCTCAAGCCGTTTTTCAAAAACTGATTCGCCTGAGCCCCAACGAACGTTGTGATCGAACTATCCGCGGGCCCTCCGTTCGGCGGATTGTATTTGAATCCCCCGTCCTCGGGAGGATTGTGCGATGGCGTCACCACAATGCCATCCGCAAGTCCAGTTCGCCGGCCCCGGTTGTACTTCAGAATTGCGTGGGAAACAGCGGGCGTCGGCGTGTATTCGCCATCCGGCGCAATCATCACCGGGACATTATTCGCGGCCAGCACCTCGATCGCGCTCCCCAGCGCCGGCTCCGATAGCGCATGCGTATCGATGCCGATAAACAGCGGACCGTCAATCCCCTGGCCGGCTCGATAAGCCACAATCGCCTGCGTAATCGCGAGAATATGCCACTCATTGAAGGCTCGGTCAAACGACGATCCGCGATGCCCGGACGTCCCGAATGAGACGCGCTGTTCTGGAACCCCCGGATCCGGCCGATCCGCAAAATAAGCAGTGATCAGCCGCGGAACGTTCACCAGATTCGAAGCCTGCGCGGGCTCGCCAGCATTCGGACTCACACTCATCCGGGGTTCTCCTCCAGCTAAAATACTCTCACAGATCAAACCGAACCGCGACCGTAAGGGAGTCGTTTGTTGAGTATCGTGAATTGCAAACCTTTTGCCCCTTTTTGACATCCAACGTTCACCGACGGATAGTTATCTAAGGTACCCAATGCGAATGGTCTTCTTCCGAGCGATTGCCGTGTTGTTTTCGGTTTCTACCGCGGCCCTGGCTGGCCCCCCCTTTCAAACCGACGATCCGCAACCCATTGACTTCCGAAATTACGAGTTCTACACCTTCGCAACCTCGGACGGAACCGCGGTGGAAACGGACACCTTTGGGCCCGCGCTGGAGTTCAACTGGGGAGCTCTTCCCAATGTTCACCTCCACATCATCATTCCCGCCGCGGCGATTTTTCCTTCCAACAATCCCGCCTTGGCACCCGCCGGCATGGGTCCGCGAGCTTTCGGCTTAGGCGACATAGAGCTAGGCATCAAGTTGCGTTTTATCCAGGAAACTAAGTATCGTCCCATGATCGGAACATTTACGATGATCGAGGTGCCCTCCGGCAACGCCACGAGAGGTCTGGGGGTCGGAAGCACCTGGTTCAAAGTTCCGCTTTGGGTTCAGAAAAGCTTTGGCCCGTGGACCACCTACGGGGGAGGCGGCGAGACGCTAGTAAAAGCGCCGGGATATCGTAATTATCCGTTCGCGGGCTGGTTGGTGCAACGGGATCTTGGCAAGAAGTGGACGCTAGGAACCGAAATCTTTTATCACGGACCGCAAGGGCTCGCGACCGCGCAAACCAGACCGGCGACGCTGGTCGATATCGGTGGTTACTACAAATTTCGCGATCCCGGTTTTCAGTTATTGTTCTGTTACGGCCACACCGCCGTCGGTCAACGCGAAAACTACGCCTACCTCGGCCTCTATTGGACCTGGGGCAAGAAGAAACCGGATTCCGACAAGCCCGGCGATCCGGCAGGTCCCGCATTCCATGGTATGGCGCCTCCCAGGCTGATGGGACCCGCATAACGGACACCTCGCAATACCCAAAAGCGCTATGATTTATAAGGTTGACTAAGTCCGTCACTATCGCTATGTTGCTTGCCAGCGGTCTGTTTGTCACCTCGCGCAACATCGCCTTTGCGGACGAAAAATCGAAAATCGCCGATCCCCTCACCGTAGCCGACGCCAAGAAACTCACCAGCCCCGTTCCCTACACGAAAAAATCCATCTCCCAGGGCCGAAGCCTGTTCGCGCGCAATTGCACTGGATGCCATGGCGCCGACGGTAAAGCCACCGTCGACGTGGTCGCCGACGCTACCGATCTCACTTCGCCGAAACTCTGGAAAAATGGAACCACCGAAGGCGAGATCTTCCGCAGCATTCGAGAAGGCCAAGGCGCCAGCATGCCCACCTTCAAAGCTCAGCTTTCCGAAGTTGATATGTGGCACCTGGTCAACTATATTCGCAGCCTGTGGCCTGAGTCCATGCGGCCACCTTTACAAGAGGACGAAAAAAGCAAGAGCAACTAGAGGAGTAACTCCATGAAAGAGACAACTGATTCAAAGCCTGACCCGCGGACTTCCCGCCGGAATTTCCTGATGACTCCCGCAGGAGCCGGCGCCATCGCCGCTGCCATCGCCACTCCCGGCCAGTTATTCGCCGGCACCTCGGCCACCATTCCAACAATCACCATCCCTAAGGAGATCCCGGCCACCTTGAATGAAGCGCCTAAGGTCGGAACTTTCGAAGGCCGTGGCATGACCGGCGCCGAAGTATTCGCCAAGCTCTGCAAAGAAGAAGATCTGGCCGCGATGTTCTGCTGCCCCGGCAACTACACGGTCATCAACGCCATGGCTGCGGCCGGAGTCCCCAGCTACGGCGGCCGCTCCGAGGGTCCCATGTGCGCCGCGGCCGATGGATTCTCGCGCGTCACCGGCGAAGCCACGGCTTGCTCCGGCACCGAAGGCCCGGGCTTCACGCACATGATCATGAACATCGCCTCCGCGCACGCTGCCCGCACGCCGCTCCTCGTGCTCGCCAGCAACATGCAGATCGCCGGCGACGACCGCGAAGCGTTTATCCAAACCGGTTATCAGCAGCCCATCACCACAGGCATGAAAAAGTACGGCAAGCGCCTCATCGCGCCCGATCGCGTGTGGGAATATGGCGCCTACGCTTTCCGAAACATGAAATCCGGTGTTCCCGGTCCCGTGCATCTCGACTTCCCGGGCGAAGTGGCTCGAGCCCGCTTCACCGATCCAGCCAATATTAAGGATTTTTATACCAAGGACAAGTATCGAACCGAATCCCGCCCGCAACCTTCCAACAAGGAAGTAGCAAGCGCCGTGGACATGATCAGCAAGGCCCAGCGGCCCATTCTGGTGGCTGGCCAGGGAGTGTTCCAGCGCAAGGCCTGCGAAGCTCTGCTCCAAGCCGCCGAGAAACACGAGTTCGCCGTAGTTACCTCAGGGCCAATGCGCGGCCATTTCCCCGATGACCATCGCTTATCCGCCAGTCTTGCGCCCGATGCCCTCATGAGTGCCGACCTGGTTGTGTTCATCGGCCAATATTGCATGCCGAGTCCCGGCGAATACCGCTTCAATCCCGACGTCAAAACTATTCGCGTTCATCCGGTGCAGGAAGATTTGGGCCGCAACTGGCCGCTCGATCTCGGCATCGTCAGCGACGAGAAAGTCTTCCTTGAATCGCTCGCGAGCGAACTGCCCTCGAAGAAGCGCGATGCTTGGGTCAATGAATTGGCAGCCGCACGCAAGAAATTCGAAGATACCAACCTGGCGCACTATCAGCTCGGTTTAAAACACAGCGCCGCCACCGATCATATTCATCCCGCCGTGATGGCCAAGGAAGTTCACGACTTCCTCTACAAGGGCGACATCGATCCCAAGCAGACCGTTACCGGCATCGGCGGCTGGACCACTGGAATTTTCAGCGGCCGCTGGATGCGTGCCAACCGTCCCGGACAAGGTCTGGCGTGCGGCTATCAGTACGGCGCCATTGGTCCCGACCTGGCGATGGTGATCGGCGCTGGCGCCGCTGTGCAGCGCGGCGTCGGTCCACAAGCTCCATATAAAGGCGCGCCGGTTCTTTGCATCACCAGCGACGCCGGAATCGCATACAGCATGTTTGAGCTGGATACTGCGGCGAAGTACAAGATCCCGGTGATCGCCGTGGTCTACAACAACAATTGCTGGGGCATGTTCCCGGCCGCAATGGGATCCGCGCGCTCCATGCACCTCTACCTGTTTCAGGAAAACCTTCGCTACGACAAAATGGCCGAGGGATTGGGCGCCCGTGGCGAGTATGTCCGAACTCCCGAGCAGCTTCGTGCCGCGTTGAAACGCAGCTACGATGCGGCTTCCAAGGAAACCGTTTCGTCGCTTATCAACGTCCAGGCGCTCAAGGAATTTACCTCCGGCAATGTATACCCGCCCGGTATCGCACTGCCCACCGAACCCGGCGTCGGAGCGTTCGCCCACTGAAGACGATTGAGTCGGTTGCCGGCATTCTTGAAAACTACGCGAACCGCGGAACGTTCAAGGGTTTTTCGCGCGGTTCAGTCCGATCCGGCGTAGCCTCGTTCAAAATACTGTGGCATCGCGACCGGTTCTTCGAACTGATCCTCGACACGCACAAAAAAACGCTGCGATTCCCAGTGGTCCTGCCGGAGGTTCCAGCCGGCTCTTCCATGTATCGCGAGTTCAAGGAATTCGTGAAGTCGCGCCACTCCGAAAGTTTGCCGGACCACCGCCGCATCGACCTGAAGAAGGCCGCCGTCCGGTCCTCCAATCGTTCCGGCAACGTCGCGCTAACATTAACGGTAAAGAACAGCGACTACGAATACGCCACTCGCAAGCTAATCCACCTGGTCCACGAAATCTACTTAGTCTTCCTCCAGGAAGGCCACTACGACTACATGATAGAAGTCTTCAACCTGGACCCCGACCACCTGTAACCAGAAACCAGAAACCAGAAACCTACTTAGGCCAAATCGTAAAATCACGTAGCGCCATCCGCACCGGCTTATCCCCCATCGCGTGCAACGCGTCTTCCAATTCCAGCAGGGCTCCTCTTGACAGCGCCAGCTCGTGTTCTTCCGGCTGGTCTTTTGTCCCGATCGGATAATCCTTATACGGCACTGCCATCTGTTCGATGTGCGTCCCGAGTATATGCGCCACAATCTTCCCCTTGGTAAATTCCACCAGCCGCTCCGTGCTGCGGACAAACGCGGGAAAATCTTGCACGTACAATCGCCCGGGATACAAGCTGTCGCCCGTGAGCAGCACACCGGTCTGGCGATCGTAGAACGCAAGGCTTAGCGCATTGTGGCCTGGGATCGGAATCACGTCCAGAACGCGCTCGCCTAGATCCACGTGCCCGATTCCGTCCGGCCACTTCTCAATCCCGAAGAACTCACGCGTGCCATCCACCGTGAGCGGAACCATCGTCACGTTTGCGAGGCCTCGAAACCCGGCATCACCGGCCACATGATCGCCGTGGGAATGCGAATGCGCCACAATCAGCGCAATCGAAGTCTGGCTCTTCCGCTTGAGCCACTTCGCGATCACGTCGCTCACTACGCGCGCCGCATCGCTGGGCGGCGCGCCGGTATCTTCGAGCAGCGCCTTGTCTTTCCCGAATAACAGATAGAGAAAGGGCTTCTCGTAGCTGACGCAGCCCGATTGGCGCAGAATGTAGAAGTCTTCGTTGTACGCGTGGACCTGCCAGTCCGGAACCTCGACACAATTCTCGCTCGTAATCCACTTGGCCGGCAAAGACCCTGGGCGTACGCCACCGCCATTTGGCTGCGGGGCTTGAGCCATCGCCAACGCAGTACACGTCATCCAGAGAACCGCGAGGTGCAGAGTCACCCCACCATTTTAATCGACATCTTAATGGACATTTTAATCAACCCCAGGTCTGGATCCGCATGTCGATTTCCGCTTTCAAGTCCTCCTCCTCATAATGGAACCGCGCCAGCGCCGCTTCGGGAAGGTCCTGCAGCACTTGCCCGAACTGCAGCGGGTCCGCTTGCGCCACCACCGCAAAGCCCAATGCGTCCGCCATCCGGTCCGCGGTCCGGATCAGATGCACCATGCGGAAGGTGTTATCGGTTGGCGTGTCATGGTGATGAGCCACTACCTCCGTCAACTCGGGCGGGAACGGCATCCGCCCCATCAGCCACTCGCCCGCCTGGCAATGATCCACGTCGAACAATTCGCGCTCAGTGCTCAGTAGATCGAAAGCGTGCTCTCCCGAAACAGCCAGCAGGTTCGCATAGGAATCCGGATATTTCACCAGCAATGCCAACCTGCCTATGTCGCGCAACAATCCGGCCACGTAAGCGACATCGGCATCCATCTTGCAAGCGCGCGCCAGTTTTTCCGCCAGCAGTGCCCCGGCCAGGCTGTTTTGCCAACATACGCGCAGCGAACGGACGCTGAGCGCCGGCGCCACGAAATCACCCAGGGCCCGCGTCACCGTAATCGACTTTACCCGCGCCAGCCCCAGAACCACGATCGCATGCGACAACGTCTTTACTTGAGCGGTCAATGCGAAGAGCGGCGAATTCGCCATCTGCAATACCCTGGTCGCAAAAACCGGCTCGGCCGATATCATCCGCCCTACTTCGCTGATGTCTGGGTCTTCTTTGGCTAACAACTGCATCAAGCGGCTGGCCACCATTGGAAACGGCGGTAGCTTGTCTAGCGCCCAGGGCGCGGTGTTGGTCGGCGGTTTCCGCTGGCTTCTTCGCACTTCCGTATCGATCATGTTCTTACCTCGGTTTTCTTATCGGACCCGCCCGGACAAATATGAGGCCCGCCTCTTATATCCTGAACCCCTACCGATAAGGAAAGCGTCATGGTAACTTCACTCTCCAGTGTCCCCGCCCGATCCGACGTCCTTTTCCTCGAATACCGGCTCGAAGTCGTCAGCCATTGGCCAGCGTCCCCTCGCAAAAAAGCAACCTGGGAAGCCATCTCACGCCGCCTCACATCCATCGCCCGGTCCACTTTGGCCCGCCCCGACGTGGATGACTTGCTCGACTCAAGTTGCCGCCTCTTGGAATGCGTTTTCTCCCCAGCCGAGGAGTAGCGCACGCACTCTGCGTGCCGCGTTCCCACTCCTGGGAACGCCCTCAAGCTTGGTATGTTAGTCATACTATGTCGTCCACCAACACAGTGTTCCTGTTCGACGTCGACAACACCCTACTCGATAACGATCACGTCACGGCTGATCTGAAACGTTATCTCCAAAACGAGGTCGGCCCCGAACGCTCCGAGCGCTATTGGGAGATCTTCGAAATCCTGCGGACCGAACTCGGCTATGCGGATTATCTGGGAGCCCTGCAGCGTTATCGCATCGAATACCCCCGCGATCCGCGCTTGTTGGCCGTCTCCTATTTTCTGATCCGCTATCCGTTCGCCAATCGTCTGTTCCCAGGATCAATCGATGCCGTCGAGCACGTCGGCCAATGGGGGCCAGTAGCGATTCTGTCTGATGGCGATGTCGTTTTCCAACCGCACAAGATCTATCGCTCAGGTCTCTATGAGACGGTCGACGGCAACGTCCTTATTTATGTCCACAAGGAACACGAACTCCAAGACGTCGAGCAGCGCTATCCGGCCGCGCATTACGTCGTGGTGGACGACAAGCTCCGGATCCTACACGCCATAAAAAAGATCTGGAACTCCCGCGTCACTACGGTCTTTGTGAAACAAGGTCACTACGCCCGCGATGCCAAGACGCTAGCCGAATACCCGCCCGCCGACCTGAGCATCGACCGAATCGGCGACTTAGTAAATCAGAACCTCGAACGATGCAGCCCCGCTACCGCCCCATAGCCACGCTGACCGTGCACGGAACCACGATCGCCTTTCCATCCTTCAGCCCCGGGTCGAATCTCCAATCCTTCACGGCCGCCAGCATCTTCCGTTCCCACTTCTCGTCCGACGATTTGTCCGCGTGTAGATTCACAGGTTTCCCGCTCTCGTCTACCTCGAACGACACGGTAACAGAATCCGCGGCATCGGAAGCTGCGGGGAATTTAGTGCTGACCAAGTGCGGTCGCACACCTCCTTTGGGGAGTCTAAATGCGACGTTCTCCGTGTGCCAGGCCGCCTTGTCGCGTTTGTCCAGTATCCGAAAATTGACTTCAATCGTTGCCTGAACCGCCACCGCCTGCCCGTCCTTCGATCCAGGTTGAAACACCCACTCACCGACCGCCTCGATCGCTTTCTCGTCCAGACCCAGCCCGAGTGGTCGAATCACCTTCATCTCCCTGGCCTTGCCGCCTTCATCCACAACCACCATCAACACCACCTTGCCTTCCAGCCTTGCCCGGCTAGCTTCCATGGAGAACTCTGGCTGGACTTTGGTGATGACATTGGGCGGAGAAATGCCGCCGCCGATCTGGTAAGCGCTCGCGGACACCGGCATCTTTCCCACTGCAAAACTCAACGTACACGGCGCCACCACCGGCTTCCCATCCCCTCCGGCGACGCTCGGTTGAAATCGCCATTCGCGCATCGCAGCGATCACATCGTTCTCCCACTTCGCCTCCGTCAATTTCACCAAGTGAAGATTCTCAGGCACACCCCGCTCGTTCACATCCATGGAAATCGTGACGGAAACTGTTTCATCGGGACCGGGCGATGGAGGATGCTCGCTCTTCAACACCTTTGGACGGGACGCGCCCTCCGGTAATTTACACACGAAGCGTTCCATGTGCAACGTGTCGCCTTTGTCCAGAAGCCGGAAATTCACTTCGATCGAGGTTTGCACAGGAACCGCGACCCCATCCTTCATGCCCGGCTTGAATTTCCATGAAGCAATGCTCCGAAGTGCAGCTTCATCCAAGCCAAACCCGATCGGCCGCGTCACTTTCAGATCCGATGGATTCCCCTGGGAATCCACCACCAAAGAAATCCTCACGTTCCCATCGACGGCGGCTACGCGAGCTTCCTCGGAGTACGACGGCTCCGTTTTTTGTAGAACAGTTGGTGTGCTAACCCCATTCCCGGCGCGGAAGGGACCTTCCTGCGCTGTGCAGATCGCAACTGCCGCGGTTAAGATGAACACAGATCCCCGAAAACGTCTGTGTCCATCCGTGTTCATCCGCGGCCAAGTCATTTTCATGACGCGCATGCCGACAGCATATCAAAGCCGCGCAAATAAAAAGAAAAAGCCGCGCACGAAACGCGGCTTTGATTGACTAATGTAACTTCTTCAGATTTCTACCGGCTGGCAGTACGCTTCGGAAACCGATCCAGATCCGCATACAGAGCGTCTGCACCCGCCGGCCGCGGTACCACGCCGGTCAAGATCTCGCGTTGCGTCACGTCACGGCCATACATCTCTCGATTGTCCTTATGGTCGGGCCGCAACGTCGCACCCTCCAGCGATACGCCTGCAAACACGCCACGCGACCTCGAGTATGACAAGATTTCCGCGTTCATCATGGCATCTGTTTGCGCTTCGCCGGTACGGCCAATCGGTCCAGCCATCACACTGGCGTCGCCGCCAATAGTGAACTTATCCGCCATGAGATGATCCATCCCTCGATGGTTCATTACGATGAAAACCAGATCCGTTTCTCCGGCGCCGATCTGGAAACCGACGCTGCCGCCTTCTACAATTACAGTGGAGGGAGCGCTCCAACCGCTATCGGTCCGGCAAACCACCACTCCCTTGCCATACTTCGCACCGACAATGAATCCCGCGCGCTTCAGGCTGGGAATCACGCCCACGCACTCGGCTTTCCCCAGCAGGTCGTCCGGAATGCCCTTATCCTTGGCGTCCAGGATTTCGTTGAGCACTTCCCGGGATACTCTTATCCGTTTTTGTGGATCGCCCGCGCCGAAGACACACAAGACTCCCAGCGCTGAAACCAACATCAAGTTCCCGAAATATTTCATAGCCGTTCTTTCACTCCTCCCGCCTAACCATGCATTTTTGATTCCAAGCTCTAAGGTCAAGGAATCCAAGTGCTACGACGCTCCGCCCGGCAAAAAGATCCACGTTAGAAAAGGTGACCGAGCACCTTTTTCCGCCCCGTCCGCTTTCCCCGTAGCGCAAGCCTCCGGCTTCGAAATTGCGCAGGGTTTATCATGGAAGTAGAAGATGCCGGCGAGTATCAAAAACAAAGTGCTTTCAGCAACCTTAGCTGCCTCTGTTCTCACAGTGACGCTCACCGCCGCAACTCCTACGCGTCTCCCCGCAGCCGAGCCGCCGCGCACCATCTCACCGCAGGACCGCGCCCTGCTCGAAGACCTGGAACGCCGTAGCATCCTTTATTTTTGGAATGAAAGCGATCCCTCCACCGGCCTGGTGCTCGATCGCGCGAGCGCCCAGGGAGGCCGCGCCAAAGGCCCCAGCGGTAACATCGCCAGCCTCGCAGCCACCGGCTTCGGGCTCACCGCCATCTGCATCGGCGCCGAACATGGCTGGATCCCTCGCGATCAAGCCAACACGCGCGTCCGGACCACCTTAGAGTTCCTCGCTTCCAAGGCCACTCAGGAGCATGGCTGGTTCTTTCACTGGATGGATGTTTCCACCGGCGAACGCAAATGGGACAGCGAGATGTCGTCTGTCGACACATCCTTCCTCCTGGCCGGCGTCTTGACCGCGGCGCAATATTTTTCCAATGACCCCGAGATCCCGAAACTCGCTAAGCAGATTTACGACCGCGTGGATTTCGCCTGGATGCTAAACGGCGATCCGCTCCTGCTCTCCCATGGCTGGGTCCGTGGAAAAGGTTTTTTGAAATACAAATGGGATGCCTACAGCGAGCTGCCGCTGCTATATCTTCTCGCGATTGGTTCCTCCACTCATCCCATATCACCGGACTCCTGGTACGCCTGGCAACGGCCGCTCTATTCCTACGGACCCTATCACTTCATTAGCGGCGGCCCTCTGTTCACCCACCAGTATTCCGAGGCTTGGGTAGATTTTCGCAATCGGCGCGACCGCGGCTTCGTTGATTTCTTCCAGAATTCCGTGAACGCCACGCGTGCCAACGACCTGTATTGCTTGAACCTGGCACACCTGTTTCCGCTCAGCTTCGGACCCGACATTTGGGGCATTACCGCCTCCGACAGCACCAAAGGCTACAAGGTGTATGGCGAGATCAAACAATTTGAAGCCGTGGATGGAACCGTCGCCCCTTGCGCCGCCGGCGGCTCCCTGATGTTCACGCCCGATATTTCTATCCCCGCTCTGCGCGCCATGCGCGACCATTTCGAGGATCACGTCTATCGCAAGTATGGATTCGTGGATGCTTTCAATCCCGCGCAAAAATGGTTCGATACCGATGTAATCGGCATCGATGTCGGCATCACCCTGCTAAGCGCCGAGAATTTATTGACTGCGAACGTCTGGCGCTGGTTCATGACCAACCCCGCCGTACCGCACGCCATGGACTTGGTGGGCTTTTCCGAACCCCCTTCGGCTAAGGTCGTATCTTCCACTAAGCAGCGACATCGCCGCTCTCACCCAGCACCTCCACCAGCGCGGGCATCCGCTCCTGCAACAGGAACTCTGTCGCCTGCACCAGCGGGTCAGCATGGAACCGGTCCTGCATCCGCCCACCGAGCAGCGCATTATCAATCGCGAGCAACCCCATCCCCTGATGGTGGGCCATGAAACAACGAATCAGTTCCGGGCTGTGGCCGCCTGAGGAATAATCAATCGATTCGCAAAATCCGTACCGCGATACACATCCCTTGGCGGCCAGGAATCGCAAGTTCGCCGTGGCTTGCTTGGGGTCCAGCATCAAAGCCAGCATGCTGGCGTAAGGCGCTACTACCATGCGATCGGCCTTTTGTGAACCGGCACTCAACGGAGGAACGCCAAACGCCCGGTATTGATATTGCATCCGCTCGTCACGCGCGCCGTACGCCGCTTCCGATATTCCCCACGGCAGACCCCGCTCCCCCGCATAGACCTGTTGGATGGCCAGTGCTCCGCGCGCGCCGCGATCCAGAAGCGTGTTTTCATAACTGCGCATGTGCAGCAGCGGCATCAGATATTCAAACATGGTGCCGCTCCAGGAAAGTAGCGACCGCCGATTGCGATAACCTGTCAGCTTTCTTCCCAGCCGGAACCACGCCTCGCGCGGAATATCCCCTTTCGCAATCGCCAGAAACACCGCGGTCCGTGCTTCCGATGCCAGCAAATCATAGCAGGACTCGGCCTCCTGCTCCGTGCCGGTATCGTAACCGATGCGCAAGAGTTTCCTTTGCGGATCGAACAGAAACCCGAAATCCATTTCGTCGAAAAGCCTCGAAGATCGTTCGGCAATCGTTTGAAATTCCCGAATCAAACCCTGCGCCGACGCTTGAGCCGCCGGTAGACGCCGTAGCAACTCTTCCAAGGCCTGGCGCAAAGCTGGATAAAGCACGTTCGCTTCATTGAGCCGGCGGATCAAGCCGGTGCGAATACGTTCGTAGACCTCCGGCAAATCCCCCAAAGCCGGCATCGAGCAAAGCTCCGCAAGCAGCGGCGCCAGGCTTGCATCTCTGATATTTAAGCGCAGCTCCGGTTCAACCCCGGGACCAAGCCAGGGAGCCAAACGGTACAACTCCTCCAACGCGGCGTCCATTCTGTCCCAAAGCAGCGATTCCCAATAACGGAGCTCCTCGGACTGTTCCAAGTCCCTTTGTTTGCGAAGCCGCGCTCGCGTCGCCGCCAACGGTTCGCGAATGCGTTGCAGAGTGTCGCGAGCTTCCGTAAGCACGGCTTCCAAAAAGAAAAGATCACTCGGCCGGCTCTCCAACTGCCGAAGCAGGCTCGCCACCGGACGCATCAATGATCCGCTTCTGGCCGCATACGGCAATTCTTCGCGCAGCCGTAGCACATGATCGCGCAGCCCGTCCAACACTGCCGCGCCAAACACCGGCTGCTTTAGCAGCGCTAGGCAGCCCTGCCTCACCGTACACAGACACGCCGCCAGGTTTCCGCTATCCACCGTCGAAACGAAATACGGAGCCTCCGGTTGAAGCGTTCTCGTGTCGTACCAGTTGAATAAGTGCCCGCGATATCGCTGCATCCGGTCCACCGCATCGAACACCCGCCGCAGCCCGAGCGAAAAGTCCTCAATGTTCAAATATCCAAGATCCAATGCGGCCAGGTGTGAGTTTAACAGCAACCCCAGATTCGTGGGTGACACGCGATGCGCCGTTAGCGGAGGGTCTTGCTGCACGTTGTCTGGAACCAGCCAGTGCTGCTCCGCCTTCGAATGATCGGCGAAGAATCGCCACGTCCCCAGCGCGGTTCCCCTAAGAAAGGTCCGGTCGTCGTCCGATAGCGCCCGTGCATCCGGCAGCGGCTCGTTGAGCCAACCCACGACCAGCGGCGCCGTAATCCAGATCGAGCAAACCAACGCGACTAAGATGCTTGAATGCACCGAGGTAAGCAACAGCAGCAGCGCCATCCCACAGGACAAGTAAAGGTAGCGGGACATCACGCTGACCTTCGCCGCATCCGCTGATTCCGACTCCGCCATCGTTTCCCACTCCAGCAAATTCCGCTTGGTCACGAACCGGCGGATCAGCGTTCGGACAATGGCGTCGGCCATCACGCAGGCGTGATGCGGAATGAAGACCAGCGTCAAGAACGCCTCGCGGTGGCTTTCGAAGACCCGCTCGCCGAAATTGCGCATAAAGGCCGGCCATAATCGGCGCTCGGGCGCCGATCCGATGGTCAGCGTCAGATCCGCGTAAGCCGCCAGTTGAAGCAGCGCCAAAACAGCCAGCGTCCATCGCGTGGCATGCTCCACCGTGAGCCAGCCGGCCACAAACAAAAGCAGAATCGAGATCTCGAACAAGCTACGGCGCAGATTGTCGAACATTTTCCAGCGCGATTGAAACGGCAAAGGATTCCTGGTCCACTCCCCGCGAGGCGCCGGCGCGCGATTGGGAAGCCAAGGCAGCAATTGCCAATCGCCCCGTACCCAACGATGCTTCCGTTTGGTGAATGCTTCATACGTGGCCGGAGAATCTTCCGCCAACTCCACGCTCGAGAGCAGCCCCGTTCTCGCATACTCGCCTTCAATCAGATCGTGGCTGAGAATCGCGTTCTCAGGAAACCGGTCGCCCACCGCCCGATCGAACGCCTGTACATCATAAATTCCCTTGCCCGTGAAGCTGGCATGTCCATACAGATCCTGATACACATCGGACACCGAAGTCGCATACGGATCAAACCCGGTCTGGCCACTATAGATTTGCGCCAGGCGTGATCGGCCGGCCGATTCCATGCTCACCGCGACGCGCGGGCGAATCAATGCGTAGCCGTCCGTTACCATCCCTGTTTCCGCGTTTACCACCGGCCGGTTCAGAGGATGCGCCGCGGCCCCCACCATCTTCGCCGCCGTATCCCGCGGCAACTGTGTGTCCGTGTCCAGCGTTATCACGTAACGAATTTCTCGCAGCAGCGATTGGTCTCCGGTCACCGTCTCGAAGCAATTGCCGCGTCCTCGAAGAAG
This sequence comes from Bryobacterales bacterium, assembly GCA_003162425.1. Taxonomy (GTDB): domain Bacteria; phylum Acidobacteriota; class Terriglobia; order Bryobacterales; family Bryobacteraceae; genus Palsa-89. Next base: position 18,008 of record PMOK01000344.1, on the reverse strand, counting down.
CCGGTTGAGGTCGTTCAGCTTTCCGCGTTTGCGCTCGTAGCCCATCCATTTCGATTCAGCCGCGTTCCATTTTCGGGGCCTGTGGAAAAGATAAAACGGATCCGCCCCGTTCCCTCCGTACCGCGCGTTCAGGCGCTCAATTCCCTCCACGCAACCCGTCAACACTAAATCGTTCGCAGTCTGCTCGCGGTCCGCATCCGAAAAATCGGTGAGCAGCGCGAAGTACAAATTCGCTTCGCGGTTCGCCAGGTATCGGATCTCCAAATCCTCCAGCAGCCGGGCGGCGTTCGCTTCCGAAACCAGCAGCGTCGGAACCACCACCATGGTCTTCGAGTCGTCAGGAATTCCATGCGAGAAATCCATGCTGGGAAGCAAGCGCGGCCGCATCAACCGGCTCACCAGCGCGTTAACGATCTCAAGCGCAGCCTGGCTGGCCGGGACCAGAAGCAGCACAACGATCCAAAGTTGGAAAGGCCTCGCCAGCCACTCGAATCCCGCCACGATCAGCGCCGTGAATAGGGCGATGCTCGGGAAATAGAACAGGCTCGGCCGCCGCTCCACGATCGCGCGGAAGCCCCACCACGGCTTACAGCCAATCAGTTGCCGAAACTCCCGCGCACCGGGACCCACCAGATGATAACCGACATGCATAGTGGCGCAGGCGCTTTCGCCTGCGAACGGCTTGGAATCGGAGCTAGCCAATGCAATGACTTTCTCCGCCACTTCTTTCTCCGTCAGATTCGAGCGGCGTGCCATCTTCTCCACCTGGTGGCGATACCGGTCGCGCGTCACGAAATCCATCCGCGCATAAACTCCCGCCGGGTCGCGCTCCAGAACGCGCTCCACCGCCGAAACGGATTCCACAAAATCGCGCCAGCTAATCTGCTCTAACGCCCGCAGACCCCGGACCATAAGCGATACCACTCGCTCCGAATCCAGATTGGCGCACAGATGCTCGATGAGAACCAGCTTCAGCGTGGCGCCGAAAGCCCACAACTCTGCCAGCGCCAGGCCGTGATCCTCTTTCAAAGCGATAGCAGCTTTCTCCACCGCCGGCGCATCGATTAACTCCTCCGCCTGCTCCAGCAAATCCGCCGCCAGCCTGTAAACCCGCAGCTCGGCCGCGGTTCCCTCACCGATCTTCGGAAGCAGCCGGAGATAACGCGCCGGCAAAGAACGCTGCGTCTCACGAATCTGGAACTGCACGTACGAATGATTTTCGATTAACCACGGCGCAGCCGGATGCTGCTCCCCACTTTCCGAATGCAGCTTCTTTACACGGGCCCGCAGTGTGCGTGCGCATTCGTCAAGCCGCCGTCGAGCGTTGTCGTCGCCGGTGAGCGGCCGCCGGACCCGCCCGCCTTCTCCTTCCATCACGATTGTTGCAGTGCTCATCTGTAATTTGCCGCTTGTAACTCGAAAAGTCTGGCGTACCGGCCTCGGATCGTCACTAGTTGTTCGTGGGTTCCCTGTTCACGTATCCTTCCACCTTCCAGCACGACGATACGGCTGGCCTTGCGCACAGTGGAGAAGCGATGCGAAATCAGGATCGCCGTGCTGTTACGCGCCAGGTCCGCAAATCTCGCGAACACTTCGGACTCTGCCACCGCGTCCAGCGAAGCGGTCGGCTCATCCAGAATCAACACCTGCGCGTTACGCAGATAGGCACGGGCCAGCGCGAATTTCTGCCACTCGCCTCCGGATAGATCCACGCCGCCCTCAAAGCGGCGCCCCAGCATCTGATCCAGGCCGCCCGTTAATCGCTCCAGCGTCTTATCCGCCCGGCTCTTCTTAGCCGCCGTCCATAGCGACTCGTCCTGGTCCGTCTCCTCAATGCGCCCCACCCCGATATTCATCCGCGCGGGCATGTCGTAACGCACGAAGTCCTGAAAGATGACGCCGATCTCCCGCTGCAGATCCTCCACGCTGTATTCGCGCAGATCCACCCCGTCCAGCAGAATCACGCCGCTCGATGGATCGTAGAGCCGCGCCATCAACTTCACCAGCGTGGTCTTCCCTTGGCCGTTCTCACCCACCAACGCGATGTGCTCGCCCGGCTCAATTCGGAAGTTGAGATGGTCCAGCACCAGCCGCGTGGACCCCGGGTATTGGAACGATACATCCCGGAATTCGAATCCCTCCCGAATCGGCCGCGGCGCCATGATCGCATTCGGCTTGGATTGAATTCGTGGCTTGACCGCGAGAAAGTCCACCAGGTCCGTCAGGAATAGCGCCTGATCCGAAATGCTCGAGAACAGCGAAAAGACCGATTGCAACTGGTTGCTCGATCCGGCAATCGCGCCCGCCAGGAATGTCAACGTTCCGACGCTCAATTCGCCCAGTAGCGTCCGCCACACGAGATATGCAAAGCTCGCGTAGTAGCCCACCGATCCGATGATGGCCAGCGCCGATCCCCACCATAGCCGCTTCCGCGTCAGCTCGCGGTTCTTTTGGATCACTCCATCGGTGAGCGTGGCGTAGCGGTTCTCGAGATACCCGCCCAGTCCGAACATCTTCACTTCCTTGGCGCTCTCTTTGCCGCTTCCGACTATGCGTAGGTAGTCCAGCTCTCGCCGCACCGGCGTCAAGCTATGTGCCAGCGAATATCCCCGAAACGCAAAATGGCTTTCCCCGGCAAACGCCGGCGCGACGCAAATCACCAGCACGGCGAACAGCCACGGCGAGTAAACAATGACGCCGATCGAAAGTGAAACTAGCGTGATCGACTGCAGCAGCAGGCGCCCCATCGAATTCAGCATTCCGATGCGGTCGGTAGCCTGCAGCCGCGCGCGCTCCAGCTTGTCCTGGAAGGCGGGATCCTCGAAGGATTCCAGATCCAGCCGCGCAGCGTGCTCCATCACGCGCAGGCTCACTTCACGTGTGAACTCGTCGGCCAACCGCGCATCGGTGTAATCGATGCCACGGCCCAGAACATTCCCGAGCGCCGCCACCAGAAATTCCGCGCCAAGTAAAAACCAGATCTGGTGCGGCAGAGGACCGGGATGCTTGACAGCCGCCACCACGAGATCGATGATCCACTTTGAAATCGCGAGCGCCGCAAGCGGAGTAAGCGCGCTAACTACCCGCAGCGCCAATCCCGCGGCGACCACCTTAGGCGCAGCCTTCCAAACCAACCGCAAAACGGGCGGAACATTGCGCAAGGCAGCCAAGCGGTCGCGCCAAACAGTTTTCTGTGAGGAAGCGGAAGCCATTGCTTCATAGCGAGCAAGTGGCGTGCCGCGAAGAAACGAAAGGATCTCCTGGGCGCAAGATACCGCAAGAGACTGAGAACTCAGGTCTTTACCAGCGACGCCGGAACCAGCGCTGTGGTTTCGTCCGGGAGGTGAGCCTGCAAATTATTCACAAACGACCATTAGTGGTCAGAAAGTAAGGTCTAACGCCCTGTAAAGCCGAGGGCGGACGCCGGCTGCTTTCCGCCTTCTGCCTTCTGCTTTCTGCCTCCAGTCACTTCGCTGCCGCGAACCTGGACCAATCTCTCACCTCGCCCGGCCGCCGATCCGACCCTTGAACACCGAACATCCAGCCCGGATATTCCGGCGCGAGCTTGCTGACCTCGTCCAGTTGTTTCAGGTCCTCCTGATCCAGCTTCAACTCCACGGCGCCCAGATTGTCTTTCAGTTGGCTGGTCTTCTTCGCGCCGATGATCACGCTGGTAACGGAAGGTTGATCGAGCAACCACGCAAGCGCGACCTGCGCCACTGTCGCGCCCCGCCGCGCGGCAACCTTTGCCATCACGTCCACGATGTCGTAGGCTTTCTCCTGATTCACGGGCGGGAAGCTGAAACTCGACCGCCGCGCCTCCTTGTCATTAGCTCCACCGCGTGTGAACTTGCCGGACAGCAAGCCGCCCGCTAGTGGACTCCATACCAACAGGCCCAGCTTCTGATCCAGCAGCATCGGTACAATTTCACGTTCCAGCTCGCGCCCGGCCAACGAATAATAAGCCTGCAACGTCACAAACTTCTCCAGATGCCGCATCGCTGAGATCCCCAACGCCTTCATGATCTGCCACGCCGCCAGATTCGAACAGCCGATGTAGCGAACCTTCCCTTGTCTGACCAGATCCGTGAGCGCGCTGAGCGTCTCTTCCAACGGCGTCACCGAATCGAAACCGTGAATCTGATACAGGTCGATGTAGTCGGTGTTCATTCGCTGCAAACTCGCTTCCGCCTCATGCAGGATATGCAGCCGCGATAGCCCAACCTCATTCGCGCCTTTTCCCATCCGACCAAACACCTTCGTTGCCACGACAACGTCCTTGCGCTTCGATCCGAGCGCTTTCCCCAGCATCGTCTCCGACTCACCGCCAGAATACACATTGGCAGTATCAAAGAAGTTGATCCCCGCGTCGATGGAATTGTCCACCAACGCGTCCACATCATGCTGTGGCAATCCGCCGATGACTTTGAACATCCCCTCAGCTCCGCCAAACGTCATCGCCCCCATGCACAGCCGCGAAACGAAGATTCCGGTATGACCCAATTGTTGATATTTCACAGTTCCTCCTCATATACAATGATACGTAACGACCGGGAGTTTTCTAGAGGAGGTAGTGTCTTGCCATATTCCGCGCGCCGTCTACAATCGATCACAGCGCTCACATGTCTGCTCACATCCTGCGCTCTCGCTCAACCCGCCGTATCCACCTTCACCGTTCCCATCACCTACTACAAACTCCCCAACGGCTTGAAGGTCGCCCTTTCGCGCGACACCACTGCGCCCCTGGTCGTCGTCGCTGTCTACTACCACATCGGCTTCCGCATCGAGCCTAAAAATCGCACCGGATTCGCGCATCTGTTCGAGCATCTGATGTTCGAAGGCTCCAAGAACCTTCCCAAGGGCGAATTCGTCAAACTCATCGAGGGCAACGGCGGCCTCTTAAACGGAAGCACGCGCTTCGACTTCACCAATTACTTCGAAGTGGTTCCCTCGCACGTTTTGGAGGACATGTTATGGGGCGAAGCGGATCGAATGAAAAATCTCGCGCTCACCGAAGAGAATCTAAAGAACCAGCAGGGCGTGGTTGGCAATGAGGTGAAAGTCAACGTCCTCAACAAACCCTACGGTGGATTCCCCTGGCTGGACATGCCGCAATACGCCAACAAGAATTGGTTCAACGCGCACAATTTCTACGGCGATCTGGTCGATATCGAAGCCGCCACCCTCAAGGACGCCGCGGATTTCTCCCATACTTACTACGCGCCAAATAACGCCGCGCTCGCGCTGGTTGGCGATTTCGACGAAGACCAAGCCAAAAAATGGATCGAGAAATATTTCGCCGCCATTCCCTCCTCGAAGTTGCCCCCCAAGCCCGACCTCAGCGAGCCGCGTCAAACCGCCGAGCAACGCTTCTCCAAGACCGACAAGCTGGCCTCGAAACCCGCTCTCGCCATCGCCTATCACATGCCGGAACGCGGCACTCCGGAACATTACGCCATGGTTCTCCTGGATCAAATTCTTCTGCAAGGTGACGACTGCGCACTAACCCAGGAGCTGGTCAAGAAACGCGGATTCACCGACTCTGTCGACGGTGGCATCAATCTGTTGGGCAATCAGTTCAACTACCAAGGACCCATGCTGTGGATCGCAAATCTTGTTCACGATTCCAGCGTGAAGCCCGATCAGATACTCGCATCCGCCGATTCGGTAATCGATACCGTGCGTGACAAGCCCGTCACTAAGGAGCAGCTCAATCGAGCTCTCGTGAAATTTCGCGCGCACTATTACCAGGACCTCACTCAGTTCGGCGGTCTCGGACGAGCCGACCTGATGGCCAGCTTCGCCTTGTTCGACGATAATCCGACGCCCATCAATAGCCTTGAAAATAATTTGCGAAGCGTAACGCCGGAGCTGATTCAGAAAACCGCGCAGGAATATCTGCGGCGCACCAACCGCACCATCCTGATTGTGGAAGCTGGCGCCCCGCCCAAAGCCCCCGCGTCTCAAAAGGAAGGTGCCAAATGAAAATCTGGATGCTGGCTGTTCTCATCGCCGCTTCGTCCTTAATCGCCCAGGAAAGAGAAACCGCTCCGCCGCTCGGTACGCCCAAGCCGTTTGGAGTTCCGGCCGGTGAGACTTTCACGCTCAAAAACGGCATGAAGGTTACGCTCGCGCAATACGGCGCCATTCCCTTGGTGAGTATCCGCGCCGATATCGCTTTCGGACACGCTAACGAAAACGCCGATCAGGTGTGGATTTCCGATCTGTTGATTGAGCTCATCAAGGAAGGCACCACCAGCATGACCGCTCAACAGGTGGCCAACGAAGCGGCTCGCATGGGCGGTCAACTCAACTTCAACGCTGGCACTGATGCATCGTCCGCTGGAATCGAAGTATTGAGCGAGTTCACCTCGGACGCTGTTAAACTTCTGGCGGACGTCCTGGAACATCCGAAGCTTCCTCCCGGCGAACTGGAGCGTGTGCGCGGCAACCTGTTGCGGCAGCTCGCCGTGCAACTAGCCACTCCTCAAGCCCAGGCGAACCAAGTCTTCGCCGCTACTTTGTATCCGGACCATCCGTACGGACGTCTTTTTCCCACCGAAGAGCAATTGAAGCGATACGGAATGGAAGACGTCCGCAAGTTCTACGCCGCGAACGTGGGCGCTCAAAGAACGCACTTCTACGTGGTCGGCCGATTCGACCCCGCCGTCAGGAAAACAATTGAAACTGCTTTTGCGGATTGGAACGCCGGGCCACCAGTGGAACGGAATCCGCCAAAGGCGATCGCAAAACCCCAACTGGTGGTTGTGGACCGGCCCGGCGCGGTGCAATCCACGCTTCGCCTCGGTATACCCATCGCCGTCACTCCCACCGACGCGGACTACATTCCTCTCGAAGTAACCGACACGCTGCTCGGCGGCGCATTCATTTCGCGCATCACCAACAATATCCGCGAGCAAAAAGGCTACACGTATTCACCCTTCAGCGAGGTAGTGGCCTGTTTCCACACCACGCGCTGGCAGGAATCGGCGGATGTAACCACAAAGTTCACGGCCGACTCCATTCGCGAAATCCTCCTCGAAGTGAACCGTCTGCGCAAAGATCCTCCGGACGCCAAGGAGCTCACCGGCATCCAAAATCTTCTGGGTGGCATATTCGTTCTCCAGAACTCTTCCAACCAGGGCATCATTGGACAATTCTCGTTCCTGGAGCTGCACGGCCTGTCTGAGGACTACCTGAAGACTTACGTACAAAAAGTGAACGCCGTATCCCGAGGCGATATTCAGCGGATCACGGAAAGTTATCTCGATCCTGGCAAGATGACCCTGGTTGTAGTTGGTGATAAGGCGAAGATCGCAGATTCACTCAAGCCTTACCAGCCGAAGCCATAACATCACTGGCAATTGAACTGCTCTCAATTTAGACATGAGCAGTATCTAAGGATTCACTCGTTCGGTATAGCTCTCGCCGGTATACATTCGCACTACTTTTCCGTTCTCCTCCACAAATCGGATCACCTCGCCTACTACGCCTCCGCCAGTTGGAGCGTCGAAGCGGAACAGCCCGCCGCCGATGGGGATCATGTTAATCGGAGCATCGGGATTCGGATTAGCGGGATCAAACATCACCAGGTGCTGGTTCAGCTCCACCACTTCCGTATCCGCGAACTGCGTTCGATACAGGCCGGCGAAACGGCTCCAGGCGGGATCCCACGGTACCGGCTTCGTTGCCGGCGGCGCCGCTTTCGCCACCGCTGCGCCCACCGTGCCCATTAGCTCGGTAGCGATTTGGCTTGGAAGCGAATCGTCGCCGTTGGTCAAAACAATCACGCCAACCTTTTCATCCAACTGAATCAGGGTTTGCGTCCTATATCCGAAATACACCCCGCCATGCCCAACATATACTTTGCCCGCTTCCCGGTTCACTGCGAAACCGATTGCGTTGCCGCGCGTCCAGTTGCTCTCCAGCACTCGAACGCGATGCATCTCGCGCAGCGCTCCCGTGCTGAGAATCTGGCTGCCGCCTACTCTACCCTTGCGGAACTGCAGCGAAACAAACTTTGCCATGTCCTCGACAGTCGAGGTGATTCCGGTCGCCGGCGCCATCGCGCGCGCGTCCACAAAGGGCATCTTCTTCCGCGAACCGTCCGGCATACGGCGGCCGTATCCCGTCGCCAGACCATCCACTTGCCGATCAACGCTTGAATCTTTCATTCCCAGCGGATCGAAGATATGTTTCTGCACATAGTCGGCCCACTTTTCTCCGGAGACTGCCTCGACGATCATTCCCGCGATCGTGAATCCAAGATTCGAATATTTCCAGCGCACCTCCGGCGAATACGGCGCCGGATGCTCCAGCACGTATTTACGAACGCCATCGCCGGAGGGAAAATCGAGCTCGGTCCAATGCGGACCAGCCTCCCGCGGAAGTCCAGCGCTATGCGTCAACAGTTCTTCAATGGTGACCGGCGGATCGTCGGCCTCGGCCGGCTGCAGCTTGAACCAGTCCAGATATTTCACTACCGGATCATCCAGCCGCAGTTTCCCGGCGTCGCGCAATTGCATGATCGCTGTAGCCGTGAACAATTTGCTGTGCGACGCCATGCGAAACCTTGTCGCGGGCGTCATCGGAGTCTTCAAGTCGACATCCGCAAAACCGAACCCTTTCGCCCAAACTAACTGCTGGTCGGAGACCACGCCCACTGCAATGCCAGGCAACCCGCGATAAGCAATCTGCGCGCGTATCCAGCCTTCGAACAACCGTTCCTGGCCGGTTACATCGGAATTGTCCGCAACGCCCGCGTATAGGCCTGCGGTCAGAGAAAAGAGAAGAACGAGACTCAGTCTGCGCATAGCACTTAAGTATAAATGCAGCTTAGTGCCGGACGCGAAGATCCTCTCGAGTTTCATCCAGACAGCGCTGCGAAACACACATGGAGTCGATCATCCGCAGATCGGATACCGTTGTGACCCAATTGTGTCCCCGCGCGATCGCGTTGCGCAACGCTACCTCCAGTTGGACGCCCTCATTGTTCTGCGCCAGCTCTGCTTCCTTCCCTTTCCAATAGTTGTGGAAGTAATGGAAGGCGCCCCACAAGGCTTCCAGTGCCGTCGGCGACCCCGACTGGGCGAGTGATTGCGCCACAGTCCTCTTTATGAAAACATTGCGATGCATGAGATATGCCGTCATGTAGTTCTCCAGCACCGGCCCCATCGCAATTCGTGGCGTCACTTGGAAATAGCCCATCGTACACTGCGGCGGCGCCACCTGCATATCCCAGGGATGGTTGTGAAAGACGCGGTCCGCATACGCCGGATCGACGCGCACGAAATACGCCATCAGTTCCGGCTGGCACGGATTCTCTTGTGATTCGTAGATGGCTTTGACGCGCGCGAGAGCTGCGGGCGTTGCATACTTGGCTACAGCCGTCATTCGCAATCCCACGTTCCAACCGCCGTCGCGCTGCGCGGCCGTAAGCACGTCGAACAATTCATCATCCGTGAATCGCGCTGGGCTCGCTGGTAGCATATCGAGCTGCGATGAATCCAGCCACGTCCGGTCCTTCTTCAGCTCCGAGACAATGCGCGCCTGCGCCCGCGCCGGATCGATCTGATACAGACTGTCAATGGCCTCCCACTCCGCTTCGTAGTAATTGCCCGGCTTCCAGCCATCCAGAACCGATTCAAGCAGCGGAATAATCTCAGGCGATCGAAACGTGCTCGCGTAAAATGAGAGCAACGGCCGCTGACGCGAAGGCTCTATCGTCGCGTATGACTTTAGGAACTCGCTTTTTAGGACAGGAATCCATTCCGGCGGCGGCTGTGTCTGACGGGCGAGCTCGAGCAAGGTCTCGAATGCGATGGTCTTCTTCTCACCCTCCTTCGCTGCGAGATTGGCCGCCAGATTCGCGTTCGAAGCGGGAGGCAGGTGTGCGCGGGCGCAGACCTGGGACATGGTCGAGAGATAATAAATGGAAACTGCCTGCGACGGAGCCGCGATGGCGGACTGCATCAACTCACAAACCTGCGCAGGCTGACGTGTAGCTGCGAGTCCTTCCAGCAACGTTCCCTCTATTTGAGGTAACAGATCCAAGGAGGCCCGCCACGCACCAGGACAATCCAGAGCCCGGAGTTGCTCCGCGGCCGCAACAGTGTCCGCGGTTTTCAGTTTTGCAACGCTAGCAGCGATGGTTTGGCTGATCCACTCGGGCGACGCCGCGGTCACTTCAAACTCAATCGAATTTGATACTGCGTACTCCGAAAGCTTGCGCGCAAGCACCGCTGTCTGATAATGTCCCGGCTGGAGTGCCGGCAGATAGCGGTTCAGAGAAATCAGCCGCGTGCCCGATTTATCGATAGCCGGCGGCGGACCTACACTTACAACTGCGCGGACCGCGCGTGGGAACTGAACGACACAGGGCGACGCCATCCACCCGCAACCGGCTGGTGGATCCAGGAGGAGGCCGGCCATTTGCCAACGCTCCTGCGGAAGCGCGCCGGGCGCATCGCTTGGGAATTTGATCTCAGCGCTGATAAGTTCACCCTGATGATATTTCTGCGGCCCAACCAAGCGCAGCGAGAATTCAGCGCGTTGTTGCGCTCCGGCAGCGACGACGCAAAAGATGGCAACAAGATAGCGCATGAAACCCTACTTAAGCTTAGACCCCGCCAGGACAGTGCAGGTTCCTTGCATGTTAAACTGCGCCCTATGCACGAGTGCCCGCTCTATAGCGATCCCGAACTGTACGACTCGCTATTTCCTGACGCGCGCGATAGCGCTTCTGTGCAAGATGAATCGCGCCGGGAGCGAGTGCTTGCTTCAGAATGGTTCTATCTGGAAGAAGCCAGGAAAAGTGGTGGCCGGGTATTGGAAATGGCTTGTGGATCGGGCCGACTGACCATACCGATCGCACAGAGCGGGATCGAGATTGTCGGAGCTGATTTATCTAAATCCATGCTGGATACCGCGCGAGCGAAGGCTGATCGAGCGGGCGTCGACATTCAGTTTCTCGAAGCCGACATGCGCAGCTTTGATTTGCCAGGGAAGTTCGCAGCGATTCTCATCCCCGGCAACTCGCTGCTGCACTTGTTTACTCTGGAAGACCTGATGCAATGCTTGCGCAGCGTTCGCCGACACCTGGCTCCCAACGGGCGATTGATATTCGATATTTCAAAATGGGACCTCGTGAGGCTGGCGCGCGATGCAGAGGAACGTCATCTCGTCTTGACGGTGAAAGACATCACTATCGAGGAAGCCGCGAGCTACGATGCCGCCGATCAAATCCGGCACATCGTCTGGTACTTATCCAAGCCCGGCGCCGTGGACTTTCGCGTCATCGACTATACGCTGCGAGTGATTTTCCCGCAGGAATTATTGCTGTTGCTCGATACCGCGGGCTTCCGAGTGGACGCTCGCTACGGCGAATTCACGCGCGAACCGTTCACTTCATCGAGCCCGCGCCAGGTGTGTATTTGCTCCGTTAGCGCCCCTTAAAATCCGGTTTGCGCTTTTCGTGGAATGCCGCGATGCCTTCCTTTACGTCGTCAGTGTAATTGGTGGCAATGGTGGAAAGTGCTGCGTCCTCCAGGGCGTTTTCGAGGCTCATAGTTTGTTGTTTGTACATCATCCGCTTTGTGACGCGAATGGCGATAGGCGGGCCTTCGGCTAATCGTTCGGCCCAGCGGCGAGCGGTTGGCATCAGCTCGGCGTCGGGAACCACTTCAGTCACCAAACCAAGTTCTTTGGCTTGGTCGGCTGGATAGACTTCGGAAAACAAGGACATCTTGAGCGCGCGTTCCAGGCCCATGAATTTCGGAAACAGATACGCGCCGCCCTCATCGGGAATGAGCGCGAATCGTAAGCTGGTATCGCCCAACTTGGCGCTCGCGGCCGCGATGCGGAAATCGCACGCCAGAGCCAGCGTGAGGCCGCCCGCGACCGCCGGGCCGTTGACAGCGGCGATGACTGGTTTGTCGAAGCGCTGGAGGAAGGTAACCAACTGATCCATGTTCTCGCGCATCTCGAGCATGGATTCCAAGCGGTGCCCGCGATAGCGGCTGGGATATTGAAAATCGCGAGAGACGTCGCCGCCCGAACAGAAACCACGTCCTGCGCCAGTGAGGATGACGGCGCGGATTGCCTCGTCATCACGGGCATCGGCGAGAGCAGCCAGGATTTCGTGGACCATCACCTCCGAATATGCGTTCAGCTTTTCGGGGCGATTCAGCGTGATGGTGGCGACCCGGTTTTCTTTCGTATACAGAATCTGTTTGTAGCCGCTCATTTTCCAGTGAACTTCGGAGCCCGTTTTTCGAGGAAGGCGCGGACTCCCTCCTTATGGTCGTCGGTTTGGCCGCAACGCAGATGAGTTTCGGCTTCGCGGTCGAGCAGCGCGCGGAAGTCGGAATGGGTTGCGAGATTGACGTTGGCCTTCATGTAGCGGAAGCTGGTGAGCGGACCGGCCGCGACACGGGTGGCCCAGGCGGTGACTTCGGATTCAAACTGATCGTGCGCGATGACGCGATTGACCAAACCGATGCGATGCGCCTCCGCGGCGTCAATCTGGTCACCCAGGAACAGCAACTCCTTGGCTTTGGGTGCACCGGCGTAGTGAGTGAGCAGCCAGGTGGTTCCGAAATCGCCGCCGAACCCAACTTTCGCATAAGCCGTCCCGAATTTGGCCTGGTCAGACGCGATTCTCAGATCGCAGGCCAGGCACACGCCAAGCCCCGCGCCCATGGCGAAGCCATTCACGGCGGCGATGGTGACTTTCGGGATGCTGTAGAAGAGCCAGGAAAGGTCGTGCCAAGAGCGTAGTCTATCGATGTTTTCTTCGAGCGATTGATTCGATTCCTTGGCCGTCGATTCTTTGGCCATCATGGAAACGTCGCCGCCGGCGCAGAATGCACGGCCGATGCCGGTGACGACGATGACAGCGATGGCCGGATCGGTACTCCAGCCGCGCAGAGTTTCGATTGAAGTCGAGAGCAACTCGGTGCTCAGCGCGTTCAGCTTGTCGGGACGGTTGAAGGCCAGAGTTGCGATACGATCTGTAACTTTGGTGAGGATCATGATCGAAACTAACATAGCAAACGGTTGCGGAGTCAAACGAAACCGTGAGCCAGTTAACGCGACTCATTTTTTTACACTATTTGCTTGACGCGCGTACGACTTTGGCGGTATAACTTTGTTTCCCCCTCATGAACGTTATGCTCGTTTTTTGGAAACCGATCTTCGAGCGTACGGAAGGAAAATTCCGAAGCCATGTCCGCTGCCGCCGTCCTCATTGAATCCCCCGCATACGTCGAAGCTACTTCTGCGCCCGCAAGGGATGAAGTGGTACGAGATTTTATTCACGACATGCGTCAACCGCTGAGCTCTATCGAAGCCATCGCCTACTACTTGGAGATGACGCTGCCGGCTGAGCAACTGGAGGCGCGACAGTACATGCGGAAGCTTCAGCAATTGGTGGACCAAGCCAACACGATTCTGCACCACGCCGCGATGGATGTAAGGCTGCACGGGTAAGGCACCGACTCCCTTACGGTCGCGGTTCGGAACCTTTCTCCAATCGGGCGAGATTTGCCAATTGCCTCAGGTACTGCTTCAATGGACGGGCGGGTGTGCCCCACACTACCTGACCTTTGCGGACGATCTTGGAAGTAAGCACGCCGCAGCCGGAGCCGAGCACCGCGCCGGATTCGATTCGCGCTTTGTCGCCGATGCCTACCTGACCGCCGATGACGGCGTCGTCTTCCACCACCACTCCACCCGAGAGCCCAGTCTGGGCGGCGATGACGACATGGCGGCCGATGCTGCAGTTGTGTCCGATGTGAACCAAGTTGTCGAGTTTGGTGCCGTCGCCGATGGAGGTAACACCGAGCGCGGCGCGGTCGACGCAGGAATTGGCGCCGATTTCGACATCATTGCCGATCTCGACGCGGCCGATCTGGGGGAACTTCTCATAATGATCGCCTGCGCGGACGAACCCAAAGCCGTCGGCGCCGAGCACGCAGCCGGAGTGGAGGATAGCGCGGTTCCCGATGGCCACATGGTCGTAAATTGTTACGTTGGCATGCAGCATGCAGTCGTCACCGATGCGAACGCCGGCTCCGATCGAGCAATTTGCACCGATGCTGGAACGCTCGCCGATGAACGTGCGTTCGCCGACAGTTGTGTAGGGGCCGACGGCGGCCGATGCTGCGATTTCCGCGTCATCGGCGATTACGGTACTAGGATGAATACCAGGTGCGGGCGGGTGCGCTGGATAAAGTAATCCGACGACGCGGGCGAACGCGGCGCGAGGATCGGCTACGCGGATGGTGGTGCGGCCATCAGGGAATTCATCCGCGACCAGGAGACAGCCGGCGTTTGAAGCCGCAGCCGAGGCCGCCGCTTTCCGATTTCCGACGAATGCGATCTCGTGCACGTGGGCCGATTCCAGAGGGGCGGCGCCCGAAATCTCAAGGGCACCGTCGCCTTCCCATCGAGCTTTCAAATGATCTGCAATTTCTGAGACCCGCATCACCCTGTATGATACAAACTTATGCCGGTTGATCCTTCGGCTCGAGTAGCGGCGACTGCACGCGTGCATCCGGACGCGCAAGTTGGACCGGATGTAGTGATCGGAGAATACTCGATCATCGAAGAAGATGTTGTGATTGGAGCTGGCTGCCGGCTGGAGCCTTATGTATATGTGAAGCGCTGGACTACGCTGGGTGAGCGCAACGAGATTTCTTCCGGAACCGTGCTCGGAACCGATCCACTGGATAAGAATTTCAAGGGAGAGCGCAGCTATTTGCGGATCGGCAACGGCAACATCATCCGCGAGCATTACACGATATCGCGCGGAACACAACCGGAGAGCGTGACTGAAATCGGCGATTCGAATTACATCATGACTTCGGGCCACATCGCGCACAATTCGAGGATCGGGAACAACTGCGTGATCGCCAGTTGCGCGCTGGTGGCCGGGCATGTAGAGGTGGAAGACCAGGCTTTCATTTCCGGCGGCGTGGTGATTCACCAGTATTCGAAGATTGGGCGGTTGGCGATGATCGGAGGCAATTCGCGGGTGAACAGCGATGTTCCACCCTTCTTTTTGTATTCGGATTTCAATGTGTCGGCGAAGGGGTTGAATCTGCTCGGGTTGAGGCGGGCTGCTTTCACTAGGGAAGAAATTACGGCGCTCAAAAGCGCTTATCGGATTTTGTATCGGAGTGGGCTCAAGTTGGAAGATGCGCTGTTGCGGATTGAGACGGAGTTGGATACGGAGCATACGCGGCATTTGGTGAAGTTTATTAGGAGCAGTAAGAGGGGGATATGTCGGGAATAGCCAGCTGGCGTTCACACGAGTGTGAACGCGCCACGCACGAGTGCGTGCGCCACGAGGGGTGAAGGGAGTTTCATGGAGGCAGTGGAGAGTAAGGTCCGGCCGGAGTTGCCGCGGACGCTGGGGTTGGTGGATGCGTTGGCGATCGTGGTGGGGATTGTTATTGGCGGCGGAATCTTTCTGGTTCCGAATCTGGTGGCGCGGAATCTGGCTACTCCAACCTCGATTATTGCGGTGTGGGTTTTCGCCGGCGTGGCATCGTTTTTTGGGGCGCTGGCATGCGCTGAATTGGGAGCGGCGTTGCCATCCACGGGCGGGCAGTATGTATTTCTGCGCGAGATCTATGGTCCGATGACCGGATTTCTGTGCGGGTGGTCGATGTTCCTGGTGGCCCGAACCGCACAAGTATCGTGGCTCGCGGTAATTTTTTCGCTGTACGTTTCGTATTTCGTCCCGCTCACTGCGCTTTCGTCCAAGCTGCTGGGCATTGGGGTGATCCTGCTGTTCGCGGCCATCAATTACCGGGGCGTTTCGTTGGGGGCGCTGGTGCAAAAGGCGTTCACTTCCGCCAAATTGATTGGACTGCTGATCATCATTGGGAGCGCGGTGTTTTACCGGGGGGATCACGCGGTTCAGGCAGCGGCCGCGACGATTCCGTTCTCGCTTAGTCATTTTGGGGTTGCGCTGATTGCGTGTCTGCTGGCCTATGACGGTTGGATCCAAGTGACGTATGTGGCGGGTGAGATCAAGAATCCGAGTCGGAACATCCTGCTGGCGCTGGCTGGGGGAGTGGGCGCGTGCATCGTAGTTTACCTGCTGGCCAACCTGGCATATATGCACGTGCTCTCGATACCTGAAATTGCGGCGAGCGAGCATGTGGGCGCCACGGCAGCGGAGCGAACGTTGGGATCCGCAGGGGGCAGGCTGGTTGCGGTGGTGATTCTGTTGTCGATCATCGGAACGCTGAATGGCTGTTTTCTGACCAGCCCGCGAGTGTACTTTGCGCAGGCGCGGGACGGGCTGTTTTTCGCGAGGTTCACAGAGGTTCATCCGCGATTCCGGACACCCTCGTTTGCGATTGTTGCGCAGGCGGGGTGGTCGATTGTTTTGCTTCTGAGCGGGACGTATGAAACGTTGATCGACTACGCGATGATGGCGTTGTGGGTTTTCTACGCCTTGATGGTGCTGGGTGTGATTTTGCTGCGGCGGAGCCAGCCGGATCTGGTGCGTCCTTATAAGATGTGGGGTTATCCGGTTACGCCAGTTTTCTTTGTGGCCGTAGCTACATATTTTATTGTCAATACGGCTGTCAGCCGGCCGGGGCCCTCGCTGGCGGCGTTGGGTCTGATTGCGACGGGGGTTCCGGTTTATTTCTTGTGGCGGAAGAGTTCGTAGGAGGGACAGGCAACGCTGAGCGCGGCCCTGGGTTGCCTGTCCGTACGCCTCGGAGGAGAGCGTAACTTCTTGTTTGCATCGGTAGTGGGGTGAGGGGGAGATTTGTCTCAATTTTGTTAGTGCCCGACTCCCTTACGGTCGCGGTTCGGTAGCGCGGAAATGGCACCGACTCCCTTACGGTCGCGGTTCGGAAAGACACAATTTTTTTGACGCATCGGGCAATTCTTGTGTTTGGCGGAGCGTTGCCGGCAACCCGCTGATTCTTAGAGGTGTACGGGCGTTGGTTGGGCGTCGCCCGCGCCTTTTTTCTGCGATGCGTCAAGAACTCTCGCGATGTTGAGAATGCGGCGGCCGTTTTCGTCTCGGGTCCTTGTTATGTGGATGCCCGCGACGCTCGCCAGGACCTGGGAGAGGCCTTTGGGAGTGGAGGGGAGGGCGGCCAGCGGGACAGAAGTGCGGAGCTGATTCAGTAGATCGGTGGCTTCGCCGGTCCAGGAGCCGGTGGATTGAAGGAGCGCATGGATGGCTTCGCGAAGCGGATCGCCGCCGGCCCAAACGGAGTTGGGATCCGCGAACGTATTGATGACTGCAGCTTCGTCGAGGCCGAGGGCGGGAGCGGCGGCAGCGGTCCAAGTGGCGCAATCCGGGAAGCGGGGGACATTGCCGAGATCGATGTCGCGAATTCGAGAAAGGGCGGTTGCGACTGCATCGGACAAAGCGGCGAGGGTTGGGGAGTGGAGCGTATCGAATGTGGACCAGATGGCGGCTTCGGGCCGGGGCAGGGCAATGTGTTCAAGCTGGATGGTTAGCGTTCGATTCGCGAGAGTGCGGGGCGGGGTCCAGGCACGCTGCGTTTCGTCATGAGGTGCGATGAGGATGATGGGCCGCGCGACTTCCAAAACCAGCGGGTCGCGAAGATCGGACTGCGTGATTTCGATGGCATCGCCGGAAGAGAGGGCGCACAGAGTCTCGGAAAGTTTGTAGGGGACGCGGTGCACCAGATCGAAGACGAGAATCCAATTCTGCAGCGCAAGCTGGCAGAGATCGCGATCGCGCGCGGGGAGGCGATGGATGGGGGCGGCCGAAGGATCGATGAGAGCGCGGAGCGCGCGAGCGAGGACTGACTTGCCGCTTCCGGCGGGACCGTTGAGGACCAGGATGGGGTAAGGGCCGGTGGGGCGGAGGGCGGAGGTGAGCCAGGCTAGCGCGGTTGCGTAGTGCGGCGCGGACAGGTGGAATAGCTTGGCCCATTCGGATAATGCCGCTGGTGGCTCGGCGCTTCGCGCCTCGCGGGGCTGGGGGCTGGGGACTGGGCGCGAGA
>PMOK01000301.1 GCA_003162425.1 Bryobacterales bacterium | reverse complement strand
GTGCTTTCGGTTCTGCTCGAAATCGATCATCGCGGCGATATCATCTCTCAGAACTTTTGCCGAGGCGTGATCCGTAGCGTGGAGCGCATGACCTATACCAGCGTCCACGCGCTGCTTGAAGGCGATTCTAGCCTGCGCGAGCGCTATGCCCGTCTGGTTCCGCGCTTCGAGTTGATGCAGGAACTGGCGCTGATCTTAAACAAAAAGCGCGTCCAACGCGGCGCCATCGATTTTGACATGCCCGAGCCGTTGATTGAATTTGACGAGTTCGGCGAAATGACCGGCGTCAAGCGCAGCCCCCGCAACATCGCCCACCGGTTGATTGAGGAGTTCATGCTGTCGGCCAATGAAGCCGTCGCCTCGCATCTCGAGCAGGCCGGCATCCCGTCGCTCTTCCGCATCCACGAAAAGCCCGATCCAAAACGCGTGCTGGATTTCGAAGAGATCGCCTCGCACTTCGGCTATTCGCTTGGGCTAGGCGCGTTGCCGGTGAAGCGCTTCAAGGTGCAAGAACGTGGGCGCGATGGGCGAAAGATGCATACCGAGATCGTGCTGGCCGGCGAAAGCATGGCGCTAACCTCACGCAACTACCAAAAGTTGATTGCGAAGATCGAAGGCAAACCCGAAGAGCGAATCCTCAGCTACCTCATGCTGCGGTCCCTTAAACAGGCGCGCTACAGCGCCGAGAATCGCGGTCATTTCGCCCTGGCCGCGTCCAGTTACACGCATTTCACTTCGCCCATTCGCCGCTATCCCGATCTCGTGGTGCATCGCATTCTCGGTGCGTTCTTGGATGGCCAGCGAAACCCCCTCGCACCCGAGCAACTCACCACCGTCGCCGACGAATGTTCCGAGACCGAACGCCGCGCAGCAGACGCGGAGCGGGAACTGGTGGAGTGGAAGAAAGCGAAATTCATGCAGGACCGCGTGGGCGAGGAATTCCGCGCGCTCATCATCAGCACCACCCGTTTCGGATTCTTCGTCGAGCTGGAGAATCTGTTCGTCGAAGGCCTGGTCCCCATTGACACGCTGCCCGGCGATCGCTACATGTTTCACGAGAACACCCGCAAGATCATCGGCCAGCGCACCCGCCGCCAGTTCTCCATCGGCGACAGTGTGAACGTGCTTCTCGACAAAGTGGACCCGATCGAGCACAAGCTGCAGTTTTCGTTAGTCGAGCCCGAACCAGCCCGCAAGAAACGCCGCAAGTAACGTATCCTTACTGTATAGGGGTTTGCGTAAATATAGATGCGAAAGCTCAGGGCGATTCTTGTCTCATTGCTCGTGCTCTGGCTGTTGTTCCTGGCCGCGATTTATGTCACCATGCGCCAGCCGCCGGAGCGCTTCGCCACCGCGATTGCCAAGCTTCCCGGACCGGCATTTTTATTGTTCCCATTCGAAACCCTCTGGCTTCGCGCCCGCGCCGGCACGCTGAACATCGGCGACCCAGCCCCGGATTTTCACCTGCGCACTTTGGATAAAACCTCCGAAGTCTCGCTATCTTCCTTCCGCGGATCGAAGCCGGTGGTGCTGATCTTCGGGAGCTATACTTGACCGCCCTTTCGCCGGGAGGTTCCCGCGCTCAACAAGCTGTACCAGCAATATAAGGACCGCGTGGCATTCTACGTGGTCTACATCCTGGAAGCTCACGCCAGCAACGTGTGGCAGATGGAATCGAACGTCAAGCAGGGAGTCGTGTTCGCCATGCCGAAAAGTATCGGCGAGCGCGAAGCAGTTGCCGATTCGTGCGTCCGCAATCTGCATATCCAGATCCCGGCATTGCTCGATGACTTCTCGGATTCCACCGAAAAAGCCTACACCGGCTGGCCGGACCGCTTATACGTAATCGACCGTGACGGAAAAGTCGCAATGAAAACTAAGCCAGGCCCATTCGGCTTCCATCCCGAAGAAGTGGAACGAACCCTAAAAGTTACCGCACCGCCTGCACTGCCTCCACCTTAGCCCACGCCGCTTCACCGAACTTCTCGAAATTCTTCCGAAAGCGCGCATCCAGATTCTCGGCCGCCTGATCGTAGGCTGCGCCATCCCTCCACTGCCGGCGCGCATCCAGGATCTCGGACGGAACACCGGGACAGCTCACCGGAACCCCCACCTGAAACACCGGATGAGGATGCGTGGAGACGTGATCCAGCTCCCCATCCACTGCTGCGCTCACCATTGCGCGGGTGTATTTCAAATCCATGCGATTCCCAACGCCATGCGCTCCACCCACCCAACCCGTGTTCACCAGGAAACATTTCACGTCGTGCTCGCGCATCTTATCACCCAGCATCTTGGCGTATTCGAGCGGCGGCCGCGGCAGAAACGGCGCGCCGAAGCAGGCGCTGAATGTAGCTTGCGGATCGCTGCCCAACCCGCGTTCCGTCCCCGCTAGCTTGGCCGTGTAGCCGCTCAGGAAATGATACATGGCCTGCTCCGGGGTCAGGCGCGAAATCGGCGGAAGAACTCCAAAAGCGTCGGCCGTCAGAAAAAGAATGTGCGACGGATGCCCGCCAACCCCCGGAATCATTGCATTGTCGATGAATTCGATTCGATACGCCGCCCGCGTGTTCTCCGTGAGAGCTTCTGAATCGAAATCCAGCAGCCGGAGCGTGGGATCGATCACGACATTTTCCAGCACAGTGCCGAATCGGATCGCATTCCAGATCTGCGGCTCCTTTTCGCGCGATAACCGGATGCACTTGGCGTAGCAGCCGCCTTCGAAATTGAATACGCCGTGGCTTGACCATCCATGTTCGTCGTCGCCGATGAGTCTGCGTCCGGGATCCGCCGAAAGAGTGGTCTTACCGGTGCCCGAGAGTCCAAAAAACAGCGCCACTTGTCCATCGGCGCCCACATTGGCGGAACAGTGCATCGGAAACACGCCGCGAGCCGGCAGCAGGTAATTCAGCACCGTGAAGATCGATTTCTTCAGCTCGCCCGCATACTCGGTGCCGGCAATGATAATCGCCCGCTTCTTGAAATTGATCGCGATGCAGGTATTCGAGCGCGTTCCATCTTTTTCTGGATTCGCGTAAAATGTGGGAGCGAAGAAAACCGTGAATTCCGGCACGTGCTCCTCGGTCGTCCCGGGATCGGGCCGGATGAAAAGCTGCCGCGCGAACAGCGCATGCCAGGCGCGCTGCGCCACCACACGGATTGGAAGCGAGTATTCGGGGTCAGCCCCGGCGAAGCAATCCTGGACGAACAGCTCGTCGCTCTCCCAAGACGCCATCAGCCGCGCGTAAATCTGGTCGAAAATCTGTTCGGGCATGGGCTGGTTCACAGCCCCCCACTCCACGGTGGTTTCCGTGTCGGGCTCCCGAACAATATATTTGTCCTTGGGCGAGCGCCCCGTGAACTGCCCAGTCTGCACCACAAACGCTCCGCCTGAGGCCAGCATGCCTTCGTGACGCTGCAGAGCCTTCTCAACCAGTTGCGCTGTGCCCAGATTCCAATGCGCTACTTCGAAGTTACTGATACCGTGCCGGCTCAGTCCGTACCGGCTTGGACGAACGCCTGCATTCTGCATAAGTTTGATTCCCCATTAAACTATTCTCAATTTTATCGCTAAACTTGGTACTGGAGTCCAATGTCTATTCGACCCGTCAAGCGCCTGATCAAGGCCAAGCCCACCCTCGAAGGCGCCGGCGTCCACCTCCGCCGCGCGTTCGGCTTCGGCAACACTTCCGAGTTCGACCCGTTCCTACTGCTCGACGATTTCCGCAACGACGTTCCCGCCGACTATCTCGCCGGCTTCCCCTGGCATCCGCACCGTGGGATCGAGACCATAACATATGTACTGGCCGGAACCGTGGAACACGGCGATAGCATGGGCAATCGCGGCGCCATTGCCGCCGGCGACGTCCAGTGGATGACGGCGGGCCGCGGAATCATCCATCAGGAAATGCCGAAGGGCGATGCCGAGGGCCGCATGCACGGGTTTCAGCTCTGGGCGAATCTTCCGTCGTCGCTCAAGATGACCGCGCCGCGCTATCAGGAGGTGAAAGCTGCCGATATCCCTCTGATCACCGATGACGACGGCACCGGAGTTCGCATCGTTTGCGGAACTTTCTGGGGTAAGCGAGGCCCGGTAGATGGGATCGCCGCCGACCCAATGTACCTGGACGTCTCAGTCCCGCCCGGTCGCCGCAAAACTCTTCCAATCGAAACCACGCGTCACGCTTTTGCCTACGTCTTCGCGGGCAGCGGGAAATTCTGCAACGCATCAGGCCCTCTGGCAGTCCCCACCGAAAGCATAGGCTGGGCCGACAAAGTCCCGCCAGCGGAAGCCGAAAATCGATCGCTGGTGCTGTTCGATCAAGGCGACGAACTAACAGTGCAAGCCGGCGAAGACGGTATCCGTTTCCTGCTGTGCTCCGGGAAACCACTCGAAGAGCCAGTAGCCTGGTACGGCCCAATCGTAATGAACACCCAGGAGCAACTCAGAGAAGCCTTCGACGAGCTAGACCAAGGCACGTTCCTAAAATAGGGCAGGGCGGGAGGGGCTGCCGCATTCAGGCGCGCGAGGTGTAGTAGGCGTTGGTGGCTTCACGGAGGTGGTGTTTGCGGCGGATGCAGGTTTCGATTTCGTCATTTGAAAAAACGAAGCCATCTTCGGAGGGATTGTAGGGAGTTCCTTCGGCCTGATGTAGTTGCAAGATTTTGGCAGCTTTGTCCAGTTGATCGCTTTCTTTTTCGCGGCGTTCGGCCTGAATTTCGCGGAGTTGTTTGAGAGTTCTTTCGAATTGGCGGGAAAGGCGGTGTTCGTGGCTGCTGAGATTCGCGAGCGCGCGGGTCTGGTCGCGGACGGAAGCGGCCATGGCGAGAGCGGCGTGGGCTTCCGGGTGAGCGGTGTCGATGTTCGCTGACTGTTCGTGGATGCCGAGCGTTAGCAGGTTAGTTTCGAGAGCCACGATGCGATTGATACGCCAGGATGTGTCGGCGAGGGATTGGACGAGCTGCTCTTCGAGCGCGCCTTTGGGCTGGAGATCGTCAAAGAGGCGGCGGGTGTGGTGTTGGTAGGCGGCGTGGTCCTCGGAGGGAAGGACGATGACGTGGCCGGTGAGTCCATGGCGGAGAGCGTTGAGGGAGGAGCGCTGTTTGCCGGCTGGGGTGCGGGGGCCGGTGGAATGCTGGGAGTTGGCGCGGTTGATTTCGGCGCGTGGGTCGGGGGTGGGTTCGGGGTTGGTGCCGTTGAGGGTTGATGTGGAGTCAGACATTGGTTTCTCTTTCTGTTATTGGAGTAGCACGGGCGAAGGGGTACCGCTGGGGCGGTCCGTGGGAAATTGTTGAAGGGGAACGAGAAGTAGTGGAGTTAGCGGTGTGACGCGGCCTCGAGTTTGTGAAGCTCTCGGTGAAGGCGCGTGAGGAGGAGGAGGGTCACTTTTCGCTCCGACCGAGGTTAACCGTGGATCAGCGTCCTAGTCTTTTGAGCGCCGCCTGGGCGTAATCGTCGCCCAATAGCGCCGCCTTGCGGTACCAGCTTACCGCTTGCGCGTCGTCCTTGGGCAACCCTCCCCGGCCGTCCTCGTACATGCCGCCCAGGTTAGCCATGCCGCGCCCATCGCCCGCGTCGACCGCTTTACG
>PMOK01000341.1 GCA_003162425.1 Bryobacterales bacterium | reverse complement strand
GAAGCGAACGTCCAGCATGCAGGTATCGAGCGACCGTCCCCACATGCTCACATCGAACCAGCGCGGGCGTGGAAACGAGCCTGTGACAGTACACGGCAGCATCAGACCGGCGGTTGCGGTAAACATAGCGATTCCTACGAATGCATTTTAGCCTACAATTTGACATACCACCCAAGCACCGACTCCCTTACGGTCGCGGTTCGGTTGGAAAGAATAAGTCGCGGGGGAGGAATGTGCTTAATGTCGGGTTTAAAATCGTTCCAGAGATTGCCTTCGGCGAATCCTAAGAGATTTCGCCCGGCAAGGTTACATGTTCCCGGATGACTAGAGTCTTCCCGCACCTCGAGGCAATATCTATTTCCCAACAGGCCGACGTGGGCGTCGACCGCGGACCAGAGGGTCCGCCCCACACCCATAGTCCATCTCCTGGACGATTCTTCGAAACCAAACACCTGCTGCTTCGTATATGTGTGTATGGTGGCTAATTCTTCAAATTCCCTTGCACTCGATCATCTACCGGAGTAGAATCTTTCGAAGAAGCCTATGCCAAAACGAAACGCACCTCCGCTACAAGGTGAAATGCTGCAAGGCACGCTCGACATGCTGATTCTCAGGACCCTAGCGCTGGGGCCGGCGCACGGCCACACGATCGCGTACGCCATCGAGCGTGGATCGAAGGACGTGCTCGAAGTAGAACACGGCTCGCTCTATCCGGCACTGCACCGTATCGAAGATCGCGGCTGGATCGCGTCCTTCTGGGGGACGTCGGAAAACAACCGCAAGGCCCGCTATTACCGGCTGACGCCATCCGGCCGTAAGCAACTGACCGCGCAGACGAATCGCTGGGATGAGCTGGTGCGCGCCATCAATCGCGTATTGCGCCCGGCCACAACGGATTGAGACGCCATGGCATGGACTCGCTTTTTCCGCCGCCGCTGGGATGAGGAACGATCCCGCGAACTGGAGGCCTACCTTCAGATCGAGACCGACGAGAATATCGCGTTCGCGCGCCGCTACTTCGGTGGCCGTTCTCCCCTTGGCGAGCGATTCGGTTTCGGGAACCTTCCGGGAACCAAGACCTACATTGAGATCGTCGGCGTGATCAAGGGTGCCAAGTACTCGAGCTTGCGGGACGCGAGTCCGCCCCAAACGATTGTCGACTACGAGCAGATGGATGGCGCAGTTTTTCAAGCCACCATCTACGTGAAGACCCGGATTGATCCGCGGCAAATGTACTCCAGCATCCGGCGCGCGGTTCAGGACGTCGATCGCGACCTGCCGTTCTATGAAATGCGCACGCTGGATGAACAGAGAGACATGCTGCTTACCACGGAGCGCGTGGTGGCGAGTCTGGCTTCCGTATTTGGACTGCTGGCCACGGTCCTAGCAGCGATTGGGTTGTACGGTCTGATGGCCTTCAACGTTGCCGAGCGAACGCAAGAGATCGGTATTCGCATGGCGTTGGGCGCACGCGACGGGAATGTCGCATGGTTGGTGATGAAAGAGAGCTTGCTGGTTCTAGGCATTGGGATTGTGATTGGACTTGGAACGGCGTTGGCAGGGACTCGTTTGCTCGCCAGCTTGCTGGTCGGCGTCAGCGCGAATGATCCGTTGACGTTTGTGATTGTGGTTGGGGTGTTGGCTGGAGTGGCGCTGTTGGCTTGCTGGCTGCCGGCGCGGCGGGCTACGCAGGTTAGTCCGCTGGTGGCGCTGCGTTATGAATAACTTTGGATGTGGCTACCAAAAGGAAAGTCCGGAGGTTGGCTACCGACGCCGCTGAAGCCCGGCCCCCGACATAAGAGATTACGAGCGGCGGCGGGAGGTGGTGGCGATGGAACCGGTCAACGTCAGGGCGAAGAGTGCGACGATGGCGAAGGTGATAACAAAAATGATCATCAGGCTCCCCTTATTCCGCTTATCAAGTGGCATTTTGGGGCCCATACGGTGGGCCTTACAATACAGGTAGTTAGCGGAGTGTTTGGAATCATCCTGTACATAGAATTAGGACACTCTAGAGGGTTTTGCGGACAAGTTTTTCAGGTACTGGTACCAAAGGCGCATTGCGTGATAGGACGCCGGACGTAGCTCGCCCGGACAGGGCCTGTTCGGGCGACCAGTGCGGCTGTTTCGCAGGGAGCGCGAGGGTTAGGATTTGCTTAGGCGGATGGACCCGTCGCCTGTATGAATTACGACTGCTTGGCCGCCGCCGTTCATCTTGCCGTGAATCTGCGAATTACTGAAGGTGCCCTCGACCGTTACGGGTATGCCTAGGCTGATGTGACCGTCGTTGGTGCTGGCGTCAATGTTGGCTTGGAGGTCGGCGGGTAACACGATATCCACGCTGCCGTCGCCGGTGCGGACGCTCCAGCTGGAGTTGACCTTTGAGCCTGGTTGCAGGCGGGCGTCGATGCTGCCATCGCCGGTCTTGACGGTCAGACCGTCCAATCGGCCCTCCAGGGTGATGTGACCGTCGCCGGATAGGGCGTCAACTTTGCCGTCGAGGTTGCGGGCTTCGATGTGACCGTCACCGGTGTGTAGGCGGATGTCGCCTTTGGCTCCCTCTACGGTGACGCTGCCGTCCCCGGTGTCGATGTCTACGTCGCCGCTGACTTGCTGGGCGCGGACGGAACCGTCGCCGGTGTGGATCTTCACTTTGCCATTTAGCGCTTGGGTGGTTACCGAGCCATCGCCGGTGTCGACCTGGAGGTCGGCGTCTTTGGGCATGTGGATTTCGATTTGGATGCGGCGATGATTGTTACCGAATGAGAAGCCCCAGTGGCCGCTTACGCGAGCGTTGATCTGGACGCTGTCGCCGTCTTGGCGGGAATCTACATGGAGGGTTTTGTTCATCTCATAGCCGTCGTAGAGGATGCGAAAATCGACTTGCTTGGAGTCGCTGGTGTAGATTTGGACCGCACCGTCATTGGTGTCTACGCGGACTTGAGCACGGCCGGAGATCGGGTAGGACTTGGTCCACTCTTCGGCTCGGGAGCGGGGGGCCAGAGCAGCCAGAGCGAGCAGTAGGCCAAAGACGAGAGATATCTTCGTGAGCCGATGCCAAAGAGCGTTCATGAGGTTCCTCCGTAAGGATGAGCAGCGGCGGAAGAAAAGCAGCTCGCTCGCTTGGCTCGGGATGACGGTGGCGCAAAGGGTTGGACCGGGCAAGTAGGGGTGCAGCAACCCTGCACCCCTACAGAATCCTGCGCTGGTCCTGGCCTAGCAATGGGCACGTCTTTTATCCGCAGTCTGTGCGGCTGGAAATCCGCCGCACTTCGTATAACGGAAGATACGACAGGTGCCGGAAAAAGGTTCCCTATGGGCGTGCCGGCGTGTTCCGGGAACAAAACGCCAGCAAGCTCAGTCTCCCGCCCGGGCCTTAGCAGTTGGGGGCTTTTTACCTGCGGTGCCCGGCTTAGGACGTAGTGCGGCGAGGAATTGATCTACGGGTAGCGTGTTGAGGACGTTGGACTTTTCGAGCCAGCCGCGGCGGGCCATGGTTACGCCGTAGCGAATGTACGGTAGGTGCAGGGTATTGTGGGAGTCCGTCGAGATGACTACTTTTACGCCGCGCTCTTTGCACATGCGCAAGTAGACCTCGCGCAGGTCCAGGCGTTCTGGGTAGGAGTTGCACTCCATGGCGACGCCGTGTTTGGCGCAGGCCTCGAGGACCTTTTCCATGTCGTAGTCGAACGAATCGCGCACCAGCAGGCGGCGGCCGGTCGGATGGCCGATGATTTGCGCATAGGGATTCTCGATGCATCGGAGCATGCGGTCGGTCATGGCAGTGCGATCCAGTTGCATGTACGAGTGGATCGAACAGACTACCACGTCGAGCTGCGCCAAGATTACATCAGGATAGTCGAGCCTGCCGTCCTTCAGGATGTCCACTTCGGAGCCCGCCAGGACGCGGATGCCTAGGCCCTTGGCGTCCAGGGCGCGCAGATTCTTGATGTGGGCGACTACTCGCTTCTCATCTAAGCCGTTGGCGATGGTGACCGATTTGGAGTGATCGGTCATGGCGATGTATTCGTGGCCCAGTTGACGGGCGGCTTCGGCCATGGCTTCGACGGAGTGCTTGCCGTCGCTGGCCGTCGAATGCATTTGCAGGTCGCCTTTGATGTCGGCGCGTTCGACCAGTTTGGGCAGCTGGTGCAACTCCGCGGCTGCGATTTCGCCCGTATTCTCGCGCAGTTCCGGCGGGATGTAATCGAGCTTAAGCTTGGCGTAGATTTCCGCTTCCATTCTCCCGCAAACGCGGCGCTCCGCTTTCAGCGTGGCTAAACTGTATTCGTTGAGCGTGTAGCCCATATCGTTCGCTCGGCCTCGCAGCGCGACGTTATGCTCCTTGGATCCGGTGAAATAGAGCAAGGCAGCGCCGAAGCATTCTTTGTCGAGCAAGCGCACGTCCACCTGCAGGCCGCTGTCGAGCGTGAAGCTAACTTTGTTCTCACCGTGAGCTAGAACTTGGTCGATGCGGGGATACTTCAGGATGTGCTCCGCGATGGCGTCGATGTGCTTTTGCGATGTGAAGCCGTCCGCCAGGGTCAAAAGCAGATCGAGGTCGCCGACGGTTTCTCTGCCACGGCGCAGCGAACCCGCTGGGGTGACCGAAGCCACCGCCTTCGGGTACAGCTCAATGTGCGCGATGATCGCCGCCGCTGCGGCTTCGGCGGTGTCGAGGCGAAACCGTCCGGTGGAGCGCTGGTGGGTTTGCACCGCCTTGAGA
>PMOK01000068.1 GCA_003162425.1 Bryobacterales bacterium | reverse complement strand
CTGCTGGCCGAAAGCCTCCTGTTGGGAGCGCTGGGAGGATCGCTCGGTATCGCGTTTTTGTTTTGGGGACGAGACGCAGTAAAGTTTCTGATACCCAAAGCGCTCGCGCAGGGCATTCCCATTGACTGGCGTGTGCTGATGTTCACAGCCGGTTGCTCGCTGGCAGCGGGGCTGCTCTTTGGACTGGCGCCCGCGCTCGCAGCTTCGCGCGTCGATGTGAATTCGGGTTTGAAGGAAACCGCCATTCGTTCCGGCGGACGCATGCCGGCTTTCCTTGCCGCGGGTCAGATCGCGCTGTCAGTGGTATTGATGGCGGGCGCTGGCTTGATGATCCGCAGCTTTCTGATTTTGGCCTCCACCAATCCGGGTTTCGAGTTCCGCAATGTCCTGACAGCCACCGCGATGCTGCAGCCGGATGAACTTTACAGCCCCGAGCGGCAGGTTGAGTTCTTCGCTCGGATGCTCGCCGGGATTGAAAAATTGCCGGGCGTTCGCTACGCAGCGGTCACCAGTTCGCCTCCCATGGAGCAGTTTAGTGAGATTGAATCTGGAATGCGCGGCGACGACGGTCCGGAAACCAACGATGCGGTGTCGATTGCCTCCGTCAGCCCGAAATATTTTCAAGCGCTCGGAATTCCGCTCGTAACGGGCCGCTTCTTCGACGCACGGGACGGCCGCAAAGGAACTCGGGTCGCCATCGTGAACCAAGCGCTGGCGCGCCTGCTTTTTCACGGGCGCAACCCACTTGGCCACTGAATAAATTCAAACACGACGGTGGTCGGAGTAGTGGCTGATATCCGCCATCGCGCGCTCGATGACAAGGTTTCGCCCGAGCTGTTCCTTCCGTTTGCGCAACGCCGTAGGAGACAACGCTGAAAAGCCCGATCGCGGCCAGCACCAGCGCAACGATTGAGATGCCGCTGAACAGCGCGGCCACCAGACGTCCATACGCATACTCGTCCTCGTCCTCGCGCTGAATCCACTGCTCCAGGTCACGAACCTGGCCGGACGCCTGTTGATCCGGATCCACCGCTTTTATTTCAGCTCGAACGCGATTCAGGACTCTCAAGGGCGAGGCATGCGTCCGCACCACCGATCGCGCTGCGAATTGCGAGCTCATGCTGGCGTGCCGTGCCGCGCGCAAGCAACAGTATCGACACGTTGGCGCATCCAATAAAAAGCAGCAGCGACACTGCTCCGAATAACAGGAATAAAGAATGACCGAGATGTTCCTCAAACTGTTCGTTGAGTCCTCTGACGTTAACTCGAAACTTCCTAGGAAAGTAAGTGGGAGTTTCCTTGGCAAACTGCTCCAGCAGCGGTTGCAGTTCGGCGTTGGCCGCCGCGAAAGTGACGCCTGGCTTCAGTTTTACCAGCGGACTGTAGTCAATGTTCGAGTCGTTGCTGATCTTGAGCGGCAGATATACGGCAGCGTCTTCTCAGGTGAACCGCGATGGCAGGACTCCGATGATCGTGTAGTTCTTGTGCACAAGCTGAATTCTGCGCCCTACCACGCTCGGGTCCGCATTGAAGTGCCGTTGCCAAAACAGATAGCTCAGAACCACCACCGGCTGCGGGTCTTGACCATCCGGAGCATCGGAAGGGATGAGAGTGCGTCCCAACAGCGCGGGAACCCCGAAATGAATCCCGGCATTTGCTGTGAGCTCGGTGGACGGGACATCCTCGGGAAGATCCTCGTCCGTCGTGGTGAGATTCCACGTCCCCCAGCTTGCGGCAACACTTTCGAAGCTTTTGAGCTGCCGAAGCGCCTTAAGCTGTGGACCAGTGATCCCGATCCAGCGCCGGTCACCGCTCTCCGTCAGGACAGTGATGTGGATCATCCGGTTGGCGCCTTGATAAGGATAGGGGTTCGCCAACAGGCCATACATGACACTGAAAACGGCCGTCGTCGCACCAATGCCCAATGTCAGGGAAGTGATGGCAGTGAGGGCGAGCCCAGGCTTCTTGCACAATTCGCGCCAGGAATATCGAAGATCTTGCAGCACTATCTAATACTCGCCGCGTTCCAAAAGGTTACTTGTATTGCTACAGTAGGTCGCGGACCTCCATAGCATGCGCGCCGTTGTTGCATTCGCTTTTATGTCGTACATTGGGACGGCTCAGCCGTTGCCCGATGCGCAGACGCTCTATGACCGCGCGCAAGCGGCCGCGAAAAGCTTTCACAGCTTGCAATATTCCGCCGAAATGACCATGCAGCTCGGCGTCCCTTCCGGACCCATCAAGTCGACCACCGAGGTCGCGTACCTGAGCCCCGGCAAGACGCGGATGGAAATCAAAACATCGGGCACTACGATGCTCGACGTATCCGACGGTGAGACTACTTGGGTCTACAATTCGATGACCAAGCAGTACGCCAAAATCCCAGCGGCGCAGGGACCAGCGGCGGTAATGGCGGTCATGGGCATCAAGCTTCCGGATACTTCCTACATCCATACCAGCTACAAGACCACTGGGCAGGAGACCATCGACATCGACGGGCAGAAATACGAGTGTTGGGTGGTGGAAATGCAAATCAGCGAGTTCTCTTTTGCTTCCGGACCGAACGACAAGGCGGCGCCACCCAAGGTGACAGCCGCGGTGATGACATCCTGGATCGACAAGAAGCTAGGCATCGATGTTCAATTCACTTTAGCTATGACGATGCAGATGGGCGGCAAGGACATTGAGATGCATCAGAAGGTGGCGAAGAAGAGCCTGAAGATCGACCAGCCGCTGGACGAAGCGCTGTTCACCTTCAACCCGCCATCCGATGCGAAGGAAGTAAAAGAGCTGAGCATGTTCCCCTCAGTAGCGGCCAAGCCGGATCTTGCGGGTACGCTGGCGCCTGCGTTCGAAGTGAAAACGATCTCCGGCGAAACGTTCAGCTTGGCGGCGCTCAAAGGGAAACCGGTGCTCCTCGATTTTTGGGCCACCTGGTGCGGACCATGCCGCAGAAGCATGCCGGTTCTCGAGAAGATTTCCGTCGAGTTCAAAAACAGCGACCTCGTGATTCTCGGCGTGAATACGGGAGAGGATCGAGAAGTGGTCGAGGAGTTTCTCAAGAAGGCTCCATTCGAATATCCGGCGGTGTTGAGCGGCGAATCCGGGATTCTCGAATCATACAAAGTCACAGCGTACCCGACGTTCATCTTGATCGGACGCGACGGCAAGATCGTTGCGAACGAAGTGGGATTCGGCGGCGAGGACCAACTGCGGCAGATGATCGATAAAGCTGGATTGATTTCAAAGAAACAATAACGTTGATGGCTGGCCGCTTGTGACTTCGGGTACGCTAGATAGCTTGGCCATGGTAAACACTGTTCGCGGACCCATCGACAGCGCCCAACTCGGCGTCACCCTGATGCATGAGCACATCTTCGTGCTCTCCACCGAGATCATGCTGAATTATCCGGAGGCTTGGGGTGACGAGGAACGGCGCATTCAGGAAGCCGTTGCGCGGCTCAACGAACTCGCCTCGCGCGGGATCAAATCGGTGGTGGATCTTACGGTGATTGGGCTTGGGCGCTATATTCCGCGCATCCAACGGGTAGCGGCGGGTACGCCGGTGAACATTGTTGTCGCCACCGGAATCTACACTTATAACGAGCTTCCGTTTTACTTTCATTTCCGCGGACCAGGCACGGTGCTGGAAGGCCCGGAGCTGATGGTGGACATGTTTGTGCGCGACATCCGGCAGGGCATCGCGGACACGGGCGTGAAGGCGGGGATTCTAAAGTGCGCCACGGATTCGCCGGGCATGACGCCAGGCGTGGAGCGAGTTCTGCGATGCGTTGCGCAGGCGCATCGGGAAACGGGAGTGCCTATTTCCACCCACACTCACGCGGGCACCAAGCGCGGCCTGGAGCAGCAGCGCGTCTTTCGCGAAGAAGGCGTGGATCTTTCGCGCGTCGTGATCGGGCATTCGGGCGACACCACCGACATCGCGTATCTCGAAGAGCTGATCGCAAACGGCTCCTATCTTGGTATGGACCGCTTCGGCATCGATACCTTCCTTCCGTTCGAGGATCGAGTAAATACCGTGGCACGAATGTGCGAGCGCGGTCACGCGGACAAAATGGTGCTCTCGCACGATGCCGCCTGTTTTAACGACTGGCTGCCGGAGCGCGATCTGCCGGCGATGTTGCCTAACTGGCACTACCTACACATCCACAACGACGTGATCCCCGCGTTGAAGAAGCGCGGCGTGACTGACGATCAGATCCGGATGATGCTCGTAGACAATCCGCGCGCCATTTTCGAGCGGCAGAATGCATACTGAATAGGATGATCCGGCCTTTCGATCAATCCGGCATCACGCGCGGCGCAGACGATATCGCTCGCTATGACTCGCGTCCTGGTTCGCTGCTCGAAATGTTGCGCAATACAGTGGATCAGCACGCATCGAGCGAAGCTATCGTCGAGATCGACGGCGAACGAATCAACTATAGCGAGCTGTGGGACCGCGCGGCGGGTCTCGCCGGCGGCTTGAAGAATCTTGGAATCGGACGCGGCGATCGAGTGGCGATCCGGCTGGGCAATGGTCTGGATTGGTGTATCGCCTTTTGGGGAACACTGATGGTGGGTGCCGTTGTCGTGCCTGTGAACACGCGTTTCGCGGAGCCCGAAGTGGAATACGTAATCAACGATTCGGGATCGCGGTTCGTCTTTCTGCCTGGGCAGCCTTTGCCTGCGGGCGATCCATTCGCCGTGGAAAATCTCGCGCCAACCGACTTGGCCGCCATCTTTTATACCAGCGGGACCACCGGGTTTCCAAAAGGCGCCATGACCACGCACGAGAATTTTCTTTCGAACACCGAAACGTGCCGGCGCATCGCGCCGCTTCCCATGGATGGCAGCGTGCGAACGCTGGTGAGCGTACCTCTGTTCCATGTAACGGGTTGCAACAGCCAACTGCTCACCAGTTGCGAAGGCGGCGGAACCACCGTGATCATGCGCACGTTCGACGTCCAGGCTTTCTTGCGCGCCATCGGCGAAGAGCGCATCAACTCGCTGACGTCGGTGCCCGCGATTCATTGGATGGCGATCAATCAGCCGAATTTTTCCGAGATCGATACCAGCGGCGTTCGCTGGGTGATGTACGGCGGCGCGCCAATCGCGCCGGACCTGGTGGGCCGAATCGCTGCCGCATTTCCCAACGCGAGGGTCGGCAATGGATTCGGATTGACGGAAACATCGTCAGTGGCTACCTTCCTGCCGCACGAGTTCGCGCACATACGACCCGATTCGGTTGGCTTCGCCGCGCCGGTGGTGGACCTGGATCTATTCGAGCCGGATTCGGACGGCGTTGGGGAATTGCTGGTGCGCGCTCCCAATGTGGTGCCCGGCTATTGGAACAAGCCGGAAGCCAGTGCGCAGACCTTCGTGAAAGGCTGGCTGCACACCGGCGACCTGGCGCGCATCGACCAAGACGGATTCGTCCAAATCGTGGACCGCAAGAAAGACATGGTCAACCGAGGCGGTGAAAACGTATATTGCGTCGAGGTGGAGAATGCGCTGTGCGCGCATCCGGCGGTGTTCGAGTGCGCGGTGATGGGCGTGCCCGATCCGATGATGGGCGAAAAGGTGGGAGCAGTAGTAGTGCTCAAGCCGGGCGCGAAAGCGGAGCCGCGCGAGATCTGTGTGTTCCTCAGGGGCCGCTTGGCCGATTTCAAGATCCCGCAATTCATGGTGATCCGCACGGAGGCGTTGCCGCGAAATCCTGGCGGCAAGATACTGAAACCCCGTCTGCGCAAAGAGGCGGAGTGGGGCCAAGCGCTGCGTTAGAAAACCCTTGGCAGGCGAAAGCGCCTGCCCCACTTTGCTGCAAACACAGTGGCGCACGCGCTTTCGCCTGCGAACAGGATGGAACTAACTCCGCGTTAGTCCGTAGAGCCATCCGGGTATACGACTGATACCGATGCATCACCAGTACTAAGTTGGATTCTTCCAAAAATGAACCTGAAACCCTCTGGTAACTTGCGTTTCCTTGAACTAACCTTGATTTGGAAGTCATGCTTACCCGCTCCAAACAGTCGCGTGGGACACTGATTCCGCTGTACGCGCTGGGCGCGATCTTTTTTATTCCACTGGCGATTGGAGTTTTGCTGGTGAGTAACAGCGCCAACAGGAACGATCACGCTAACCAGGTGAGCCGCGACGTTGGCAGCATGTACGCGCAAGGCCTGGATTTTTCGAACACAGCGAACCAGGACATTGCCCTGAAGGTGGCCGAAGGGCTGGGGATGGACATACGGGGAGGGAAAGGCGTCCTGATCCTCAGCAAGCTTCGCGTGGTGCATAACACGGACTGTGCGGCGGTTGGCGCCGGACGTTGCGGGAACGAAGGGTACGCCGTGATCACGCAGCGATATGTCATCGGGAACCGGGCTCTGCGCGCCAGCTCCTTTGGGACGCCCGAACACATCGATCCCGGTACGGGTAATGTACGGGACTGGATGAATGACGTAACGGCGCGCGCGGAAGATTTTCCAGCGAATCTGAAAGCGGGAGAATCCACGTACGCAGCGGAGTGCTACTTGGCGTCGCAGGAGCGCGGGGGAGTGTACTCGCGCGCCATGTTTTAAGTCCCCTTGCTGACGCGCGGGGCTACACCGCCGAACTTTTGTACGAACCTCTGCCCCGAATTGTTTTCGTGGTAAAACATTCGTTGTATGGCATTCGTGAAAGTTGGCGCACTCTCCGCGCTGCCGCCCGGCTCGGTGATGGAAGTTATCCTCGGCGATGATTCCTACGCGATCTGCAATCTTAGCGGCGAACTGCACGCGTTGTGGGGAATTTGCCCGCACGCCGGCGGCCCCATCGGACAAGGAACCTTGCAGGACAATACCGTAACGTGTCCCTGGCATGAGTGGGCTTACGATTGCCGCACGGGCGAAAATGATTTTGATTCGGCGGTTAAGCTGGATACGTTCGCCGTGAAAGTGGAAGGGGACGATATTCTGCTGGACCCGGCGCCGCGTGCCTGAACTACCTGAAGTAGAAACGGTAGTCCGGACGCTGTCGCCCAAGCTCACCGGGCGGCGCATCCTGGATGCTAAATTTTCTTCGCATCACGTGGTGCGCCAGAAATTCCCCGTGCTTCGTCGGCGCGTTCGCGGTCAGCTTGTAAAATCTGTGCGCCGGCATGGCAAGTTCATCGTGCTGGAGCTGGAACAGGGCGTGCTTTCGATTCATCTGGGGATGACCGGCAAGCTGCTGCTCAATTCCGAGCCGGGACCCTACGCGCGCGCTATTTTCAAACTCGACGAAGGCCTGCTGGTTTACGACGACATCCGCCATTTCGGGCGAATCGAGTGGAGCGCGGGGCTGCTGGACCGCGCGGAGGCTTTGGGGCCTGATGCGCTGGACATTCCGCTCGACGATTTTCTGGCGCGGCTGAAGAAGCGGAAGACGGGGATCAAATCGCTGCTGCTGAATCAGAAATTTCTGCGCGGTATGGGGAACATTTACACGGACGAGGCTCTCCACGAGGCTCGCATTCACCCGCGCGCGATCGCGTCCAGATTGAGCAAAGAGCGGGCCACGCGTTTGCACCGCGCGATGGTGGACATCCTGGCCACTGCCATTCGCCTCAAAGGTTCCTCGATTTCAGACTATGTTGATGCGGACGGGCAAAAAGGAAGCTTCCAGTTACAGCACCAGGTTTACGGACGCGCCGGTGAGCCGTGCCCTACCTGCGGAACGGCGATCCGCCGGATCGTGGTGGGGCAGCGTGGTACTCACTACTGTCCGAAGTGCCAGCGGAGCTGAGAATCTGATCCGCCACTTGAGCCACCAGTTTCATTGCTGCGACATCGTGGACGCGAACGATATGTGCGCCAGCCAGGATGGCGGCGGTGACCGCGGCTGCGGTGGCGTAGTCGAGCGGGGTCTCTCGGGATCGGTCCAACTCGGCGAGAAACGACTTGCGCGACGGACCGACCAGGATGGGCAGATCGAGCGTTGCGAGCTCTCCCAGCCGAGCCAGAATCTCCGCGTTTTGTTCCTTGCGTTTTCCGAAGCCGAGCCCGGGATCGATCGCGATTCGCGCGCGATCCATTCCAGCGTGGACCGCGCGGTGCACTGATGCGTCCAGATCGTGCTGGATGGAGCCGATCACGTCCTTGAGTGGGGGCAGTTTGGCCCAAGTCTCCGGCGTGCCGCGCATATGGTTCAGGATCAGAGCGGCGTCGTGATTGGCGGTGACGCGCGCCAGTTGCGCGTCGAACGTTAGCCCCGAAGGATCGTTGATGATCTCCGCGCCGTGCTCCAAAGCCTTTTCTGCGACGGCGGCCTTGTAGGTGTCCACCGAGATGGGAATCGCGAGTTTTCCACGCAGGCGCTTCAACACAGGAATCAGGCGCCGTAATTCTTCCGCTTCGGAAATACGGGCCGAGCCTGGACGCGTGGATTCCGCGCCGATGTCAATGACGTCCGCGCCCTGTTCTTCCAGTTCAATGGCGCGAGCGAAGGCGCGATCCGGATCGAGAAAGTTTCCGCCATCGGAAAACGAATCGGGCGTTACGTTGAGCACGCCCATGATCAGCGTGCGCTCGCCGGCGAGTAGCTCGCGATTCTTCAGCTTCCAGACGAAGTGGCGTCTATTCATAACTTAGCGTTTGGATCAGGTTGGCAGACGGAAGCATCTGCCTCACGGAACAGCATAGCCGCAACCAAAACCGGGCGACGGGGGCGTCGGCCGCGGACCAGGGGGTCCGCCCCACAAATCTTCGCAGGCTGCAAAGATTTTCAGGTCT
>PMOK01000269.1 GCA_003162425.1 Bryobacterales bacterium | reverse complement strand
CGCCGGACACGCGCACCGTGGCACAGATGCTCATTCACATTGCCATGTCACCCAAGCTGGCGGAACAGGTCCATGCCGTGGATCGTCGTACGACCTTGGTGGGTTTTGACTTTCCTGCCTTTCTCACGAAAATGACCGCCGACGAGCAGAAGGCGCGCGGTAAGGAAGAGATCGTCGCATTACTGCGCAGCGAGGGCGAGCGGCTGGCCAAATGGATGGAGGGTCTTTCGGAAGATTTTCTAGCGGAACGCGTGGCGTTGCCGCCCGGCATGATGCCGTCCAGCAAGTCGCGTTTTGAAATGCTCCTCGGGACCAAGGAGCATGAGATGCATCATCGGGGGCAGTTGATGCTGATAGAACGAATGGTGGGCGTCGTTCCCCATATCACTCGAGAGATGCAGGCGCGCATGGCTTCCATG
Organism: Bryobacterales bacterium; assembly: GCA_003162425.1. Taxonomy (GTDB): domain Bacteria; phylum Acidobacteriota; class Terriglobia; order Bryobacterales; family Bryobacteraceae; genus Palsa-89. The sequence goes on along the minus strand of PMOK01000269.1, from coordinate 20,763 downwards.
CAGGCTACCAAAGCTACGGCGTAGGAAGTGGCGGGTTGGCAACCCGCCGCAGGATGGCATCCTGCCCTACAGGCCTGCGCACCACAAGCAAATGTTACTATGAGACGGCGACGTTCGCCTATATGTATAACGCTTATTTCGGATTATCGGCGAGCCCGTTCAGCCTGAGTCCCGATCCCGCGTTTTTTTACCGCAGCGAGCAGCATGAAGAAGCGCTGGCCAATTTGATTTATGGCGTGCAAAGCCGCAAGGGTTTCATCGTTCTGAGCGGGGAGGTGGGTACCGGCAAGACCACCATGCTGGAATGCCTACGGGATTTTCTGGATTCGCAGCACATCGAATTCGCATTTATTTTCAACTCGAGGATCACCTCCGATCAATTCTTTGAGATGATCGCTTACGATCTGAACCTGAGCTGCCAGCGGACATCCAAGACCGAGGTTCTGTTCGCGCTGAACTCGCTGGTAGTGCAGCAATCCGATCAAGGGCGTACAACGGTGCTGATCGTGGATGAGGCGCACAACCTGGAGTGGGAAGTGCTGGAAGAAATCCGCTTGCTGGGTAACATGGAAAACCGGCGCGGAAAATTGATCCAGGTGATTCTGGCGGGCCAGCCGGAGCTGGATCGCAAGCTGGATGCACCCAATCTGCGGCAATTGAAGCAGCGAATTGTGCTGCGCTGCAGCCTGGAGCCGTTCAGCGCGTCCGATACCGCGGACTACATCAATAACCGGATGGAAAAGGCCGGATTAACCAACCAGACGGTTCTCTCCGCTGAGCTGATGGCCGAGATTCACGCACGGTCGCAGGGCATTCCCCGAGTGATCAACGCGATTTGCGACAATCTGCTGCTCACCTGTTTCGCGATGGAAGGCAAGGTGGCCACCGTCGAGATGCTGGACGAAGTGAGCCGGGACATGCGCCTGGAATGGCCGGGACACCGGCCGCGAGGCGAACGAGTACGTTTTCCCGAACCTCATCAGGAGACGCCGCTTTATACGCGCCGCGGCGGCGAGTAGCTTACCGCCCATCGCTCAATACCGCTGCTTCATCCGATTCTCTGGCTTCCGGTCAAACATCTATCGCGGATCGAGATCAGCTCGCCTATTCTGAAACTCGAAAGGAGTTTCAATGGTAAAGAAGCTTTCCGCAGTGATTCTTCTGGCTGTTGGGGTTCTATACAGCCAGGAGCGGTTTGATTTGAAAGTCCGCAACTATTTCTTCGCCGGTTTCGGAGGCGACGCCGCATCGCTCGAAAAGGGGATGAAGATCTGCGAAGACACGCTGGCAGCCGATCCCAAAAATGCCGAAGCACTGGTTTGGCACGGCGCTGGTGTATTCTACGAAGCCGGTCAGGCTTTCCAAAAGGGCGACCAACAAAAGGGCGGGGAAATGTGGCAGCGTGGGTTGAACGAAATGGACCGGGCGGTTGAACTCGAGCCTGATGATTTGGGTGTTCGAATCCCGCGTGGCGCCGTGCTGCTGACTGCATCGCGCTACATGCCCAGTCCAGAGATGGCGCGTCCCCTGGTTGAAAAAGGGCTGGCGGACTTCGAGAAGACGTACGAGCTGCAAGCTGCTTATTTGGCCGATCTCGGCACGCATCCACGCGGCGAACTTATGATCGGGCTGGCGGACGCCTACAGCCGCTCGGGCAATCAGGAAAAAGCGCAGGTCTGGTTCGAGCGCATTCAGAAGGAGATGAAGGGCACGCCCTACGAGAAATCGGCCAGCATCTGGCTTGAGACCAAAACGCTGGCTCCGGCGCAGGCCGGGTGCCTGGGATGCCACACTGCGGCGACTGGCGGAAAGTAAGATGAAGGTGGTGACAGGCGATCGCATAAGGAACTGCAGACCACTGGTCAAGATTCTACTGCTGGACACCGCGTTCGCCTTGATCCCGCCCATCTTGCTGGTAGTGATGTCGTTCGATGAGGTATCCGTCCGGAGGCTGTTGATCACTTTTGGTTACTCGTTAGTTTACGCCCATTGCATTGGCGGGCTGAACTTCGCGACCATCCCAACCCTGTGGGAGGCCGTGCAAAGTTTGAGAGGCTGGATGCGGTGGCCGCTGCGGCTGGGTGCGATTTTTGCCAATACGGTAGTGGGCAGCTTGATCGCTTGTCTGGTTGTGATTGCGTTGGGGTGGATGCCTCGCGAGCTGTATTGGCCGGAGTTCTGGGGAAGCCTCAAGATCGCCACCTTCATCTCGATTCTGGCCGGGATTAGTATTGGGGTTTATGAAACCTTCCAATGGCGTCTGGAAGAAAGCTCGCTACGGCTGCGGACCAAAGAGCTGGAGCATGAGCGCGCGCTGAAGCTGGCGGCCTCGGCCCAGCTGGCGTCGTTAGAATCGCGAATTCATCCGCACTTTCTGTTCAACACACTCAATTCCATTTCGTCGCTGATTCCGGAAGACCCGAAACGTGCCGAGCGGCTGGTGGAACAGATGGCGGCGCTGCTGCGATTTTCACTCGATGCAAACCAGGCCGGCTTGGTGCCGCTGGCTGCCGAGATGAAAGTGGTGGCGGATTATCTGGAGATTGAGCGCGCGCGTTTCGGGGACCGGCTACGGTATCAAATCGACGTGGCCGGGGATTTGGATGCAGCGCGAGTACCCGCGCTGGCGGTGCAGACACTGGTGGAGAACAGCGTGAAGTATGCGATCGCTTCGAATCGCGCTGGCGGGGAAATCAGCATTACTGGCTCCCGCGAGAACGGTTCTTTAAGAGTTGCGGTGACTGACCAAGGTCCGGGATTCACGCTGGAATCCGCTCCCGCCGGCCACGGCCTGGACAATCTCAAGGACCGGCTGGTGAGTCTGTTCGGCGATGAGGCCGCGCTCAGGCTGGACCGGCGCGAAAATCGCAACAGCATGATCCTGACGGTTCCGTACAATGGCGGCCCGCATGCGCGCATTTCTAGTTGACGACGAAGCGCTCGCGTTGAAGCGCTTGTCCAGAATGTTGACTGCGACGGGCCGCGTGGAAATCGTAGGTAGCGAAACTGATCCGGTGGATGCTGTTCAGGCGGTGCTCAAGGCGAAGCCAGACGTGCTTTTTCTGGATATCGAGATGCCGGAGATGACTGGTTTCGAGATGCTGGCCAAGCTGGATCCGCAGCCGATGATCGTCTTCACCACCGCTTACGATCAGTACGCGCTGCAGGCCTTCGGCGTTAACTCGATCGACTACCTGTTAAAACCCATTGAGCAGGCGCAGCTGGAGAGGGCGCTCGACAAGATTGAGCGCATGCGCGGCGGTGCTGAGCCGCGTCTGGAGATTCGTGAGTTGCTCGATCGGCTGAACGCCAAGGCGGCGCCGCAGCCGGAGTATCCCACCCGCATTGCATCCCGTATCGGCGAGCGCGTGGAATTTGTGGAACTATCGCGGGTGACGCATTTCTTCGCCGCCGACAAGCTGACTTACGCTGCCACGCCCGTCAAGAATTACGTGGTGGACCACACGATCCAGGAGCTGGAGCAGAAGCTGGACCCGCGGAAGTTCGTCCGAATCCACCGCGCGACGTTGCTGAATCTGGATTGCGTGAATGACCTGCACGCCATGTTCGCCGGCCGCATGCTGGTCCGGTTGAAGGACGAAAAGAAGACCGAGCTGACGGTGTCGCGCGATCGGGTGAAGGCGCTCAAGCAGCGGCTAGGTATCTAGGGACTCTTGGTATCCTGATAACGAATGGCCTCGTGGCGAAATTGGCAGACGCGCAGGATTTAGGTTCCTGTACTCGCAAGGGTGTGTCGGTTCGACCCCGACCGAGGCCACCACGAAAAGAAAAGGCCCTACCGAGCCGCGAGTGGCACGGCGGTGCAGCGGGCACGGTGCTTTTCGATCTGCCGGTGGCCGGCAATTGCGTCCCGCTCATTTTGATACGCGCTCACGAATGCGCTCGAGAGCTCACATTCCGGGGACAAACCGAATAGTTTTGAGGCGCAGTTACGCAGATCGTTCGGGCTGAGACAGCGGCAGGTCCGCGCCAATATGCAAGCCCCGAGTAGTATGCGGTCCACGATGGAGGAATCGGGCCCCAACAACGTGGCGATCTCAGTCCGGATGCAAGTGTTGTCGCCGCAGCAGGGCCGGGAGGTTGATGTTGCCATATCATTTAACTCGCTTACGAGCTAGTGGCGGTTCCTAAAAGGCTGGCCAACAGGTCCTGAGAATTGTTGTCGGTGGACTGAAACGGGTTCGTCGAACTGGATCCCGAACTGTGGTGTCCGCCGCCGTGGTGGTGATGATGTCCGGAGAGACCAGCCTGCTGGAGATCCTGTGCGGTTGGGATTTGCCCACCTTTGGCCGCGTTCTGGAATTCGGTTGCCAGGTTGCTCAACTTCGTGGCTTCGGTGGAATTGCCACTACTCGAAGCCGTTTGCGCAGCCTGCGTAAGTTTGCTGGAGATCTCAGTCATAATTTGGCCGAACTGCGACGGGCTCTGTTGCTGGATCTGTTGCAGCTCATTCAAGAAGCTGGCAGTGGGTGACAGACCCGAGGCGTCGGTTTGCTGCGCGGCGGAAGAAACCGAGCTGGAGCTGGTGGTGGTATTGGAAGTTGTGCTGTTCGGCTGGAAGAGGCTCGGAAACAGCGAGGAAACAGGGTTAATAGTCACGTCGACCCAAGATGCAAATGGGCGGCCATTTGAAACAGTTGAAAACATTGAGTGAGAGAATAGGAAGGTGGAGGCAAGTTTCTGCCGCAGCCGAATTTTTATCACATGCAACAACTGACTCCCAGGCGTTCACACGAGTGTGAACGCGGCACGCAGGAGTGCGTGCGCCACGATTGACGTCAGAGGGCGCAGTCTGCTCTAATCGCGAAATGCCCGAGCCCGAGGTCCGCGCGGTGTCGGACAATCTCTTGCAGGCCCTGCGGTTCTTTGGGCATGCGCGCGCCAGCAGTGAAATAGAGGACCTGCCGGGCGTATCCTTAATCTTCTGCGGTCTCAACTACGCGGCCTTCAACGCCGCCCTGCTCGCTCGACCGGTGGAAGGCGACGGGCAAGAACTGTCGCGGATAATTCAGGTCTCAGCCAAACGGTTTGACGCACGCAACCTGCGCTGGACTTGCTGGGTTTGCGACGATTTCCTCAGCCGGGCGGCGCTGCGCGACGCCGACCGCATCTTCAGCAGGTACGGACTGCGGCCGTTGACGCAGGCGCCAGGGATGTACACGCGCAAGCTTCTGCCGGCCGTTCACAAGCTGCCGCGGGTGGAGGTGCGTCCGGTGACAGACGAAGAGACGCGCAAGGCCTTCGCCGAGATCATGTCGGTGGCATTCGAGATTCCGGCAGCGGTATGCACGGCGGTCTACGGCTCCGAGTTCGCATGGACCGGCGAATTACGAGGCTATGTGGGATTCTTAAATGGGAAGGCCGTCACCACGGCGGCGGCCATGCTCACTGGCGACGTGGTCGGGCTCTATTCGGTGGCTACAATGCCGGCGTACAGGCGTCTGGGATACGCGGAGGCGATCATGCGCCAGGTTATCGAACAGGCGGGGGTCGGGGGAACGGTTCTACAGTCAACTCGCTCGGGCTTATCGCTGTATGAGAGGATGGGCTACCGGATGGTGACCAACTTCAGCGTGTACATTGCGGATTAATCGCGCGTGAATATGTTGGGCGCGCCGCAGGTTGGGCAGGCGTACGCACGAATCAGAAAGCGATTCCTTTTTACGATGCCGAACTGCTCCAGCCAGGCCGACGAGCAAGCCTGGGCCGCAGCGCACGCAGACATTCCACCAAGTGGTTGTGTCCAGCTCCTCATGGAGAGCGCCGAAGTAGAGAGCCCATCCGTATAAGCTGAGCCGCGTCCCAAGCCAGCGATCCGAGAGCCGGGAAATTACCCTCCACAGAACCAACTGCTCTTCTCTGCCACCGCCCAGCAGCATCAGCTTTTTGGGAATGCGTCCGGCGAGATTCTTGCGATTCAGTATTGCTAGCGAAGTCATCAAATCGCGCCCGCCAACAAACCGCAGACTGGTATGGCGCTCCACCAGCGCGATCAAATCAACCCGTGACCGGAACGCGTTCACATGGCCGGCGCCGCGCCCGAGCCACCGGTACAACCGGTCGGAAAATGTGCTCGCATCCGGTACTGCGATAAAGATAGAACCGCTCGGCCGCACTACGCGGCCCAACTCCTGAAGAGCCGTCTCAAGGTGTTCAAAGTGTTCCAGGCTGTGATTGGCGATGACGGCATCGAAGGAAGCATCCGGAAACGGGAGGCGGGATGCGTCAGTCTGCACGAAATCTGAGTGGGAGCCTTGGCCAGGATCTCATGCATCGATTCGGGGATCGAGCGCTCCTGAGACGATCCATTCGCCGGTGCGTTGGATGTCGGCAGAGAGTGAACGATCGGCGGTCCAGGGCGCGCTGACGTGTGCCAGCTCGGCGCGGATACGTTCGATGACGGGGCTGGACTTGAGCGGGCGCAGGCAATCCAAGGCGCGCGCCGCAGTGAGCAATTCGATGGCGAGAACGTTGCGCGTATTACGGACCACTTGTTTTAGCTTGAGTGCGGAGGTCATTCCCATGCTGACGAAATCCTCTTTGTTACCACTCGTTGTTATGGAGCCGGTGGAAGCCGGATGCGACAGGACGCGGTTCTCGGCCACCAGCGCGGCCGCGGTCACTTGCAGCATCATGAATCCCGATTCCAGGCCCGCGTGGCCCGTGAGAAATGGTGGCAGCTCCTCGTTGAGGGCGGGATTCACCAGCCGGTCAATGCGGCGTTCGGAGATGCCAGCCAAAACGGTAAGCGCCACGGCCAGGGCATCTAGTTGAAGCGCGAGGGGTTCACCGTGGAAATTTCCGCCGGAAATAATTTCGTCGCCGAACACCAGCGGATTGTCGGTAACGGAATTGAGCTCGATCTCAAAGCTGCGGCGGGCTTCGGCCAGGGTGTCGCGAACTGCTCCATGCACTTGCGGCGCGCAACGCAGAGAATAGGCATCCTGCACGCGACGGCAGGTGATGTGCGATTGGCGGATCTCGCTCGCTTCGAGGAGTCGGGTCAGATTGGCCGCGCTGGCGACCTGGCCGGGATGGGGGCGCGCGGCATGCAGCCGGGGATCAAAGGCGCGCGGAGTGCCGCGCAATCCGTCCAGCGTCATGGCGCAGACTGTATCGGCGGCCTGGGCCAGAGTCTCGGCGTGTAGGAGTTCGAGGCATCCCACGGCGAGCATGGCTTGCGTGCCATTCACCAGCGAAATGCCTTCCTTGGAAGCGAGGACGATAGGTTCGATACCTGCGCGCTGGAGCGCGGCGCCGCCGGACAAGCGAACCCCATCGAATTCGGCTTCACCTTCGCCGATCAACACCAGCGCGATGTGCGCTAGCGGAGCAAGATCGCCGCTTGCGCCCACGCTGCCTTGCGAGGGAACGATCGGGGTGACGCAGCGATTCAGCAAGTCGCACAAGCGTTGGGCGACCAGTGGGCGAATTCCGGAGAAACCTTTCGCCAGCACATTCGCGCGGATCAACATCATGGCGCGCACTTCATCGCGCGCCAGCGGATCGCCCACGCCGCAGGCATGCGAACGGACCACGTTGCGCTGCAGTTGCTCGAGCTGCTCCGGCGGCACGCGAACATCGGCGAGCAGCCCCACGCCGGTGTTGACCGCATACACGGGCGCGTCGCCGGATGCCAGGCGCTCCACTACGGCGCGTGAGCGTTGCATAGCCGCGAGCGCTGGCGGGGCTATCTCGACGGGCGCGTTGTGAGTGGATACTTGGAGAACATCGGGGAGAGATAGACGTGTACCGTCGAGGGAGACCATTCCTATAGTTTTATCAGGCCACGGATGCACACGGATGAACACGGATAAAATACGGATCAGTTGATAATTCGCTTCAACTGGACTTTAGCCTTTTGGAAGTTCATCAGCAGTGCGATTTTCTTACCGGATGCCTTTAGGTAGTTGATGCATTGTGCGACATTTTCATTCGAGAATGAGTCGGCGCATTTGAGCTCGATTACAAGTTCACCTTCAACCACTATGTCTGCAATGTACTCACCTACCGGGTGTCCCTTATAGGAGACTGGAAGTCCGACTTGTCGCCTGGCTTCTATTCCCTGTGAAGCTAGCTCCTTCAACAATGCACGCTCATACACTTTTTCCAAGAAGCCTGGCCCGAGGACGTTGGAAACCTCAAAAGCCGCTCCAATGACCCGCTCAATCAAGGCATTTAGACTATCCGTGTTCATCCGTGTGCATCCGTGGCCAAAAGGATAGTAGCGCAACCCGCCCATAGTTCTCCCTTGATATGCTATCTGCATACATGGATCTCAACCTCACGCCCACTGAACTTGGTTTTCGCGATCAGGTCCGCGCGTGGCTCGCTGCCAATGTGCCGGCTGACTGGGAAAAGCATCGCACTGAAGATGAAATGCTGGCGCGTTTTGAATTTCTTCGCGACTGGCAGAAAAAAGTTTTTCAAGCCGGCTGGGCCGGTATCGCGTGGCCGAAAGAATATGGCGGGCGCGGTGCGACTCTGATGGAACAGGTCATCTTCACCGAAGAGATGGCGCGCGCTGGGGCGCCGCCGCTGGCCAATGTTCTGGGGTTGATGCTGATTGGTCCCACCATCATCGCGTTCGGCACCGATGCTCAAAAGAAACGATTCCTGCCGAACATCCTTAGCGCCGACGAAATCTGGTGCCAGGGATTCTCGGAGCCAAACGCCGGATCGGATCTCGCCAACGTGCGCACCGAAGCCAAACTCGATGGCGATCACTACGTGATCAACGGGCAGAAGGTTTGGACCAGCTACGGCTGGGCGGCGGATTGGTGTGCGCTGCTGACGCGCTCGGATCCGAACTCCGCCAAGCACAAAGGGCTCAGCTACATTTTGGTGGACATGAAAAGTCCGGGCGTGGAAGTTCGTCCGCTACGGCAGTTGACCGGCGAGAGTGAATTCTGTGAGCTGTTCTTCCGCGATGTCCGCGTGCCGGCTGAGAACGTGCTCGGCCAGGTGGGCGATGGTTGGAATGTTGCGCTGGGAACGCTGATGCACGAGCGCGCCACGCTCGGTGCGGGCATGCAGGTCGCTTTCAAGCGGCAGTTTGACCGGCTGGTGGAACTCTCGCATACCATCCAACGCAACGGCCACACTGCTGCCGAGGATCCTGTGATGCGGCAAAAGCTGGCTCAGAGCTTTATCGAAATCGAGATCATGCGGCTGAACCAAATGCGTGCGATCACGCGGATTAATCAAAAGGGTGTTCCGGGACCGGAAGGGTCTATTCAGAAAATTTTCTGGACCGAGCTGAACCAGCGCTTCCAGCAGGTGGCGGCGGAATTGCTGGGACCCTACGTGCAGTTGACCAAGGGCGACCGTGCCATTGACGACGGCGGGTGGGCTTATTCATTCTTACGAACCCGCGGCAACACCATCGAAGCGGGGACGTCGGAAATCCAGCGCAACATTGTGGGGCATTTTGTTTTGGGCCTGCCCAAGAGTTATTGAGGAGCATCGAGAATGCAATTCGGATTGACGGAAACTCAGACTACGCTGAAGAACACCGTGCGCAAATTCCTCGCGGCGGAATGTCCGCCGGCCGAGGTTCGCAAGCAGATGGAAACCGAGACGGCTTTCGATGCCGCGCTATGGCGCAAGATCGCCGAGCAAGGTTGGACCGGCATCATCTTCCCGGAAGAGTACGGTGGTTTCGGAATGGGGATGGTGGAGATGGCGGCGACGCTGGAGGAGATGGGCCGGGCATTGCTTCCAGGGCCATTTTCGAGCACGGTGCTGCTGGCAGGCAGCTTGGTGGAGGCTGCGGGTAACGATGGCCAGAAGAAGCAATATTTAGGCTCCATCTGCCGCGGCGAGGCGAAAGCCACGGTGGCGTTGCTCGAGGATTCTGCTTCGTGGTCACGCGATGCTGTTCAGATGAAAGCTACGGGTCTGACGCTCAACGGACGGAAGCTGTTCGTGCCAGATGCCGCAGTCGCGGATTTTCTTCTTGTGGTTGCCCGCATGGATGGCGATCTCGCGGTATTTGTGGTGCCATCGAATGCGAAGGGGCTGCGCATCACCAATCTGCCTGCCATGGATGCCACACGGAAGCTGTACGAGGTGACATTCGATAACGTTGCGGCGGAGTTGCTGGCGCACGGCAGCCACGCGCGCGCGGCTTTGGATCGCGCACTGGATATCGCGACGGTTGGTTTGGTCGCGGAAATGACGGGAGGCATGCAGCGACTGCTCGAGATCACGGTGGAGTATGCCAAGACCCGCAAGCAGTTTGGGCGCGCGATCGGCGAGTTCCAGGCCGTTCAGCACCAGTGCGCCGATATGCTTGTGTACACCGAGAGCTCGCGCTCGGCCGCCTATTACGCGGCGTACGCCATCCAGGAAGGAATCCCGGAGGCGCGGTTGGCGGTGTCGGTGGCAAAGGCTTATGCAAGCGACGCGTACCGGGAGGTGGGCAATCGCGCGATCCAGGTGCACGGCGGCATGGGTTTCACGTGGGAGAACGACGTTCATCTTTTTTACCGGCGAGCCAAGGCATCGGAGGTGGCTTACGGGGATGCGGCGTTCCATAGGGAGAGGATCGCGAAGGTGGTGGTAGATGGTAAGGTCGGTAGCGCAGAGGAAGAAAAAGTTTTAGCCACGGATGCACACGGATAAACACGGATTTTTATCTGTGTGCATCCGTGTGTATCCGTGGCCTAGGTTTTTCGCCGCCGGGCTTTCAAAACCACGTGGATTTCATCGTTTCTTGGATTTGTGAAGCGGCACACTGCCAGGCCGTCGGAATCCAGCGAAATTATGGCTGGGACGCTTAGTGATGTCAGCATCCAACCCCGGGGGCAATGCTACGTCGTCGTAAGGGAGGCCTAGCGTGCGCTCCCATACCGGCGCTTCTGAGGAAGAAATGCATTTAGCCACGGATGCACACGGATAAACACGGATTTTTATCTGTGTGCATCCGTGTGTATCCGTGGCCTAGGTTTTTCGCCGCTTAGCTTTTAAGACTACGTGGATTTCATCGTTTCTTGGATTCGTGAAGCGGCACACTACCAGGCCGTCGGAATCCAGCGAAATTATGGCTGGGACGTTTACTGATGTCAGCATCCAACCGGGCGGCAATGCTACGTCGTCGTAAGGGCGGCCTAGCGTGCGATCCCATGTCAGTTCGCCGTCCTTGATGGTGTATCCGACCGGATCGGTGTAGGTCTCGATTACACGTACTCGTACCGATTCGCCTTCCGCCAATGCATGATCGAGGTTTCCTTGCACTACTACCGATTCAGGATCGGTGGGATTTGGATAGTAGCCCAGGGCGTTTACCGATTTTCCGGTGACGTTCGAGGTCTCGAGCTGCTTGCCTGTGTTCAGATCGATTACGACAGATTTCGTTACCACGCTGCCTTTGCGCACAAAGCTGTGCACGTACTTCTGGCCGGGCTTTGAAACCGTGAAATCGTGTGAAATGCGGAATTGATGGGAATCCGGATCGAGGAGCCAGTAGTGGATTTCGAGATCCTGCTCGGCGCGATGGAACTGCGCCATCAATAAAGTCGGGAGCAGAAAAAGCCACAGGCGCCTCATGGCAGCTTCCTTCCTATGATCTTCACGGGAAGCTGATCGTCACGATCGTTCAGCATGCTGACGCGCACGCGGCCGTCAGGCTGGGTGGAGACGATGGAGGGGACGCTTGCGCCGATCAGCTCGTATCCGGCCGGTAGCACGACTACGTTGCGCCGCACGCCCAGCGGACGATCGAAGACAATGCGATCGCCCTGCGTTGTGTACGATGCAGCGTCTTCATAGGTCTTGAAGATTCGGAAGCGCGCCACACCCTGCTTGGGGATTGGCGCGGCGAAATAAACCTTCAGCGCTTCGCCGTTGACGATCTCAAACTTCAGTTCTTTTCCGGTGGCGAGATCGATGACATGTTCGTCGGAGGCCTTCGAACCTTTGCGGATCGGATTCAGATAAAACGCCGCGCTCTCCGTGGATGACATGACGTCGTAGAGGATGGCGAATCTATGCGTCTCGGGCGCGAGCAATTCGTAGACCGTGAATTCATGCTGCGCAAACGCCGCCGTGCTGGTAAGCAGGAACAGCAGGAGTGTTTTTGCCACAGGCTTCTAGCCTACCAGCAAATCGCTCAACTTCCCCGCTCGCTTCGATTCACCCTGCCCTAACTCGCACTCCCCCAGATCCGCCCATTCGTTCCCGCGCGAATTTTGCACGAAGACCACCGTTTCGGCGCGGAAGGTCTTGGGGAAAGGACACTCGGCCCAGCGGCTGCGCGCCACGTGCACCAGCTCGTCCACTTCATCGGGTTTAAGCTCTTGCGCCAACGTGATGTGTGGAAGGTAAGGGAAATCTTCCTGATAAGGCAAGGCGCCGGAATTCATCCCATCATGCATTTGCTTCAAAGCTTCGCTACCGGCCGCTATCTGGATACAGATCACATCGGACACCGGAAGCACGTCGATATTGCCCAGTTGAATGTCGAAGGGGGCAAACCGCTTTGCCAGCGTGCGTACCTCTTCCCAAGCAGGCTCTGGGGAGGACGATACAGGCCGTGGCGGCAAGATGGTGACGTGCGCCCTTAGAAAACAGTTCGGCACCAGTTCCTGCCTCAAACGATCCAGAAAGCCAGCCAGCGGCTCGGGAATATAAGTAACGAGAGCGAAGGAATTGATCCGATCCCATACAGGGGGATCTTTGTACATACTTTATAGCTCTATGTTACCTCTACCGGCGGCTCGGGTTGCGGAGCGGTCTGCGGAAGAGGTTCCGGCACAAACCAGCGGGCTTCCTCGAATCCGATGTATTTAAGAATGCGCAGATCGCCACCGGGGATCTCCACCAGATCGCCCACCTGGAGCGCCTGCTCGGTTTCTCGCAGCGCCAGCCAAACCGCATAGGGGCTGGCACCGTCCGCCACTGTTCCGGGCTCATAGTCCTTGGGTTTTACGATGGTTGTTCCGGAGGTGTGTGGCGCCCAACGGAACTGCTGGCGATGAGAGTCCTTCAAACGATGAATTTGGTAAGACGGCATGTCTTCTATTCTGCCCCAAAACAAATCGGAATGGAATGTTTTATTGCAGCCGCGTCGCGTTCTCCGGCGCGGATCCATTGCTCGACATTCGAACGCTTCCAGTATATGGCGTCGAGCGGTGCTCCGAGCAGCTTGGGGGGAGCCAGGCGGACGACCTTCATAGAGGCCGGGACAATCGCTCGAAAGGGCGAGAGCAGTTTCATGGCGCCTACGAAGGTCTTGGCCACCAGTCCGGGGATTTGGGGCAGGACGTCGATGACCAGGGCCTTCGTCGCGCCCAACTCGGCAGCCGCCCACAATGGAACGGCTGATAACTCGCCGCCATCTGAGTAAAGCCGGCCGTCGATGCGCACTTGATCGAAGAGGCCAACAATGGCGGTACTTGCCACCAGGTGTTGCCAGGTAACATCAGGAGAGCGGACGATACGAGGGCGCAATTTCAGCAGGTCCGTCATAACCAGCGCAAAATCCACGCGCGGCTGGAAACGCTGATGCATGTCGCAAATCAATCGCTGAAGGTGTTGGGTGTCGAGCACGCCTCCAAAAATGCTCGACGGAAATTTCCATTTGTAGCGCCCCACGGGTTCCATGTTCAGCCAACGCTCGATCAATTCGTCGGGCGGGCATCCGGCGGCAATCGCCCAGCCGTTCACCGCGCCGATGGAAGCGCCGACAATTAGATCCGGCTGAAAAACGTCGGCGAGCACTTTCCATGCGCCAACTTGGTAGGCTCCGAACATCCCGCCGGCGGAAAGGACAAGGGCGTTCATGAGCGGTTTCCGGGGTGAGTTTAGAATGTCCGTTTTGCGTCGAGAGCTAGAGCGAATGATGGTTTCATAGACGTACCAGTGACCGTGAATGGGACTACCGTTACGGTCTTCTTCTTCAGAAACGGACTGACAGCTTTCAGCACGACCGCTTTGATGCCGGAAGTGGTGTCGGACAACTTTCCATTGGTGCGCAAGATTCCCTGCAGGTTGACAGCGTTGCTCAGCAGGTTGTAGGTGCCACGAATCTGAGCAAATGTCCCAGGGGCGCTGAACGAGACATTCGACAACGTTGCAATGCCGTTTTTCACGGAGACATGTCCCTTGAGATTCGAGAGCACGGTTTCAGGATCTTCTGCTTGCTGCTTCTTGTTCTCGCCGCGGCCGCTCTCGGTCAGCTTGTTGAGGGGCGCCTGCACCGCAGCGTTGGTGAATCGTTCATTGCCGACTCCGAAGTCGCCTTCCAGATTCAGCTTTGTCAGAAACCCAGGCGATCCGGGCGGCACTTTGATGGTCGCACGTAGGCTGACGCTACCCGTCATCGAGGGATTTTTTTCTTCCGTAACAAGGTTCAGCAAATCGTCGATGCGGCCGTCGTTGACGGTCATCGCGAGCGCCAACGTTTTTCCATGTTGGCCGGGTTGGCCAGTGACGCTGCCGCTCGAGAGCGCCGTAGTTCGCTCAAAATGCGATTTGGCGCTTTCAAGAGACGTATCGCCGTTTGTTCCATCCACCACAGCACGAAATTCGGTGGACAGGTGAACGGGATGGTTGCTTCCAGAAATGTGGAAGTCCGGTATGTCGACTCCGCCCTCGGATTCGATATGACCGAGCGTTCCGCTGAATTTACCTCGCGAAGAAAGCGTTCCATCGATGCCTTTGAAGACACCCAGTTTCGCGTTGTCAAAGGTGTAGGAACCCGAGACCGGCGTACTCGCAGGCTCATCCTCGTTCCACGGGCCGACTTGACCGGTGGATCGAATTTCGCCCGGCGGTTCCGTATTTAACAGTGCCGCACGATAGGAAATTGGCCCGTTCTGGCCCACGTGGCCGAGTGTGAGCCGGTGAATCTCCATCTTGAATGGATCTTTATCAGACCGGCTGGACATGAACTCGAGGGTTGCTTCATCCGTTGTGATCTCGTCAATTGCCAGGGTGTCGTTCTTACTGCTGTTCGTCAGTGGCATCACGCCGGACGATTGCCCATTCGGATTCTTCGGGGGAATGGTGACATGCAACCCAATTACTTGAACCTGGCTGAGGCGCTTCTGTGGAGTCAACATTCCGATGTAGCTGGTCTTGACGATCAGCGTTTGAACCGTGATGAGCGGCGGAAGATCCTTGCGCTTCCGGTGCAGAAAGCTGATTCCTTCCGCTACAAATCCAGGAGGAAAGTAGGTGACGCGAAAAGTGCGGATTTCGACCGTTCTTGCGAACCGATCCTGCAGGGCGGCGGTGACAGCCCGCGGCGTGAACGGCCAGTTCCTGGCGAACAGAATTGCTACAACGCCGATGGCGATAACGACGCAAGCGCCGACGATCAGGGACCAGCGTAGCAGGGATGAGCGTTTTCGAGGGGCAGGCATTTACACTCCCGCTTCAGTTTAGCTCGGTTAGGTTGTTGGAGCATGCGCCGATTGACAATCGGCCGCAGGTTGGCAACACGCGGGCGGATGTGTTGCGTATGGTGGTGCGGGAGGGGATGCTGCTGGGCGTAATCGGCGTGGCGATTGGCGCTGCGGCGGCCTTCGCGACAACGCGCGTTCTCAACAGCTTCCTCTATGGTATACAGCCGAGCGATCCTGGCACGCTTGCTGGAGTTTCTCTATTGATGATTCTGGTTGCGGCCAGCGCTAGCTATTGGCCTGCGCGGCGCGCTACGAAGGTTGATCCGCTGGTGGTGCTTCGCTGGGAATAATCAAACGGTTCCTCGGTTATTCAGTTCTTCGGTTCCTCGGTTCGGAAGCCAGAAGCGATTTCGTCGGCTGCTTCAGCACGAACTGAAGAACCGAGGAACCGAAGAACTGAAGAACTGAAGAACTGAAGAACTGAAGAACTAGAACGCTTGCGCGATCTTCGGCACGGTGCGGACGATGTCGACCGGGATTATTCCGTATCCTACCAGCCGATTGCTGATAAACCGCACATCCGCGATCCATCCCCGCTGCGTCTCCTTGCGCTGGAATTGATCGAACGCGAGATTACCGAGGGAATAGAAGACCACGCCCTTCCCATAATCCTCCACCGGCTGCGTTACGTGAGGATGATGGCCCACCACGATGGTTGCGCCGGCATCGATGGCGGCATGTGCGAACTCGCGCTGCTGGGCGTTGGGCTTCTGCAGATATTCGGTTCCGGCGTGCATCGAGACGATCACGACATCGCAACGCTCCTGGAGTTTCTTGACGTCTTCCACCATCTCTTCCAGATCCATCATCGCCACTCGATCGTCCTGATCGGCATGATTTCCATTGGATTGATCGTAGGTGTAGGCCAGAAAACCGAAACCCACCTGGTTGCGCTCCAGGATGGCGCCCTCATGCGCCAGCGCGGCCGTCTGTCCGGTCCCCACCGTCTCAATGCCATTTTTTTGCAGCCAATTGAGGGTGAACTCCACTCCGTAGCCGCCACAGTCGCGAGCATGATTATTGGCGGTGGATACAATATCGATTCCGGCCACGCGTAGGGCCTCGATCATCTCGGGCTCGGCTTTGAACACCATGCCGGCTTCCACTTTCCGGCCGCGATCGGAGAAGGGCGCTTCCAAATTCACGAAGGCGATGTCGGCTGACGAGAATAAGTCCGCTACATCGCGCAGCGGGGAAGCGGGGTCGTCGCGTTGACGTGCCAATGCCCCCACGTAACGTGACAACATGACATCACCGCCCAGCAATATCCGTGTAACTGGAATCCGCTCGGGGAACGAAATTTTGCTTTGGGTGCGGCTCGGCACCAAGCCCAGCGCCGGAAGCAGCAGAAAGCTCCTTCTGGTGGGTGTCAATTCAGCAACCTCGCGGCAGCTTCATCCAGGAACCACAGCACGTTCCGTCCATCCTCGGTTGCGATCTGCACGGGATATTTCTTGGGGTCATATGGTTCATGCAAAACGGTGCGCAACGGCTCAGCTTTGTCTCCGCCTGCTACCAACATAATGGTGTTGCGAGCGGCCTCCAGCACGCCTGGCAATAGCGTGATCCGCCATTGGTGAAACTTCTCGACGTAGGTTGCCGCGGCGAGGTTGCGATGGTCGTCAATTAAAGGTTCTCCTGGAAACAGGCTGGCAGTATGGGCGTCCGGTCCCATGCCGCGATGGATGATGTCGAACTGTGGCAACGCACTCGGCTCCAACCGGAAGAATTTTCGGATGTCTTCGGCATACAACCGCGCCGCAGTTTCGGGCTCAAGCTCTGCCTGTATTCGGTGCACGTTGTTGGCCGGAAAGCCGGCTGGATCGATGAAATGTTCCTTCGCCAGTTTGTAATTGCTTTGTGGATCCGTGGGAGCCACCGAGCGTTCATCCACCCAAAACAGATGAACCCGGCTCCAATCGAATCCAGCTTTCGCCAGTTCACCGAACAACAGCTTTGGAGTTGATCCGCCGGAGATTGCGAGCGTGGCTATTGGCGCGCCGGCGAGACCTGCCTCCAGCAAGCCGAGCATCTTCTGCGCACAAGCCGCCGACGCTTGCTGAGCGTCTTCGTAGATATAGGAATGGATGCTCATTTGGCCGCTCCTCGGGAATCATGCATCCCGTCATGCTAGAATAGACCTGACCTCCCACACAACTGCTCCGCTAACTTGAACATTCAGGAGCAGGAACGTAGTTCAGTTTATTATGCACAACCACGGGAAGAAAAAGATCCTGGCCGTAGTGGACGACCTTTTGTTCACGGTGAAGATCAGCGATGCGGCCAAGAGGGCGGGCCTTGAGGCCGAATTCGTCAAGTCCGAGAAGGACGTGATGGAGAAGGCCGCGCACGAAAAGCCGCTGCTGATTATCCTCGATCTGAACAACAACTCAGTTCAGCCGCTGGAGCTGATCGCGAAGCTGAAGAGCGACGGTGACTTGCGTCACATCAGCTTGATTGGTTATTTGTCACACGTGCAAGGCGAGCTGAAGCAGAAGGCACAAGAGGCCGGGGCCAATATCGTGATGGCGCGTTCAGCGTTTTCGCAGAACCTGCCGCAGATTTTGAAGCGGCACGCGGGTGTACGGTAGCATGACATTGACGATGATTCGAAAAAAATAAAAGCTGGCTCAAGGTTTCGCGGCAGAAACTTTCGCTTAGCTGTTCGGATTCAATCATCTGAGGCGCAAGAGCGATTTCCTACCTTAACTCGTGAAGACACGATCACGCCTGTGGAAAAAATTTTCCACATGGAATTTGGCGAAACAGGTGCTATGATAACGCCATAGCTCAATCTTGTTAAATGCGAACGCCAGATTTGCTGACGTAGTGTTTGATATTTGACTGTCGAAGTAAATGGGAGGCAACTGAGTGTCCGGGCGGAAAACGATAGGACTCAACGAAATCCAACCGCTCCTCCGGAAGGTTCTGCTTTCACGTGGCAGTTTTGCCAGCGTCCGTTGGCCTGCGCGACAGTTTTTGCATAGGGTGAAACTTGGGTGAGGTGGGTTATTTTTCGCCGCGATTGGCGTCCACCTGTTAGTGGAAAAACTTTCTCACAGAGATCAGCGGAACCGTTGCGACCGTCGCGCCGATACGTTCTTTGGCGCATCTCTCCAGCACAGCGCGGCTAGAATTCCCCGCTCGAGCCCCCTGGTGGTCCAACCCAGGCGATCGAACTTGTTGGAAAGGAGTTGCAACAGTTATGTTGGCAACCCGAGGAAATCTTGCGAGCAGCGCCAACCAAGGCGCGACTGATCCGCCATCAATCGATACTGTTGCTCAATCGCTGGCAGGCCTCGACGCCGGGGAAGCTCAAGCGCCGGAACCCGTATCCAACCAAGTTAACTGGCAGGACTTGGTTGACCGGATCCATAAGGGTGAGGAATCCGGTATGGAAGAGCTGTACCGGTTGTTCGGGCGTGGTATCCGCTACTATTTGTGCCGGCAACTGGGGCATCAAGAACTGGATGATAAGGTTCATGACACCTTTGTCATTGTGGTCCAGGCCATCCGGCGCGGGGAACTGCGGGAACCTGATCGCTTGATGGGCTTCGTGCGGACCGTTGTACGCCGTCAGGTGGCCGCCTACATTGATGACGCGGTCCACAGCCGCCGGGATGAGCTCAACCTGGACGTGGGTGTGCGAGTCGCGGACCGGCGCAACAATCCGGAGCAGACCGCCGTCTTTCGCCAGAAGGTGGAGCTCATGCTTGAGGTCTTGAGGAGCCTCTCGGCGCGCGATCGGGAAATTCTAACGCGCTTCTACCTCGACGAGGAGAGCCAGGAGAGTATCTGCCAGGAGATGGGCTTGTCGGAAACCCAGTTTCGACTGCTCAAGTCCCGCGCTAAGGCCCGTTTCGGAGAGATAGGGAAACGAAAGCTTCAACAAAAACCGCTAATCTCAGTTTCTTTGAGAACTTCTTCCGGCTCGGGACACTAATGCCCAGGATAGTTGCCAATCAACTGACGATTCGGTACAACATCGGATGGCCTGGATTTGGCCCCCGGGAGGTTCTTGTCATGAGCACCTGCATAGTATTGCACTTTCCGGACGACGTTCTTGAGAAATACGCTATGGGAAGCCTGTCCAACTTGGATTGCGGTCCCTTGGAAGAACATTTGCCCCTCTGTGAGGACTGTCGAACGCGTTTGATGAAAGTGGAAGAGTATATTCTGGTGGTTCGGGCGGCGCTAACGGAGTTGGAGATTCACTCCAACGCTCGCATCGGCGCTCAGTCCGTATTCGCACTTTAGTATCCTGTGGGAGAAAGTCCCACACCAACCGGTTCGCAGGCGAAAGTCCTGCAACACATCTCTAGATCGACAATTTGAGTGTGTGGCATCTAGTTGGGCCAGTCCCTTCAGCCAATGAAGATTGCTGCTAGGGATTGGCTCTAGCGCTGGGCTCCCACGTTCGTGTTGATCGCTGCAAATACACACCGTAATAACGATAGGTCACATACAACAGCGGCAAAATCAGGATGCCGGACTGCCAACCCCACAACCGGCTAACGACAATGCTCAAGGTCGCGATGAATCCGCCGACCAAATAATACGCGATCAATTGCTGGGTGAGGTTGCGCCAGACCGCGCGGAATGGCTCATCCTCGGACAAAGCGATCATTCCCGAGACCAGCCCGGTGTTGGTGACAAAGTACAACAGGGCCGCGAGCGGCAGCATCTCGGGAATCTTGTGTAACCCCTGGGTGAGTTCATAGTGGAACGGATTGTAAGCAACGGTGACTCCGATCACTGTCGCTCCCAAATTGAAAAGAAGCTGGCTGGCCTTGCGCTTTCCTTTCGGTTTCCAGAGACATTGCACCAACGTGGCGCAGAACCCAAGCAGCACAGCTTCCCCTAGGGAGAAGTTCGCAATGCCAATCAAAATGAACGCGAAACTGGTGGAGACGTGGGCTCGGATTCGAGGCAATCTCAATTTCAGAGTGGCGCCCAGCAACGCCAGAGCAAGGTAGGCGAAAAACTCTTGCGGGTCCGCACACCGGAACTGCAACAGGCCGTCAAAAAACAGGTAGATGCCTATACCCACGATGCAGTGGAGGTAAACTGTAACTCTGGGAACCATCCCTCAGCGTGGGGCAATTCCGCGGCCAGTCAAGCCGATGAGGAATCAATTGTTTACAAGATTATTTTTCTTGCTAGACAGCCAACCTGTCGCTAAGGTTGCGCCAAGTTGTCTCAGGTGTTTCTCGTGACGTTGCTGAATTCGATACTCTACGACCTAGTAGGCTGTCCGCTCTGAATCTTTACTACAGCCGAGCATCGCCAGGAGCGGCGATGCGGCACGCAAAGTGCGTGCGCTACGCGCGTG
>PMOK01000284.1 GCA_003162425.1 Bryobacterales bacterium | reverse complement strand
TACCCCATCACGAGTGTTCGCGCTACGCGTAGCGCAGGCACTTCTTGACGTTGCTGAAAAAGTCTCTGGATGCGCCCTCGGCGCCCTTTTGGAGGGATATGAAATGGTCAACCCTGCCCTCGCGATCGCGTATAGGGCAGCTTTTGGCGCTTGCATTTTTACGTAGTCCGTGGTCAAAGACTTTTTCAGCAACGTCACTTCTTGCGCGCCGCATCGCCACTCATGGCGCTACACGGTGGTACGACATTTTTCCGAACTTCCACTGTTCATGGGTACTAGTACGGCTTCCGGCGATGCACTGCCCTGAAGTTTGGGCAATCGAGGCGACTTGCCGTATACTACTCGATGCCGGAGGCCAAAATGGAAATCTCGGTCTCATCGTTATGAGAGCCTTCTGATATGCGTCCGGCGGCCTCGATCGCGATGAGGATGAAGATACCGGAAAGCGAATATCGTTCGGCGGAGCGCCTCTACTACCATTACCAGGTCGAAAGAGAGCTAGGAGACCGCCTCCGCAATGCCGCCAAGCCGGAGCGCGCCCAGCTCTATCGGAGCGTCTATAACGAGCTCTTCCGCCGCGTCCCGGATCACCCACAGGTAACCGCGCCGGACAGGGCCGCGCATCAGGTGAAGGTTCGGAGCCAACTGCGGCTGATCGAACCTTTCTTGAGTCCCAGTACCGTGTTTCTCGAAATTGGCGGCGGGGATTGCGCCCTCTCGTTCCTGGTGGCGCCGAGGGTAAAGCAGGCGTATGGTCTGGAGATCACGGACCATCTGGTGCCGCAAACAGCGCCGCCAAATTTTCAACTGGTGCTCTCGGACGGCAGCTCGATCGGAATCCCGGCGAATACTGTCGACCTAGCCTTCAGTTTTTCCGTCGTGGAGCACGTTCACCCTGATGACATCATTCAGCAACTGGCAGAAGTGCATCGTGTTCTGAAGCCGGGTGGAATCTACTATTGCGTCACGCCGAACCGGCTATTGGGCCCGCACGATATTTCCTGCTACTTCGACACTGAGGCCACCGGTCTTCACCTGAAGGAATACACGGTCGGGGACCTCTCAAAGTTGTTTCGGGATGCCGGATTCCGCGAACTGTGGGTAGAAAAGACCTGGCGATCACACCGCGTTCGTGTGCCTGCGGTAGCAATGCGGACCGCGGAAGGGATCCTGGGAGCTCTACCCTGGGCTGCCCGATACCGTCTGGCGAGAAGCCGCGGGTTCTACTGGGTCATGGAAGTTGGCTTGGCCGGAAGGAAACACCGCTGATCTCATGACGGATGAGTGTCGTGATTCACACTCCGAATCTTCAGCACGTGTCGAGAAAAGGCGGTTTTTGCCGGCGGCGGCTTTCGCCCTCACCACTACCTACGTAGTGCTGGCCCATCTTTCGCCGGCCGCTCTTTTTCCGCATCTGGCGCACTACAACATCATGGTGTGGTTGGCCGTCGCGGCTACGCTGGCTTGCCTGTCACAGGTTCTTTTCCATCCCTCCCGGTGGCGATCTCCGGAGGTTTATCTGATGCTGGGCTTGACGGCAGCCGTGCCGGTCTCGCTGGTCGCAAACGGTCAAGTTGGCGGCGCTCTCCGGGGTTTGCGAGACTTTCTCATTTCCGGAGTTGTGTTCTTCCTGGTCTTTGCAGCCGTGGATACCGTTCGGAAGATGCGTGTGTTGGCTTTTGCTGTGGTTATATCGGCGATCTTTTTGCTCTCACAATCTCTTTATGGCTGGTATCGGAATGGCCAAGATAGCCAGTATGTATATCGGCAGAACTTCTATACCGCGAAGGGAGATGTGGTTGACGAATTCCCCCGTCTGCAGTCCGTTGGATTCCTCGAAGATGCCAATGGCTTCGCGCAATATCTGCTGGTGGCGGCCAGCCTGCTGACGCTGGCTTGGTCGCAGGGGCGGTGGCGGCGTAACCTGGCGCTGGTGATG
Organism: Bryobacterales bacterium; assembly: GCA_003162425.1. Taxonomy (GTDB): domain Bacteria; phylum Acidobacteriota; class Terriglobia; order Bryobacterales; family Bryobacteraceae; genus Palsa-89. The sequence continues at coordinate 194,900 of PMOK01000284.1, read as the reverse complement.
CTGCCGGGGGCCTATTTCCTTTACGGTGTTCTTGTCACCCATTCCAGAGGCGGCCTGATCGGACTCGCCATCCTTGTTTTTTTTCTGTTAGAGAAAAGATTCGGCAAAATAATTTCGCTGGTGCTAGCGGGCGGTTTGCTTCGCCTCCTGTTTTTGGTGGGCGCCGCGGGACCACGTCCGACCTCGCTCGCTGACCCCTCTACCGCCGGCCGCATCCAGGTGGCGCAAACCGGCGTCGATATGTTTCGATCGTCGCCGGTGTTTGGCGTCGGGTTCCAGCAGTTTATGGTGCACAACCCCTCTCTTACGGCACATAATTCGCTCCTGCTGTGCTTGGCGGAACTGGGGATATTCGGCACCCTGTTTTGGCTCGGTCTCATTGTTTTCTCCATCCTGGACCTGAACAGGATTATCCGAAATCGTAGCGCCTTGGCGCAGGCGCCCGACCTCGTGAGCAGCACCAATGGAGTCCGAATCGCATTATTTACGTTCCTCGGAACAGCTTTATTTCTTTCGCGAACCTACACGATGACGCTCTATGTGTTGCTCGGAATGGCTGCTGCCGCACGCCAATTGTTTCTCCGGCAACAGGAGGCCGTAGGTTCGATAGCAGCGGCGCAACGTGAGTAAGTTTTTGGAAGGGAACCACTCCGCCTTCTGGGCGCCGTATGGAACGGGCCCACGGTATTGCGAAGTGTCCTCGGCGTTGGGAAGTTTCGCCACCCTGTACGAATGGCGCGGCACTACCTTCTCAGGACATGTCCACCCGGCTTGTACCTGGAAACAAGATCCGGTCTCCGTATCCACCTCTCGGGCGACGAGGACGATGTTTCCACCCTCCTGGTTGTCTTCGGGAGAAGGGATTACGGCAAGATCCCGAGGAACGCGATCTGCATTGACGTAGGCGCGCACCTCGGCTCTTTCAGCCTGTACGCTGTCAGTTCCGGGGCTGCGGCCGTGTATTCAGATGAGCCAGATCCGGTTTTGTATAAAACGCTTCTGCGGAACGTCGAGGACAACAGTTTGGGTTCGCAATTTTTCGCCTGTCAAGCTGCTGTTGTCGGCGCTGAGGCATCCACCGTGATCTTCTACCCCGAAGGGAACGCCAGCGGACACGTTGCTCCCTTACCCGGCGACAATCGGGGGATCTCGGTGAAGGCACTGACTCTTACCGGAATCGTCGAAGGCAACCATCTTGAGAAGGTGGATGTCTTAAAACTGGATTGCGAAGGAAGCGAATACGACATTGTATTCGGCACGCCTCACGAGATCTGGCGCCGCATCGAACGAGTCCGTCTGGAGTATCATTTTGGCCGGGCAGACGAGTTGAAGAAGCATTTCAACCTGCTGGGATATCGTCTGGCATTTCGTACGGAACAGAAGGGCCGAAATGGCCAGGTTGGAGTCCTCGGGTTCGACCGCGCGGCTTCGGCAATCGATAGGAGATCCAGCCATTGACAGCTTTTATCACCGGCGCCGCTGGCTTCGTGGGCAGCAACCTCACGGACCGGCTTCTGGCCCTCGGGCACGACGTCGTCGGATTCGACAACTGTTCCACCGGGCGCATCCAGTTCCTCACGCGCGCATTGGAGAATCCCCGCTTTCGTCTGCACCGCGCCGATCTGCTGGATCTCGAAGCGCTCTCCGAGGCCATGGCCGGCGCGGATTTCGTCTATCACTTCGCCTCCAATGCCGACGTCCGCTTTGGCACTCGCCATCCGCGTAAGGATCTGGAACAGAGCACCATCGGTACGTGGAATGTTCTGGAGGCCATGCGCACCAACAATGTCCGCCGCATCGCCTTCGCTTCCTCGGGTTCTGTTTATGGCGAACCCGATATCATTCCCACGCCTGAAGGATGCCCCTTCCCGGTCCAGACTTCCCTTTACGGAGCCGCCAAACTCTCCGCCGAAGGATTTATCCAAGCCTATTCGGAGGGCTTCGGCATCCAGGCTTGGATCTTCCGCTTCGTCTCGCTGCTGGGGCCTCGCTATTCGCACGGCCACATCATCGATTTCTACCGCCAGCTGCGGGAGCATCCCGACGTTCTGAACGTCCTCGGCGACGGCCACCAGCGAAAATCCTACCTCTACATCGGAGATTGTATCGAGGCGATTCTCACCGCCACGCGGCAAGCGTCGGCGAAAGTGAATATTTTTAACCTTGGTACCGATGATGCCTGCGAAGTGAACGATTCGATCGGCTGGATCTGTGAGCACATGGGTGTAAGCCCTCGTTTGATGTATTCCGGAGGGAAGCGGGGCTGGATCGGCGATAGCCCGTTTATTCTCCTGGATTGCAATCGGATTCGATCCCTGGGGTGGCGCCCGACACTTTCCATACAGCAGGCTGTGGTGCGCACTGTGGAGTTTCTAGAAAACAATCCATGGCTGGATGAGCCTGCCGGTTGAATCCCTTATCAATCCTTGACGGCCAGAAGCAAGCTGTCAATTGTGGCAAGATCTTCGTTTGAAAATTTGCGGAAGCGTTCCGCTAGCCGCATCTGAGCAAGATCGCGCAAAGATGCCTTATCCACAGAGTGCTCTTCGCGAGCCAAGCGGAAACCGGCCTTGTGGAGCATCTCGATGTACTCCGGATGTCGGAGCCTGTTCTGATAGTTGAGCGAATTAAATATATAGGTCCAACGAAAGAATGAGTCCGAGTACTTTAAGAAGTTTACCCGGCTGAGACTCTTGTCATTATGCTCCCAATGGTCGGAGTGGTCGACCAAGTGGCACGCAGCGCCCCCAGGCTTTAACAGTCGGTACGACTCATGGAAAATTTCCTGAAGCACGTCGGGAGGAATGTGCTCCAGACAATTCCGGGATGTGACCACGTCCAAAGAAGCGGCAGAGAGATTCAGTTTCCGGCAATCGCAGGGCGCCATGTAGACCAGATGCATCTCTTTGAGCCGGTCTTCCATCGAGGTACCGGGATCTTGCCGAAGCGCATAGCCCAGGACTTTCGGGTCGAGATTGAGTCCATCCAAAATCACCTGCGTGTGGGTGCGGAGACTGTACAGAGCGGCTTCGAACGTCTCTGGACGAAGCAGCACGTTCCGGTCGGTCAGAAAGACTTGGGAAGCGCCGGCCAGGGAATAGAGCAACGGGATGATCGGCTGCCAACCGCTGCCGATCTCGAGAACCGAGGCGCCTTGGATCGGCAGGACCTCGCGCATCCACTCCACCTGGCGGATCCCTTGGACGATGGTATCCAGGTCTCGGCGGAAGTTGGGTTGGTAGGGCGATATGCGATCCTTGAGCCGTCTCAACTGCGCCTGAAATGGCAGGGCTCCTTTCGCGTTATCGATCACACATTTCGCTTGCCAATTCATTGGAACCCAAAGTTTACTTCTTCAAAATCACCGATCGGCAAAAGCCTTTTGAACGTGGCCTAGAGCGCGTTCGGCGCAGGCTTGCCAAGAGCAGTTGCGGACAGCGTCCATTCGTGTTTGACGGATTTCCACAGTGTCACCTTCGAGTGCCTGCTCAATCTTATGCAGGAAATCTTCATCCGAGTCCGCGAGCAAGACCACGTCGCCGAAGCGTTCGATCTCCGGCGCCCGAACGCTGACCACGGGCTTCCCCGCGGCCAGGTACTCCCGGATCTTGAGGGGGTTCGAATTCACCACGAAGCGGTTTCTCCGGTAAGGCACAATCGCCACGTCGAAGGCTTTGGCCCACCTGGGTAGCGATTCGTAAGGCTGTGGCCCAGCCAGATGCACATTGGGTAGCGCCGCAATAGCGCCGACATCCACCGACGCCATGCCGATCAGTAGAAACGTCCAATTCTTGCGCTGTCCGGCGAGGTAGGCGATCAGTTCCAAATCGATTTGACCCGCGATGCTTCCAAAGTATCCGATAACCGGCTGAGGAAAGCCCCGCGCACCCTCAGCGATCTCTGTAGCCGGATCCTGCGCCTGATTGAACAGCTCGAAATCGACGCCGTGCGGCGAGTATTCGACGTTTCGGTTTAACTCCCGCTTGCGGTTCAGAAGGGTTTCGGAACAGACGAACACCACATCCGCCCGCGATGTAAGTTCGTCGTCAAGGCGCTGTATCCGCGCAGCATCCATCTGCGCCAGCGCGGCGTAGTCATCGACGACGTAGTACACAACCAACTCGTCTTCAAGCATGCCCGCCATCGCGGCCGGGTGCGGCACTGCGAACCAGCTTAGACGGCGGCCAAAGCGCAGAAACCGGGCCGCGCGCCGCACCAGCCACCGGCCGAGTGCCCGATTGAGGCTTTCGACAAAGGGCAACCGGCGGAACGGTATCTGCGGCACCGTGAGGCGCCACAACTGCGGCCCCACGGACTTGGGCCTGGCCAGGAACTTCCTCGCGATCCGGAACATCTTTCGCAGATCGCGGGAACTTGACGTGGGTGATCGCATGCCCGGAGTGTCCACGTACAGGACCGGCATGCGGCGGGCAAGCTGCCGCGCGATATGATGGCTGGACGTGCGATTCTCCGCAAACCAGTCGTTGCCAAAATAGATGACGCTCATGTTCTGAAGCGGGTCTTCGGGATTCGCGGCCACTGAACTCATCCTTTGATTAATTGATCTGAAATCGCCGCGGTAGCGCTACCTTCACGCCTTCGACGCGTCCACAGGCCATTGAATACTGGGTCGGCGTTTCTGCTGGGCGCAGTCCCTTAAGAACAGGTTGATGAGGTTCTGATAGGGCATCCCAAGCTCCGCGGCCAGTTGCTTGAAATAGGCCACGGCCGCCGTATCGAGCCGGATGGTGATCTGACTCTTCAGCTGCTTGGCGTACGGATTCTTTCGGGATTTCGAAAAATCGTATTCTTTTCTCATTTGAAACTCCAATACACTTCCTCTTCCTGCGCTGTCGCGCGCCTGGCGGAGATCAACCGGATTATAGAATCGGACTCCCGATAGCAATGGCTAACGATGAGGCAATGCGCGTCGAAGCTGTAGCCAAGCAACAAAAACCGATCTTCCTCCCCCAGAGTGATCAGGATCATCGATCAGGCGGGCGCTCTCATCCAGAAAAACAGACTGCGCTTCTTCGAATGAGACGCCGTGCTTGACATGGGTTGGCTCGGGCCTTACGTCGATCCCAGGCAAATTCAATATTGCCCATAGCATTATATTAGCAACACAGAGCGTAAGTGCCAGCGTGGTAGTGTCCTAAAAGCGTGTGGGTCCGGTTCCGTTTGGCCGGCGCCGGAAGATTTGAGAGTTTCAAGCACAGCCTCGCACTAGACCGAAGGGAGTAAGGTATTTCCCAATGAGGTCTTAAGGTTCCTTTGTCATCCGTAGCAGCCGATGGAAGGATTGTGCCACGGGTGCCACGGAAACCGGCGCAGAGGGAAGCCATTGGTGCTGCCCCGCGACTGTATTACGGCGATAATCTCGATAGCTTTCGTAAACACATTCCCGACGAGAGTGTTGATCTGTGTTACATCGATCCACCATTCAACTCCAAGCGAACCTACAATCAAATCTATAACCGGATTGGGGCCGAAGACAGAGCGCAAGCGCAGGCATTCATCGATACATGGACTTGGGATGAGGAGGCAAATATTGGGCTGGAGGAGATCATAGTCAACGGCGAAGGCCGTTTTCCGGTACAAACCGTCGAGTTGATAAAGGGTCTGGTCAACGTTCTCGGCAAAGACAGCCTTCTGGCTTACCTCATAAGCATAACGCTACGCCTGGTCGAAATTCACCGTGTTTTGAAACCGACCGGCAGTTTCTATCTTCATTGTGATCCGACGGCCAGCCATTATCTGAAGATAGTGTTGGACGGAATCTTCTGCTCCCAGGGCGGTGAGTTCGTCAATGAAATTATCTGGTGTTACAGCCAGGGCGGGAAAAGCAAACGGCACTTTGGCCGAAAACACGACGTCCTGTTTTGGTTCTCCAAAAACAAAGATTATGCGTTCTACCCTGATTCCGTACGTCTTCCTTTGACGCCTCACAAGCAAGATCCGACCGGGAAAAACTTCGGCGGGAGAATGGGGATGGATGAGAATGGCCGCGAATACGTAGAGAAGTGGGGTACGGGAAAGAAGAAACTTTACCGTTACTACTTGGATCACGGCAAACTCCCAGAGGACTGGTGGATAGACATCAACTCTATTCAGGCTGATGCCAATGAACGCCTTGGCTACCCAACTCAAAAGCCGGAGGCTCTATTGGAGCGCATCATCGAGGCAACAACAGAAGAAGGGCATATGGTACTCGATGCCTACTGCGGGTGTGGAACTACGATAGCAGTGGCACAACGGCTTCATCGCTCTTGGATCGGGATGGACATAACATTTCAGTCTGTCTCTCTGGTGCTGAAGAGATTAGAGGATACTTTCGGCAAGACCGTCGCGGACGAGGTTAAGCTCACGGGCGTTCCGAGGGACATGGAGTCGGCAATCGCATTGGCCCACAAGAAGGATGACCGCTTGCGGAAAGAATTCGAAAAGTGGGCTGTTCTCACCTATACGATGAACCGCGCAGTGATCAATGAAAAGAAAGGCGCGGACGCGGGTATCGATGGGACCGTATATTTTCTGTCGTCTCCGACTGAGAGCGACAAAATGGTATTTCAGGTCAAGTCTGGAAAGGTTGGACGTGGGGACATCGCCAAATTGAACAGTGACCGGCAAAGAGAAGGGGCGGCGTTGGCTACGCTGATTACGCTTGAGGAATCCACGTCTGGAATGTGCTCCGAAGCAAAGGGATTGGGGAACTACAAGCATCAACTCACTGGGCAGAATCATGCAGTCGTTCAAATAATCACAGTCAAGGAAATAATAGAGGGCCACAAGCGTCTTGATCTACCACTTAGCGTTGAGGCGCTAAAAGCTGCTCCCAAACAGCCGCCCAAAAGTGAGCAACAAGAACTCTGGAAGCGCACTCGCGAGTCCGGCGATTGATGATGAGCTAGGCGCTTTTCACCTTTTCACCGTAGCAGATCTCCGAACGTTAATACCCTATCCACGATCCCCGCTTCCATCGCAGGCGTCACGCGCAATGAACGATGAATGCGAACGAAGTTGTACCACGCAAAATGCAAACACAACGCGGCCCAAAGGTTCTCCCACTTTTTAGAGAACGCATTCGTTAGCCGCGTCAGACGACGAATCTGCATCCGCATGGTGAGGTTGCCGCGCTCCACGATGCTGGTGCAGATTCTCGAAGGGTCAGGATTGCCGATGACTGGGACTCGCTCCGTCGAAACTACTTCGGCGGGAGAGTACCGGCGCTCACCTTCCGGCGCGGCCCTGTAAACCTTGATGAGCTGGGCGAAGTCTACGCGGTCACTCAGGGTGTTCTCGATTGCGGACGGGTGGGCCGGAAATCCATCGGCGCTCACCTGGAACGGTTGAGATGACGTTGCTAACCGTAATCCCTCAATGAAAATATTAGTGGTCGCCTGGTCGCGCTTGCCGAGCGCGAAATTCAGTACCAGTTTGGAATTACGCTCGATAGCCACGAAAGTATAGGCATCTCCGAAGTTCGGATCGTCGCCAGCTTCAAGGGCTTTTTGCTTCTTGAAACAAAAACCCCAAATCTCATCAAGCTCGACGTCTTTCACCGGCACGTTACGAATCTTGTCGCCTAATAGTTTTTCGCAGCGTTCACCGGCCTTCACCAGGAGCCGGAGGATTGTGTCGCGGTGAACTCCTGTCACCCGCTCAATACTTCGGACGCTGACACCCTCGACCAACATCTTGACAATCGTTTCGGCCTTCTCCATGGGCAGGTACATGCCGTCAAGGGGCTTGTCGCGAGGTTCCAGAAACGTCTTGGAGCACTGCTGGCACTTGAACCGCTGGTTACCCTTGCGGTCTCTACCGTGCTTCTGGCATTCGATCCGGCAATTGTGACAAGTCATCTGTGAATCTCCTCTTGAGTTCCACAGCCAAAAGCCGGATACTGAGATTGCGAATCTGTGCGGCTTCGGCTGTACGGATTACAGCCCCGGTTAGCGTTGACGCGCTGATCGGGGCTTTTTGCTGCATGACCAAGTACAAGCTGGCAAGGCTGGCATGTCAACAAAATAGTAATTGTTATGCCAGCTTATTTGGGTTATGCTAGCTTCATGACGGAAAAGGATGATCAGTTTGCAAGTGAGCGGGCTTCCCTTGGTGGCAAGGGTCGGATGGGAAAGCTTAGCATCGAAGGACGCAAGGAGCTAGCTAGGAGCGCCGCAAAAGCGAGATGGAAAAAAGCAAAAGCAGCTAGCATTGCCGCTGGTGGTGAAAATGGCCCTTACCAGCCCATGATTGTGGAGGGAAACGATACTGGAAACAATAACTTGCCGGTTGCTAGGTGGCCTGGTGTTTTGAAGATTGGATCGTCGACCGAAATTCCATGTTATGTGCTGGACGATGGAAGGCGGGTCATCACAAGGGCTGCCGCGACGGCAGTGTTGACGGACGGTAAGGGTGGGGGAAACCTCGAACAGTATCTGGTCGTTGAAGGCTTGAAGGGATTTGTCCCTCCTGGTTTCCGCGATCAGATGATTGATTTCGAAGTAAGAGAGATAGCCGCCGCCTTCAATATCCGAACGAGGGGCATCTCAGCCGAAACCTTCGTGGAGATCTGTCAAGCCTACGTAGCCGCTTTCGAGGCCGATGCGCTGACTACGGATCGGCAGAGAGTCATTGCTATCAAAGCCGCCATGTTCCTTGCGGCGTGTGCCAAAGTTGGCCTCATCGCCATGATAGATGAGGCTACTGGCTATCAATACGCACGCGCCAGCGATGCTCTCGAAATGAAGCTTCGGCTCTTCTTGGCTGAAGAGATGCGCAAGTGGGAAAAAACATTTCCGGACCAACTCTGGGAACAATTCGGACGCCTCACTAACTGGCAAGGTGCGCTGCACTCCAGGCCGAAATACTGGGGTAATTTAGTCATGGAGTTCATTTATGAGAACCTAGATCCCGACGTAGCCGAATGGTTAAGGCAGAACGCACCAAAACCTCAGCATGGCCAAAATTACCACCAGTGGCTGAGCGAGCAATACGGGCTAAAAAAGCTGGTCGAACACATCTGGAAGATCATCGGCATTGCCAGCACGTGTGACACGATTGAACAACTCAGAAAACAACTTCAAGAGATATATGGTCGGAACGCTTCCTTCAATTACGCTCTTAAAATCGTCCGCCGCTCCGAGGCGTCTGGGCAGAGGATGCTGTTCGACCCTCGGGAGTCTGCCACGTGATCCACTGGCGGCCCGCACTCGCGAGGCCGCCACCAAGACCCACACAGATTTAGGACACTACCGCCAGCGTGAAGGCGATCGGTCTTACTCGACCCCCTCGCACCAGAGCTCAAAGATGGCAAGCCAAAGCAACGACAGTAATTAAGGGTTAACAGTATCGGTACACGGTGAGGCTCAAGATTCTGCCCAAGTAGCTGAACGTAAAGCGGCTCCCCAGGTAGGATTCGAAGCCTACAACCCTTCGGTACCTGTTGATCTTAGCTTCTTTGATACCAACAGAAACCTCACGCGGATTTGCCACAGTGTAGTGAACTATAGCTGGGGAGCCGAAAAACAGCAGCGGCTAAAGCGGGATCAACGAGCGGCGCGGGCGCGCTTGCGGGCAAATCCGACCATGCCGAGAAAACCCATTGCCAGGTAGATCAATGCGGAAGGCTCAGGCGTGGCGGCAACAAGCGAAGGTGCGATGTCAGAGCTGACACTTTCGATGGCGCCGGCACTGGTGTGTGCTGTGCCGTCTTCGTCGACGGAACGGTGGCCGTTAGAGGGGTCCAGGAGCGAGAAGGTACCCAGATTCGCGTCGCCGAGGTTCGCCACGCCGATATAAGTAAACCTTATATTGCTGATCGTGGGATTATCGGTAGGGCTTAGTCCAGGAGCAGGAGTATCGGTCAGGTTGGTGGAGATGTCGAACAACAGCGGGTTGGCAATATCACCGGAGAGGTTGATGGGGTCTTCTCCAGCGTCGTAGAAGGTGATGAAATCTCCAGTCGACAAAAAAGAGGTTCCGGGGACGTCGCAGCAAACGTTGTAGTTAATGATTCCTCCCGAAGGGGAAGGCTAGGGAGTTGACCAGCGGTGCGGCTTGTCCGTTGATAGCAAACACGCTCAGACCGCCGAGTCCTAGTACAAATAGAGCTAAAGTTTTCATGATGGGCCTATCGTATCATAGGAAATCAGCGAAACTGTTAAATGGCCAACATTTTGCCTGGCTCTTTGCATGTTCGCAGCTAGCCTAGTTGTAATGTTTCTTACTCTTACGCCTGTCGTCGGGATGTGATCGAAGCTACTGGCAGATGAGAGCGGATGGGGACAAGTTACCTCCGCCAACGAGAGGAGCTGCTCGTTCGGGTCCAAAAGCTACGGAGTTGTTGAATGGCTCCCCAAAAACTCGGTTTTCGGAATTGTTCTCTCAAGATTCCTTAATGTTTCTGGGGAGCCCGACATGGATTCGAACCGGTCCCAGGCGGGTAACTCGCGGCGTAGATCGGAGGTCGAACTACGTGGCTTTGGCGGCCCGTGCGCTTGTCCTTCGCCTGCTGAACACCTAGTTCCGAGGGCGTGGTTTTTCCATATCGATTCTGTTCATACTCATCGCTTTCCTCCTGACCGGGTTGCGGTCGTCACAATTCCTCGCTCTGGTCCGGAAAGACGGCAAGTGAAGTCTTCAACGATTAGGCTGAGGCCGAAGGGGCAATTGGGCGCGTTGGGAACCTTTTTAATGTGCCCGACAAAACAAGCAAAATAGCATCTAGCGAATCACCACGATCAAGGATTGTGGTAAGTTTAACACTTCATGAACCGCCGAAATTTTATAGCCATTAGCGCATTAGCCGGCATGACACCGGGTCAGCTTGCCCGGGTTATGCGCGGTGCGGAACCTAACCCTTCCCAGCAGGATACCCGTAACAAAATGTGGCTGTTGAAGCAACTGCTGTCAACACCGCAGGCCGGGTTTCCCACCTTGACGCCGACCTTCGCCGCCATGTTCGCTCCCGGCACCGGACCTGTCCAACTGGTCCGCACCGAAACCTGGGCGGATTTCACGGCGCGGACACAGGCTCAAAGCAAGAACGGTTATGTGCTCAGCGCCATGACCTCCATTCAGAATCTCAATCGCACGTGGTTCTATGGTGCGTATCAGAAAGGCACAGGCAATTATCAACTCTTTCAGACCTCTGACCCGAGTGCTTTTCAGCAGATGTTCACCCAGCTTCAAAATACGCACAAGTTAGTGGATTTCAATATTGCCTGGGAACTGGGAAACCTTTCTTACTCCGGTTACTGGCTGGCCAATGCCGCGAGCGCGAAACCGGCCGGGCAGACGTTGATTTGGGATCTCAGTTTAAACGACCTTACGTCCCAGTGGAAGACCCTTAGCGCACAAGGCCAGCTTATGACGCGCATCCAGGCGTATCCGCAGAATGCCGGTACGATGTACTCGGCGCTCTTCGCTCCAAGCAAGGACGGGTATCTGCTCGACTATGGGCCGGCGGACACTTTCTTTACCGATGTCAACGGGAAATTCAGCGGCAACTCGCTGGCTGGTATCGCGTTCGACCCGACCAGCGGCGATATGCTCGGTTGCTGGCTGAACAAGGTTACGCCTTCCGAGTTTGTCTCCAACCAGAACTGGGACGCGCTTACCGCAACCGCACAGAAGGCATCCGCCGGCGGCATGGTTTTGACCGCGATGGCGGCTTATCCGAATGCCCCATCGTTCGATGACTACTTCGAAACCAATGAGGCGCCGTTTGTCGAAGGTTACGCTTACGCCGTGGCCCTGAACGGTACGGTGATCGCCAACGGCGAGGGATTCGCCCGCAGCGCAAACGAGTCAAATCATCCGAGCGTGCCGTATACTCCGGACAGCCGAATGAATCTGGCCAGTGTATCGAAAGCGATCACGGGAATCGCGCTGGAAGTTCTGCTGGTGCAAAATCCGACGTACACGCTCGACACTCCCTTCTGGCCCCTGATCCAGAACCAAGTGCCCACTCCCGACCCCTCCGTCAAAGTGGTGACCCTCCGCAACCTTGCCGAGATGAAGAGCGGCATGCTGCAGCAAACCGGTGAAGGGCCGCTGAATCCGCCGGCTCCCTACACGGATATCTGGAGCTATCTCACCTCCTATCTGTCCCAGCCGCTTACCGGAACTCCCGGGGTTACGTACTTTTACGACAATACAAACTTCACTATCCTGCAGGGGGTTATCCAAGAGGTGTCCGGGATGGATTATGTCGACTACGTCACCCAGAATGTGCTCGTGCCGGCAGGAATCGATCCGACCATCTTTAACGCAACGCCCGATCCCCAAAATATCGCTACTTTGCAATATTCCGGTCCGCAGGATACGCGCCCAGGAAACTACTGGACCCCGTTAACTTTCGTCGCTCCCGGCGGATGGATTTCGAGCGTCCGGGAATTGATCAAGATACTGATCGCGATGCGGGGTACCAAGGTTTTGCCGGCGAGTGCAGTAACGGAGATGTTCAACGACTTAATCGGCTGGGATGGAGAAGTGGTGGGAAACTTTGGCACGTATTATTACAAAAATGGGGGACTCACAAACACGTCGAACCCCCCGCAGCAGTTGAATACGTGCGTGGTGCGGCTGGGGGAAGGTTACGATGTGGCGCTAATCGCCAACTCGGAAGGACCGATTGACGTCGTGACTCAATGTATCAATGCATTTGAGTCTCGAGGCGTGCCTTTAGCGTCGGAACCTACCAGTGCCCCGTCAATCATTAGCGTTGTGCAGGGAGCAAGTTTCCAACCCAATTGCGCCCCCGGCTCATACGTTTCGATTATCGGCGCCGGATTCCAAGGTCCCGCAGTGAACTGGGCGCCAACCACCACGCTGCCGACAGAGCTGAACGAAGTGAAGGTGAAAGTAGGATCCCGGTACGCCTACGTGGCCTACGCCGGTCCCACGCAGGTCAATTTCCTGCTGCCGTCCGGCGTCCCCGCGGGCATCCAGAATCTGGAATTGACCATGCCCGGCGGTGGCATGACCACCTCGATGCAGATCAACCCGGTTGCTCCGGGATTGTTTGCGTACAAGCTCAATGGCAAATCTTATCCAGTGGCGCTGTTTGCCGGAGGTTCCGTCATCGTGGCCGCAGTCGGCGCCCTGAGTTCTACCAGCCGCCCTGCGAGCGCCGGCGATATCATCGAGTTTTACGGAACAGGCATGGGACCCACCAACCCCGCGGCGCCGGACGGCGTGGTTTTCAGTAAGTCGTATCCCGCCGCGAACCTGGCCGCATTTCAAATGACCATCGGCGGCCAGGCGGCCACAGTGAGTTTCGCCGGACTGGTGGGGGCTGGCTTGTACCAGATCAACGTTCAGGTTCCCAGCGGCCTCAGCGGCGGAGACCAGCCCGTGGTCCTGACGGTCAGCGGAATCGCCGCCCAACCGAACCTGATGTTGACTATAGCAGCGTGACGGCAGACGCCTCAGTTCGAGGACGCCTCAGCAAGATTATCCCCGCCACGCGTAATAAAAGCCGCTCCAAACTGCAGCGGCCACCATCACCTATGCTCATCAAATCTTGCGTCGTTCGCGACGGTCAACTTCGAGAGAGCAAAGACAGGATCTGAATGTATTGGCTCCCCAAAAACACGGTTTTACAACTTTCTCTCTCAAGATGTCTTAATGTTTCTGGGGACCCATCATGGATTCGAACTGGCCCCAGGCGGGGGACTCGCGGCGTAAAAGACCCGATCGCGTACACATCGGATCAGGGCAATTGGCGGGTTGGGGTCCTTTTTTATAGGACCGGACAAAACCAACGTCCACTGAGCAGCTGGCTGGGTCAACTGCTGAATCGCGCTCACCAGAACGTGGTCATCGTCGCCCTAGCCAATAAGCTGCTGCGGATGTAAGCGCACAGACTACGAACAGATACGTAGGGCAGCCAACATTTCCAAGCCGAGTGGCTGACCCTTCCCATTGGGGGCTGCCGATACAACCATATAAGCCAAGAGTAAGGTAGCGCGATGCCGAGCTCAAGCGCAACGGTTCAGCGATTGCCGGACGAGGCGTCCCCGCCGCAGTTCAGTGGCGCGCGGCCGAGAAGAGATCGAGCGAAGTGACAAACTGTACCGTCAAGACGCCGCTGATCGCGCCTTGACCCGGTCCCTGTTCGATTCCGTAACTGATTTTGGCTAGTTGCAGACGGTTCGGGCGATAGCCGGCGCCCACCTCGTAACGCTGATAGCCGGTGAATGAATTGGAACGGACATACTCGATTCGCGCCGCCAGAAACCAGCGCGGATTCAGCACGCGTCGCAGCTCGCCGTAGCCAGTGTGCTCGGTGAATGTGGGGATCACGGTATAGTCCATGCGGAAGTGCTGCCACTCGCCGTACACATTCCAAGGACCCTGCGCGAACTGCACATCGAGTCCGAGGGCGGTTGCTGGAAGCTTGCGTGGTTCCTCCTCGCCGGGGAAATAGTAAGGGTACTGGCGATCGAGATAAGGCCCATAATACGTCGATCCGCCGACGCGAAAGCCCTGCCTGATGGTGTAGCCCGCGCCTCCGGCCCAGGTGCCGTATTGATCCGGTTGGGTGATCCCGCGCGGATTCGCCGGGGACGAATTGACGAACTGCGCGCGTCCATCGAAGCGTCCGGCGGTGGCGTTGATCTCGGCGCCTGCAAGCCCTAGCGGAGAGATCGGAGCATAGTAACCATAACCCTCCGGTATGCCGGGCAGCGGATTCACGGCGTCGTCATAGCGCAGCAGAAACGATCCGAACGTGGAGGAGAGCTGCCCCACGCGCACATTTATCGAGGCTCGATTCCAAAACCGCGTGTAATTGAGGCTCGCCTGTAGTACGTCGGTTGTCACGCCGTAGCCTTGCTCCGAGAATTGCGATTCGAAAAAAGGCCGCGTATAAGCCTGGAGCGATGCCGTTATCGTCCAGTGGTTGTTCAGCTTCCAGGTGGGATAGAGCATGACGCGCGCACCGCCGAGAATCGTCCCTCCGGACCGCGGCGGTTCGGTGAGCTCGGGCGAATACACGCCCTGGCCGGTGATGGTTGTACGGAGGTCGAAGCCGGATGTGGCTTCCTGCGCATGCAGGCCGCAGACTGCGCCGAACAGCGTGCTTAGCAGCAGCGGCGCGGAAGGCTTCATTTTGGTAATTCCTTGGCCGTCAGTGTTTGCGGCGAATCGCTTTCGACCGCGGCTCCGAGAGTCCGGAGGGACCGGAGTTCGTCCGGTTCTTGCTCGGCGTGCACGCCGGTCGCGACGAAAGCCTTCACGATTACGGGGTCGAATTCGGTGCCCGACGCTTCTTCCAGGCGGCGCACGGCTTCGGCGTCGCTCATCCCAGGCCGGTATGGACGATCCGAGGTCATCGCGTCATAGGCGTCGGCGAGTTTCACGATTCGTGCCTGGAGCGGCGTCGTGTCCTCCTCCAAACCGAGCGGATAGCCTTTCCCGTTCCAGTTTTCATGATGCAGCTCGACTACGGGCAGGTAGGGATGAAACCCCTTGACGCCTTCCAGTATCCTGCGGCCGATGGTCGGATGTTGACGCAGGAGCGCGAACTCTTCTTTGGTCAGCGCGTCGACCTTTTGCAGGATTTTGTCCGGAATTCCGATCTTGCCAATATCGTGGAGCAGGGCGCCGATGCGCAGTTCATCGAGTTGTTCCGAAGTCAGGCTCAGTTGCCGTCCGATGGCAAGCGAATAGTCGCTGACACGGCGGCTGTGGCCCGCGGTGTAGGGATCGCGCGCGTCGAGCGCGCTCGCCAGAGAGCCGACGAATTCCACATAGGCATGCTGTAGCGTACGCCGGCCCTCTCGAATCGCCGCGCCGGCATGATTGAAGCTTTCCGTCAGTTCACCGATCTCCTGAATCGAGGTGGCCAGCGCGCGGAACTCCGGAAGCACTCCCGTTTTTTCGCTCTCGCGCAACCGCTCCACCACCGCCCGGATCGGTTCCACGATCGAACGCGACGACAGGGCGCTCAGAATCACCGCGGCAAGCAGCGCGCCGACTCCCGCGAGCAGAAATACGGTGCGCAGGATGTTCCGTACGGGCCGATCGGCCGCGTCCAGATTTTGAAAGGTGCGAATCGAATAGCCGTCGCCAAAAGACAAGCTCTTCATCGACGCCGAAAGGTAGGTGTCGCCGCGCAGCGGCACTTCGCACTCCGCGGTCTTGCCACAGCCCTTGAGGCCAGCCTGGACTTCGGCGAGCGAAATGCCGGGCAGAGTCGACTCAACCGGCTCTCCGTTGTGTTCCAGAGCCACCGGCGTGCTGAAGCCAGAAAAATCGAGCCGCTCACCCACCGATAGCGTTCCGAGGTTTTCCTCACCCTGATCAATCGACGTCGAAGCGATCTGATAGGCCGACCGGCCAAGCGTCAACAATCCCCGGAGCGGTGGATGAATGCGGGGAAAATCGATCGCGGCGAGCTGATCCGCAACCCGGAACACGCCCGCCAGCGGATTGCCCGCCGGATCCGAGATCATCAGAAGATCGAAATCCAGTTGTTCGCTCATTTCGCGCAGCTGGTCCTCCACCGTGATGCGCGCGTCGCGGCTGTTGTGCGCCGCCAGCAGCAGTTGAAGTCCTGCTTTGAGCGTCGCGTTCTCGCCCAGAATGCGAAGAAACCGGCCGTCCTTGGCTTCATTCTTCAACTGCATCCGAGCGATGGATTCATGGGTCTGACGGAGCGACGCCTGCAACTGATCGCGCACCGCGCGCTGCACCAGGATCTGCACCGCCCAGAAACAGCCCAGCAGCAGCAGGGATATGGGCACAAACGACAACAGAAAGGTGCGAGTCGCGAAGCGCATGGGTCAGTTCTCGCGCGGCGCGGGTGCTTCGCCGAGGGGAATAAAAAACTCCACCGCAACAGACTTATCCGCGACCGTGACGCGCTGGCGGAAAAAACCCGCGGTCTTGTGCCACGCAACGATGGTGTAGGAGCCGGGCGGCACGGCGGCGAGCGTGAATTTTCCGTCCGGACCGGCCTTGACACCCCAGCGATTCGGGCTGATGACGATCGCCGCGGACATGTTCGGGTGCAGATGGCAGTTCACGAATACGACGCCCGGCTTCTGGAAGACCACGGTGCGCGTGTGGTCCTTGGGATAATTACCGAGATCGAACTCTTTGGGCTTCGATAGCGAAAAGACGTTGTGAAAAATCGGATCGAGGTTGGGGAAGGAGACGGTGGAACCCGCGGGGATCCACAGGGTGTCGGGGACAAAGCGGCGGTTCTCCTGCGCGATCTCGGCTGTGATCGCGCCGGTCTGGGACGGCAGATCGCCTTCCAGATAGACGACCACGTGCTCGCGCTCAAAGGCCAGCACATCTTCGCCGAAATCCTTCTTCAGGTCGACCGCGGGTCCCCGGTCGTAGGCGCTCAAGGACGCCGTGACGCGCCGTTTGGTAAGCTTGCGCTGCACGACAATGGTTCCCTGGATGTCGCCAGCCTGGCTCAGGCTGGCCGCAGACATCGCGATGCAGACCGCGCAACCAAGCGTACTTCCCACCATAAGTTACACTTCGGTAATTCGAGCACTTTTCTTTAACTATGCAGCCGCAATAACAGCAATAGCAATGCGATAAGGCTCCACAGGAATCCATCAAGCACTGGCCGCTACACGCCACCTCCTGGAAATGTACCGGCGCGGCCTTTCGGATCAAAACGCCCGACGTAAGCTCCAACGTCTTGATCGGCGCCTGCTCGCTGTCGCTGGTCAACTCGATCACGTCGCTATCAGCAAGTGACGTCACGGACCGGTCACATCACTTGGAGGGTATTAAATAACGGGGTGGCCCTAAATGGAAAACGGAGACGCTCGCGCTATTTCGGGATCTCCGAGGGCATGCTTGCTTGTTTCAGTACCTCGGAGAGACGCCCACGTCGCCAAAAACCCGCCGGAATGCCGCTATTGTGTAAGGTTCGCGTTGAATAACGGGGAGAGACTTTTCGAACCAAAATGGCTGGCTCCCCGCCATGGATTCGAACCACGATTCACGGCTCTAAACGCGGCTTGCGTCTCAGACCATCGTGGGCGCATGAAAAGAGTCCAACCCACAACAGGGCAACGCCTCAGCAGGGTCACTTGGCCCGACTGTTGTTATCATGGGTTGGGTTGGCACCCAAATTGCTTCAGTGGCTTCAAGTCGATCATGACCGGGACCGTCAGTTATAGTTCTGACTCGAGTGCGCCTGTTTCGGGATCCCCTCAGGTCAGCGTCCTGATGTTGACCTGCGATCGCCCACAATTCCTGGGTCGCGCCATTCAGAGCGTCATTCGCCAGACCCTTGAGGATTGGGAGCTGATCGTTGTCCAGGATGGGCCGAACCAGCAAACGGCGCGAGTCATGGAGCAGTGGGTGAAGCGCGACCCGCGAATTCGCTACTTCCACCGCGACCGCGGCGGCAACATCGCGAACGCCTGTAATTACGGCCTTGCGCGTGCCCGTGGCCAGTATGTTGCCATTCTCGATGACGACGATTACTGGGTGCCGGCCGACAAGCTCCGAAAGCAGGTGGCGTTCCTCAAAAGCCATCCCGATTATGCCGGCTGCGGCGGCGGTATGACTGTTGTCGACGAAAACGAGAACATCCAAATGTCGTATCTGAAACCCGAACAGGACGACGAGATCCGGTCCCGTGCGCTGTACGCGAATCCCATGACCCACTCGACAACTATGTTCAGGCGCTCGCTCGGCGAAGGGATCGGGTACTACGACGAGTCGCTGGCCGGCTACCAGGACTGGGATATCTGGCTTCGGTTCGGCCGGCTCGGGAAGCTTTACAATTTTCCGGAAGTATTCGCGCGATATACGCTCTGGAGCGGCGGCGGGTCGTTTCAGCAGCAGCGCAAGAACGTGCTATCCGCCGTGAAGATCGTGTTTCGCCATCGCACGGGATATCGAGGGTTCACGGGAGCTCTGGCGCTGGTGCTCATGCACGTGGCGTACGCGCATCTTCCTGCTAGCGTGAGGAAATCTTCCTTTTCGTTCCTGGCGCGACGAAAAAAAGCGATCTTTGCTGGGAAACAGAAAGGGACCGACTCGGCGCAGTGAGTATCCTCGGGGCAGTGAGTATCTGAGCCCCGGCGGGCATCGCCGCCGTTCAGCCCGTATGCGAATCGTACAGCTAGTAGAAACGCTGGAGACCGGGGGCCTCGAGCGAATCGCCGTCGATCTCGCGCTGGCGCAGAAGAGGGCCGGCCACAGCCCGATGCTTTACTGCATGTTCACGGGCGGGCCGCTTGCGGACGACGCTCGCACGGCGGGCATTCCGGTGACCGAATTTCACAAAAAGCAGGGCTTTTCGGTGAAGATGCTGTTCAGGCTGGCGCGGCAACTGCGGCGCGATGCGGCAGACGTGTTGCACACTCACAATCCGGGGGTGCATCACTATGGCGCGATATCGGCGTGGATGGCTCGAGTTCCCGCAGTGGTGAACACGCGCCATGGGCCGGCGACATCGTTCGGCCGCGCCTACCAGGAACGTTATTTCCGGGCGGTGATGCCACTGACCGATCGCGTGGTCTTCGTGTGTGAAGATTCCCGGCGTTATTTGGTAGAGAAACGTGGCCTCGCCGGCGGCAAATCGGTGGTAATCATAAACGGAATCGAGCTGGGAGGGTTTCTCGAAAAACCGGCCGCGCCGATGAGCGCTTCGCCGCGAGTCCGCTTTGGCGCGGTCGGCCGCATGGTGCCCGTGAAGGCGCACTCGATTCTGATCCACGCGTTCGCTCAACTCAGCGGGAAGCTGCCCAATGCTGAACTGCGCATTGTGGGTGGCGGGCCGCTCGCAGACGAGTTGAAGGAACAGGCCCGAAAAGTAGGCCTGGACGACCGCATCCGCATCGAAGGTCTCAATCATCACATCGCAGACGTGCTGCAGGAACTCGACATCTTTGTGATGTCCTCCACCAGCGAGGGCCTGCCGCTGGTTATTCTGGAGGCGATGGCTGCCGGACTTCCCGTGGTTTCCACCCGCATCGGAGGCGTGTCCGAGGTTGCCCCGGAGGGGGACGTTTCCGTGCTGTGCAGGCCGGGGAGCGCGAGCGACCTTGCCGAGGCGATGTACAAGGCGGCCACCAGTTGCGATCTCGCTTGCATGGGAAAAAAAGCGCGCGAAATCGCTATCGCGAAGTTTAGCCTCGATCAAATGTGGCGCAGCTACCAAGCGGTTTATGCTGAAGCGCTCGGCCGGAATTAGCCGTGCCGCGACTCGCCGTCGTCAGCTCCTACTTCCCGATCCGCGCCCAACCGCATCGCGGGCACTCCGCGTACCAGACTCTCCGCCGGATGACTTCCTGGATGGATATCCAGGTTTTTTGTCCGTTCGCTGCCTACCCCTTTTTCTGGCGACCGCGTAACTTCTCTTATGTACGGGCTGACCCTAGTTATTCCCCACCAGACGTGCCCGCCGAATACATTGAGTATCCCGCGCTTCCGCTGGTCAGCCGGCCTCTGAACGGCCTGGTGTGTGGCCACTACGTGCTGCCACATCTGGAGCGGTTCAAGCCTGACCTGATTCTGAGCTATTACGTGTACCCGGAAGGTTACGCCGCGCTCTCCGCAGGCAAGCGATTGGGCGTTCCGGTGATTCTGGGCGCCATCGGTTCCGATATCAACCGTATCCCGGACAGGATCAGCGCATTCCTGACGCGAAAAGCTCTGCGTGAAGCCTCCTTCGTTTTGGCTGTGAGCGAGCATCTGCGCGAGCAGGCGGTCAGGCTGGGTGCGTCTCCGGAGCGAACGAGAGCGATCCGAAACGGCTGCGACACCTCGGTATTTCGGCTCGCGGATCGTGCCGCAGCGCGCGCCGCGCTGGGCCTGGACGCGGAATCGGAAGTCGTCGTTTTTGTCGGTTGGATCGCTCCCACTAAGGGTCTGAGGGAACTGGTGGATGCGGTGAACAGCCTGGGAATTTCCCATCCCAGCTTGCACCTGTTCTGCATTGGAGAAGGAGCGTTTCAGGCCGAACTGGAAGCTCGCGCGATCGACGCGGGTCTGGCGGATCGCATTCGGTTCCTGGGATGGCGCACATCGCTCGAAGTGGCTTCCTGGCTGGCCGCCGCCAATGTCTTCTGTCTCCCCAGCTATGCGGAGGGTTGCCCCAATTCGGTGATCGAAGCGCTGGCCTGCGGCCGGCCCGTCGTGGCGACGAACGTAGGCGGCATCCCGGAGCTGGTGAATTCTGAATCCGGAATTCTTGTTCCGCCGCAGGATTCGGAAGCGCTCGCCGAGGCTCTTGACCAGGCATTGTCGCGACGATGGGACGAAGCCGGGATTTCTCAGCGTTCTCAGCGCGGGTGGGACCAGGTTGCCGAAGAAACCTTCGAAATCTGCATGGAGTGCCTCGCTCACTACCATCCGATAGACAGCGGCAGCTAAGGCGAACAAAACGATCCTGAATGTTAGAATGTGAGGCACTCTGTCAACTAGACGATTTGCGTCGCTGCTTTTTTGTGTTGCTTTGTCGCTGCGATTCGGCGCCGTCTTATCGCTACGGGATGTCCGGAATATTCCTGGGGCCGGGACTGCGGGGGCAGACGCTGTAGAGTTCAACACATTGGCTCAAAACCTCGCAGCCGGGAGGGGTTATGTGATTCACCCCGGCGAGCCGACAGCTTTTCGCGCACCTGGGTTCCCTCTCGTGCTGGCGTTATTGTATTGGTATTCCTATAGCAATTACCTGTTGGCATATTTGTTGTTCTGCTTATTGGGAGCCGCGACCGCCGTGGCGACCTACTGCCTCGCTAGAGAATTACTCCCAGAGTCTCTAGCGAGAGTTTCCGGCTTCCTCCTGGCGGTTTATTTCGGTCACGTCTATTTTGCGACTATCTTCCTCTCAGAAGGGCTATTCGCACTGTGTGTCGCGTTGAGCTTGTGGGCCTTCCTGATTCACTTGAGGACCGCCTCGTTCGTTTCCTTATTATGGGCGGGATTGCTTTTCGGCTATGCCGCGCTTACGCGTCCCATCGCCATGCTATTTTGCCCTTTTCTCGTTTTCGTCCTATGGCGCTCCGTGGGCCGGATTTCGAAATTGTTCCTGCTAAGAACCACATTGCTCTGCGCCGCGTGGGCTTGCGTAGTGCTTCCCTGGACAGCGAGGAATGTTGCAGTCTTTCACAAGCTGGTGTCGATCACAACCAATGGCGGCGCCACATTCTATGGAGGGAACAACGATATCGTACTTCACGATCGCGCCTTTCTCGGGAGTTGGATCTCGACGACGAAGTTACCCGGTCGGCCGCTGATCGACGCTCAGCCGGACGAAGTCAGCCATGATCAGATGGAATGGCGGCTCGGCTTTCGATGGGTCCGCAGCCACTGGTCCCAAATGCCGCTGCTGTTCTGTTATAAGCTTGCCAGGTTCATAATGCCGGCCGTGGAATCGAAGAACAAAAACTTTGTTCTGCTCGAATCGGTAACGTATCTGCCTTACGGTTTGTTGATTTTCTTCGGCGTGGGCGCGTGCTGGAGGATGCGACGGACGTATTCAGGTTCAAGATGGCTTGCGATGCATGCCTTCGTCTTGGGAAATCTGACCAGCGCGCTGATCTTCTATGGCTCAGCACGTTTCCGGAATGCTATCGCGCCCGTCCTTATGATTTACGCCGCGGTTGGCTTGCAATGGATTGCTACGCTGACTCTCAAATCTGGAGGATGGAACGCCCCTGGATGGTTTTTGCCGCCGAGAGAAGAATTCCCAAATCGGCGACAATGAGACTTCGTCGAATGACCCTCCATTCTCAGACAGCCATCATCACCGGATGCGCCCGAGGCCTCGGAGCCGTCATCGCTGAAACCATGTGGCGGGAAGGCGCCGATCTCCTGCTCATCGACCGGCCCCAATCCGCCCTGCACGAACTTCGCGACCGCCTCACGGCCACCGGCCGCCCGCAACAACAAGCCCACGCCTTTCCAATTGATCTCAGCGACCCGTCAGCGCCGCAAGCCATTCTGAAGGAGGCCCAACGCCACTGGCCTCGTCTCGACATCCTGATCAATAACGCCGGAATCCAGGGACCCATCGGCACGATCGCGGACAACGACTGGGCGGCCTGGCGCGACACCATTCAGATCAATCTGTTGGCGCCGGCTGAGCTCTGCAAATTATCCATCATGTGGATGCGCCAAACCGGCGGCGGCCGCATCGTGAATCTCAGCGGCGGCGGAGCCGCGGGACTACGGCCCAATTTCTCCGCGTACGCCACCGCCAAGTGCGGATTGGTGAAGTTCAGCGAGACCATTGCCGCCGAAGTAGCGGATCTCGGCATCCGCGTGAACTCGATCGCGCCCGGGCCGATGAATACTGCCATGCTGCAGGAGATCCTGAATGCCGGAACGGAGCAGGCCGGCGCCGCGGAGTACGAACAGGTGCGCAAACAAGTAGCTTCCGGCGCCACCGACCCGCAAATCGCAGCCGACCTAACCGTTTATCTGGCTTCTGAGCGATCCGCCGGTATCACCGGCAAGCTGATCAGCGCGCTTTGGGATCCTTGGCGCACTCTCCACGAACAAGCCGCGGTGCTTCGCTCGAGCGACGTTTACACACTGCGCCGAATCGTCCCCGCAGACCGTGGAATCGCGTGGCCCGATGCATGAGCCGCCGGCGGTCGCCATCATTGGCTGTGGGTTAATCGGGGTCAAGCGCGCTCAAGCTCTAAACGGCTGTCGCGTCCGCGTCTGTTGCGACACCGTGCTCGACCGCGCGCAAAAGCTCGCGGCACTGTACCCGGGAGCGGAAGCCGTCGCCGATTGGGCCGCGGCCGTAAACCATTCCGAAGTAGACCTCGTGATCGTTGCGGTCACTCACGACCAGCTTGCACCGATCGCGAAGGCCGCTGCCGCGGCATCAAAGCATGTACTGATCGAGAAGCCGGGCGCGCGCCGCGCGTCGGAATTGGACGGCGTCCTGCGCGAGGCTCAGCGTACCGCGGTGGCCGTGCGAGTCGGCTTCAACCACCGCTATCACCGGGCGTTCCGGGAAGCGCGGAAAATCTTTCAGTCGGGGGTTTTGGGCGAAATGATGTTCATCCGCGGGCGTTATGGTCACGGCGGGCGAATCGGTTATGACCGCGAGTGGCGCGCCGATCCGCGCGTATCCGGCGGGGGTGAACTGCTCGACCAGGGAATCCATTTGATCGATCTGTCGCGCTGGTTTTTGGGCGAATTCGAGAACGTGCAAGCGCACATCGCCACGTATTTCTGGGACATGCCGGTGGAGGACAACGCCTTCCTCATCCTGACTACTCGCGGCGGGCAAACCGCTTTCCTGCACGCCACCTGGACTGAATGGAAGAACCTGTTCTCGCTCGAGATTTACGGCCGCACGGGCAAGCTCGAAATTTCGGGACTGGGCGGCAGCTATGGCGTGGAACGGCTGGCCTGCTATCGGATGTCTCCCGAAATGGGCCCGCCCGAAACCACCATTTGGGAATATCCCACGGCCGACAATTCGTGGGAAACGGAATTTTCCGAGTTTCTCGACGATATCCGCCTGCATCGCGATCCTGTTCCCGGCATTCGCGACGCCCAGGCGGCCCTGGGGATCATCGAGAAGGTCTACCGGGAGGCAGGTGTACGATGAGAGGCGCCTCGCCGGGGAGTCACCCTTCCAGAAAAGCCGGCGTCCCGACGGTGTCGGTCATAATTCCATCGCGGAACGCCGCACCCTATATCCGAGCGGCGATTGACAGTGCGTTGGCGCAAACACATCCCGTGCTCGAAGTGCTGGTGATCGATGGCGGCTCTACCGACGGTACTCAGGACTTGGTGAGGAGCTACGGTGAGCCCGTACGGTTATTAGAGGAGCGGATGAATGGCGGAAGGGGCATCGCCGCTGCTCGAAACGTAGGCGTTCAGGCGGCGTCGGGAGAGTGGCTGGCATTCCTCGATGCAGACGACTGGTGGGACCCCGGGAAGACTGGCGCCCAACTGGCGAATATTGAGAGGCACCCCGGCGCAGCCGTGAATTACACGGCGTACTGGATGGTTCGGGAGGGCTCCGGGGAACGCAAGTTCATCCCGTGCCCCGATGCCAAAGCCGTGTGGCCCACTCTGCGGTGGACCAACGGCATCGGCGCTTCTACGGTGTTGGCGCGACGCGACGCGCTGATCGAAGTGGGCGCATTTCGGGAAGATCTTATCGGCTTCGAGGATTGGGAGATGTGGGTACGCCTGCGGTTGCGCCATCCCTTTACGTCCTGTTCCGAGCCGTTGATGTTCTATCGAGTGCTGTCACAGAGCGCTAGTCACGACTTGAAGAAGAACCTCGATGGTATCCCCGAAGTTTGTGAGAGCACCATGGTCGCCGGGTTAAGCGGCTTCGAGCGATGGGTTATGAAGCGCCGTATCTGGGCGGCCCAACTGTATTACGCTGGTTTGGTCGACCGCGCGAATCGTCCCGGGGGCGGGCAATCTCTCGTTTGGCGATCTTTGGCGCACTGGCCCTTCCCCACCTTCCTGCCGGTTCGCTATAAAGTGCTCTTGAATTACCTGGTCGGTCATTTAAGAAATTCGCCAACGCCTTCCGGCTAGACCGTTTCATTGGCGACGGCAACTCAGAATGAAGCAGCGTACCGGCGCGCCAGCAGAATTAGCCGCCAACAGTTGCGGGGGCATGGTCTCTACGGTGAATACGTGGCTGGCGCTGTGGGAGGTGAGCCATGGTATTGAGGGCGATCAAAGGGACCCTGAGGCCCTGAACCGGCTCACGGGGGTAGGATACCAGGAGCTGCCGCTTTTAACCCACCATGTTAGCTATCGGGTGGACTGATCATTTGGCTCCCCGAGAGCGACATTACAAGAAATAGAAATGGGCATGCGCCAACAGAGAGTCTGTAAGCCATTGTTTTGAAAACTACCTCGGTAAAATCGGCAACGTGAAAACAGGCTCATCCGTGGGTCACGATTCTCTGTTTCGATGTGCTGCTTGGGCAGCCAAGCGAGATATCTCGAAATGCGTTCTGTATCCCCGGATGGATCGAGCCACCGCTCCGTGAGAATCCATGAGGCAAATCACGCCCGCTTTACGCTATATACGTATATGGGGTGTATTGGGAGAAAGAGTCCTTCAGTGGCCGAGCAGCCGAGTGCTTCGCCCGACGGTCCGAGGGTGGTCTCGATCAAGCAAGGCGAGCGCTTGGCCTTGAGTGTCGGCATTTCAAACATGATGGTTTGGGGAGAGCGCGCAAAATGCTTAAAAAGCTTCATCTAAAGCGCAATGCGGTGGACCGATTTGCGCTCTGCGGAATTTGGCCCGACGACAATTTTGTACTGATGGCCGCGATGCCCCGTGAGTCTGCTGAGGTCATGTGCCAAACGTGCATCCGAGTCGCCACTGCCAATCTCGAACGGAGGGACGCTGGCAATACTCCACAGCTCCGTTCAAGATCTAGTGCGTCATAACGAGCTCCTATCACAGATCAGGAAAAGCTGATGCAGCTGCGGGTGGAGTGCTGTGCCGGTCGGAAGGCGGCTGAGCGACCGGTGCGCTTTCAGCTCGATGACCACGATTACCTGGTCGAAGAAATACTCGACCAATGGCACGGTTCGGATGATACGTTCTTCAAAGTGCGCGCGGATGACCGCAATCTCTACATACTCCGGCGCAATACGGCTCGCAACGAGTGGACGCTAGAATCGTTCCGCCAGCTCAACGACTAGTACAATCGGCGGGTAGAAAACAGAGGCACCCCAAGCTTAACCCCCCTGTCAACAAACGCGACCTGTCAACAGGAGAAAGCGGAGAAAAACGGGCAGAGAGGGCTCATCGGGAAGAATTAACTTGGCTATGGCCAGGTTTCTCTCGCGAAACCGGAGAGACACGCCAGTCGCGAAGAAACGTGCGGATGGTAATTCGAAGTCTTGGCTCCCCGGCATAGCTTCGAAGCACAATGGGCATCGGTACAACATCGGTACCGGCTGTCAAGGAAGGCTTCAACGCCAACTGCGCCGCGGTTTATGCGGGCGGACAGTCGCACGCCAGTCACAATCGTGACCGGGTTTTGAAAAAGGAGAAACGAACCTACTTGATCGGCCGCGACCCAGTGATGAGAATATCCACCAATCTCCGGGCGCTTTGCTGCCAGTCAGGGCTGGTCGCCACGTTCGCTACGCCGATAAGAGCCCGAAGTAGATCAACCGGATCCAGGTCCTTGCGTATATCGCCGCTCTTGATCGCACGCTTCACCAATGCACGAATCGCTTCCCATAACTGGTCGTGGGAAGCTTCGAACACCTTGGAGGGGCCTCCGACCAGGTTATTCAACGCCGGCGCGATGATCTTCTTTTTCGCGATGTAATCGACGAACAACAGCATCCAGGCCCGCAGCGCTTCCATGGGGGGCATCGTCTCCGCAAACTTCTGCTCGGCTGAGGCCAGCTTTTCTACTTCGCTTCGGTAAACCGCCTTTAGAAGTTCATCGCGTGTAGGAAAGTGGCGATACAAAGTCCCCGCTCCTACACCGGCCTGTTTGGCAACGTCGTCCAGGCTGGCATCCGCACCTAACCGGGTGAATGCCTCCCTCGCCACCTCCAGAACCCGGTCGCGATTCCGTTGCGCATCGGCGCGTGGCTTTCGTGCCGCAGATTGTAAACGTTTCGTGGCCATCGGCAAAAAACTTGCAACCGGAGACAGCCTCCGGTATTCTATATATGCGGAGGCTATCTCCGTTTTATCAAATTCGTGAAAGGCTGGTCAAGACGTTATGCGTATCTTTGTCACCGGTGCTACAGGCTTTATCGGCTCTGCCATTGTTTCGGAACTCGTTAACGCGGGCCATCAGGTGCTCGGCCTGGCTCGTTCGGATAAGGGTGCTGCATCCCTTGCCGCGGTAGGAGCTGATGTGCTTCGCGGTTCACTCGAAGACCTGGACAGCCTGCGGAGTGGAGCAGCCAACTCGGATGGAGTGATTCACACGGCCTTCATCCATGACTTCTTGAACTACGCGGCCGCTGCTGAGGCGGATGGGCGCGCCATCGAGACGCTCGGCACGGCGCTCGCGGGATCTGGCCGCCCATTCGTCGTCACTTCCGGGACCTTGCTCCTTCAACGCGAAAGCTCCCTCGCGACGGAGAAGGATGAGGCCGTTCCCAATTTTCCCCGCAAGTCGGAAGCGGCGGGGCTTGCGCTAGCGTCGCAGGGCGTGCGCGTGTCCGTGGTACGCCTTCCGCCATCGGTGCATGGAGACGGCGATCACGGCTTCGTTCCGCGCCTTTTTGCCATTGCGCGTGAAAAAGGCGTTTCGGCATACGTGGGGGACGGGCTCAATCACTGGCCCGCTGTGCACCGGCTGGATGCTGCTCGTCTCTACAGGTTGGCGCTTGAAAAGGGTTCCGCTGGTAGTCGATATCATGCCGTGGCCGATCAGGGTGTTCCCTTCCGAGACATCGCTCAGGTGATCGGCCGGCACCTGAATGTGCCACTCGTCTCCAAATCACCGGAGGAGGCAGCGGACCATTTTAGCTGGATCTCGCAGTTCGTAAGTATTGACTGCCCGGCTTCAAGCGCGCAAACCCAGGAACAACTGGGATGGCGCCCCACGCATCCTTCGCTGATTGCCGATATCGGGCGCCGGAGCTATTTCGAAGCCGCTACCGAAGTGCATGCGGCAGGAAGCAGATGAAAATGGAAAGCGCACTGAAGAAAATCGCTCTCGTCACGGGGGCGAATAAAGGCATCGGATTCGAAGTCGCCCGCCAGCTCGCCGCGTCAGGCTGCACAGTCCTCCTGGGCGCGCGCAATAAAGCACTCGGGGAAGAAGCGGCAGCTACGCTCAAACGTGAAGGCTGCGATGTTCGATATCTCTCCATCGACCTTGATGATCCCGCCACCATCGCTACCGCCGCCAAGGATATCGATGCCGGCTTCGGCCATCTCGACGTCCTCGTCAACAACGCCGGCATCGCCTGGCAGGGTGACGGCCTGCCTTCAAGTAGCAGTCTCGATGCTATAGAACGGGACTTCCGGGTGAACTTTCTGGGCACAGTGGCAGTAACTCAAGCCATGCTTCCGCTGCTGCGCAAGGCTTCCTCCGCGAGCATCGTAAATGTGTCGAGCGGACTCGGATCGCTGACCAAGAGCAGCGATCCAGCATGGACCCATGTCGCTGCGAAGTATCTCGGCTACGCCGCGTCGAAGGCAGCTCTCAATATGCTCACCGTGCAACTGGCCTACGAACTGCGCGGCACGGCGATCAAAGTGAATTCAGTCGACCCAGGCTACACCGCAACCGATCTCAACCAACACCAGGGGACGCAGTCCGTTCCAGAAGGGGCGGCGGAGATCATTCGCCTGGCGCTGCTCCCTGACAATGGTCCAACCGGGACCTTCTCGAACGCGCAAGGCATCGTTCCCTGGTAAAACTGCAGACAAGGAGGAAATTATGAGCAACGGAAACGACAAAACTGTAATCATCACCGGCGGCAGCCGCGGGCTCGGGCGCAACACGGCGATCAATCTGGCCCGGCGCGGCGTGGATATTCTCTTCACGTATCACTCGAATCTTGCTGAGGCCCAGAGCCTCATCCGCGAGGTAGAAACCGTGGGAAGGAAAGCTGCAGCATTTCAACTCGACGCCGGAAATGTCAGCTTGTTTGATGGCTTCGTCGACCAGGTCCGCAACATGCTTCGAGTTTGGGACCGTGACCAATTTGATTATCTGGTAAACAACGCTGGAACCTCTTTGCACAAACCATTCGATCAAACTTCCGAAGCCGAATTCGATCAGATCGTGAATGTGCATTTCAAAGGCGTTTACTTCCTGACTCAAAAGCTACTGCCGCTCATGAAGGATGGCGGCCGCATTGTGAACATTTCGTCGGGACTGGCGCGCCTCAGTATTCCAGGGACTTCAGCTTACGGGGCGGCAAAGGGCGCAGTCGAAGTATTGACGCGTTACCTGGCCAAGGAGCTGGGGCCACGTGGAATCACAGCCAACGTGGTTGCCCCGGGGGCGATCGAGACAGACTTCAGTGGCGGGATGGTGCGCGACAATCCGGAAATTAACAAGCAGATTGCGGCCATGACGGCGTTAGGACGCGTTGGCGTACCGGACGATATCGGGCCGATGATTGCGGCGCTGCTGTCAGATGACAACCGTTGGGTGAATGGGCAGCGCATCGAGGTCTCAGGCGGAATGTCGCTGTGAAGTTCTACATCAGTCTAAGCCAAGTCGACCAGGCTCAGGAGAGATCGCATCGAATCGCCAGGTTTAGCCTCACCCGGCCCCCTTCGGAGTCCATTGCCGAATTCGTTTGCGGAAGAAGGGGCCTCGGGTCAAGTTTGATTCCGGAAACGCAGTTCGCCTTGTACCCGAACAAGGTGTCGCGAATTAACGTTTGGAGAAATCGCAGTCCTGGCTCCCCAAAAAACACGGTTTTACAACTTTCTCTCTCAACATTCCTTTAATGTTTGTCGGGCCCTAGATGGATTCGAACTTGCCAAGTAACTCTGCGTCCAGTCTGCCCGGCTTGGGCTACGTTTGGGCGCGTCACCCACCCGGCTCACCAAAGTAGTACAACTGACCTCATGAAGATCATCCAGGCCCTCCTGATGCTCGCCTTTTTCGCGATCAGTTCAAACGCGCAGAATCAGGCGATTCTCGGTGAGGACACCGTCCGAGTATCTGATCATGTTTGGGCGATTATGGGTTTCCCCAATATCGGCATTGTTGTAGGGCGAGACGCGACGTTGGTGGTAGATACCGGCCTTGGACCCCGCAACGGCGCCACCGCCGCGAAGGTGGCGAAACGCTTTGCGCCTCCGAACAAGCTGTATTTGACGACAACCCATTTTCATCCCGAACACGCCGGGGGTGCATCCGGGTTTCCAGCCGGTACGATCCTGATACGAGACAAAGTGCAGCAGGACGAAATGGAAAAGCACGGTGCGGAAATGATCGAAATGTTTTCGAGTCGCAATGCTCAGTGGAAGGAGTTACTCGCCGATGCAAAACTTCCGCCGCCGGATGAGACCTTCGACAAAGAGCGGGTTCTCGATCTCGGCGGAGGCGTGAAGGCACGCCTGCTCTGGTTCGGTGGCGCGCATACCAAGGGTGACGAGCTCACGTTTGTAGAACCCGATAAAACCTTGATCTCAGGAGATGTGGTCCAGAATAAGGTGGTACCGAACATCTACGGCGATGGAGGTACGCCAGCGAGCTGGATTCGAGTGCTGGACCAGGTGGCCAAGTTAGGGGCGGTACACGTATTGCCCGATCACAGCGCTGTCGGAGACGGCTCTTTGGTAGCGCAAGAGAAGGCATTCATCACCGACTTGCGGACACGGGCATTGGAACTCAAGCGGCAGGGCGTCGATGCCGACGAGGCTGGCAAGCGACTCACTGTGGAGTTCAAGACAAAGTATTCAGACCGGCAAATTAACAGCGTATCGGGTTTTGTCAAGAGCGTATACGCCGAATGACGTCACGCGATAACCACGCCGGGCGGCCGCCGCTCACTGCGGCAGGGCGAACGCTACGTACGTGCCTCCGGACGGCTGTTTTGACTTGCCGCCGCCGGCCGCAATCACCACAAATTGACGGCCGTTTACTTCGTAAGTAGCAGGCGTGGCATTGCCTCCAGCGGGCAGCGTCGTCTCCCACAAAAGCCGGCCGTTTGATTTATCGTAAGCGTGGAATCTTCGGTCGTAGTCTGTAGCGCCGATGAACAGCAGGCCGCCGGCTGTGACTATGGGTCCGCCATAGTTTTCGCTCCCTGTATTGCGTAACCCTTTAGCGGCCAGTTCGGGGATTTCGCCGAATGGGATTTTCCACGCGAATTCGCCCGTGGTGAGGTTGATTGCATTTAGCGTGCCCCATGGCGGTTCAACGGCCGGGTAGCCATCGGTGTCGAGAAACCGGTTATATCCGTCGATTGTGTATTTCAAGCCGAAAGGCCACGGACTCTCCGAGGCCGGTGCATCAACCGGTACATCTTCGCCTGTCAGCAGGAAGTGGTCGAGCGCGGTTATCTCATCTCTTGACAGCTTCGTAAATGCCGGCATTCGGCCACGGCCCTCATAAACGAGTGTACGAATTTCTTCTTCGGAGAGCTTGGCGCTGATGTTGGTGAGCGCGGGAAAATCGGGCGGACTACCCCGGAGGTCTGCGTGATGGCAGGTGGCGCAGTGGGCCAGATACAAGTTGCGCCCTGTGGTGCGACCCTCCACTTTGGGGCGCTCGATCAGCCGCAAGATCCAGGGCATCT
The DNA here is from genome assembly GCA_003162425.1 of Bryobacterales bacterium. GTDB lineage: Bacteria > Acidobacteriota > Terriglobia > Bryobacterales > Bryobacteraceae > Palsa-89. The sequence continues at coordinate 162,710 of PMOK01000284.1, read as the reverse complement.
CGTTAGAGTTGACGTACAGTAATCCCGAGGCCGGATCGAATGCCGCGCCGCCCCACTCGCCGCCACCGTCAAAACCGGGAAAGACGATGGTACCTTCGCGGCTGGGAGGAACGAACTGCCCGGCGCTGCGAACCCTCCGAAACACGTCCAGCACGGCCTGATGCGCTTCCCTCGTTCGATGCGTCAGCATGTCCTCCGTTAGGATTTGCCGTGCAAACGGCGGCGGCTTCAGCGGAAACGGCTGCGTCTTCGCTGTCAATTCACCTTCTACGTCGGAGGCCGGCGCTGAGCGATACTCGATTGGGAACAGCGACTTGCCGGTCACGCGGTCGAAAACAAACACAACACCGGCTTTCGTAATTTGCGCGACGGCGTCGACCAGTTTGTTGCCGCGCTTGACCGTTACCAGGTTAGGCGGCGCGGGAAAATCGCGATCCCACAGATCGTGTTTAACAGCTTGGAAATGCCACACGCGTTCGCCAGTCTCAGCCCTAACTGCGAGCAGCGAGTTGGCGAAGAGGTCATCGCCAATGCGGTTCGAACCGAAGAAGTCGAAGGCCGCTGATCCGGTGGGAACAAATAAGAGCCCACGCTTTTCGTCCAAGCTCATACCGGACCAGTTATTCGCCGCTCCGCTCGACTTCCACGCATCTTTCGGCCAGGTGTCATAGCCGAACTCGCCCGGATGCGGGATGGTGTGAAAGCTCCAGCGAATTGTCCCGGTACGCACGTCAAAAGCGCGGATGTCGCCAGGCGGGGCTGGAAGATCCTCTGCCATCAACCCGCTAATGATGAAAAGGTCGCGGTAGATAATTCCAGGACTTGTGGCAGAGATCGAGATCTCGCGCCGATCGCGGCCCAAACCTTCCCGCAAATCCACGCGGCCTCCGCTGCCGAAAGTTGTGATCAGCAATCCGGTGCGGGCATTGAGCGCGTAGAGCCAGTGCCGCGAGACGAAAAGAATCCGCTGATCGTGTCCGTCCGACCAATAGGTGACGCCCCGGTTTCGAATCGCATGCGTGATCGGTGCGCCTTCGTTTGGATCGAAACTCCAGCGCAGCGTCCCCGTGGCCGCGTCTAGAGCGATGACACGCAGTTTCGGGGTGGTCGCGAAGAGTACGCCGTCGACAACGATCGGATTGCACTGCATCTCCGATCCTTCGAACGCATCACCCGTATCAAATGTCCAGGCAACTTGGAGCTTCTGGACGTTGGCGCGATTGATCTGATCAAGACTCGAATAGCGGATGCTTTCCGGCCCGCCCCCATAGACGGTCCAATCACGATAGCCGCTCGGCGGGACGTTGTGTCGCGACGGCTCGGCTCCATGCGCAAGCGATCGAAGAACGATCAAGCAGAAAAGAACCGCAGCAAGGCGCGATCTCATGTCATCCAATATACCGGACCGATTCAGTGTTCGAAGTCCTCATCTCGAAGGTGCTACCGAACCGCGACCGCAAGGGAGTTGGCATGGGCCTGCGGCCCACCAAAGGTGATGAAGACGCCTCGTGGCGCACGCACCCTCGAATGTAAAGGATGCTGCCGCAGGCAAGTCCTTTATATTCATCAATATTGTTGCACGGTCCGCCGTGATGGGAACACTTTTGCGTGCCGCGTTCACACTCTGTGAACGCTTGGGTTCGGTCGCCAGGTGTTCGCAAGAGTGCGCTACGCGCGTGGCGCGAACACTCGTGTTTGCTGCGTTCGCACCGTCGAAAACGCTTGGTCCCAGATGGACGAATACAAAGTGGGGCGGACCCCCTGGTCCGCGGCCGACGCCCACGTCGGCCTGCTGCTGGTATTTGTCAGTGCTTGAGGTAGCGGGTCCTGGGGGACCCGCGCGGACCAGGGGGTCCGCCCCACCATTAGCCGAAGTTTTCATTCCATTGGATGGGCTGCAAGCCCATGAGATACACTCATGCGAACGCATGGGATTTCGATGCTAAAGTTCGTGCGTGGGACAGTCTACGGCGGGAAACCTCCGTCCTTCCACGCCTTGAACAAAGCAACTTGGGCCGCAGTCAATGGCGGATAAGGCGGAGGGGGCATGCCCGGCTGTGTCCCAGGGCTCCATAGGATCTGACTATAGATCGTGGAGGCATTGGCCTTGACGTCTTCGAAGCTGGTCAGATCGAGTCTCCACGTCATCGAATCTCGGAACTGCCGAAAAATAGGTACGATGTCTTTTTCGAATGACACGGACGAGTCCATCTGGACCTCCTTCAAGCCTCTTCGGAATCCGGTAGCGAGTAGATTCGGAGTACGCCCCCGCGCTTGCCGAACACGAGCGCACCCGCAACCACGAAGTCGCCTGCCACTGCGGGGCCAAGACAATATCCGTAGCCTCCATTGAAGCCCCCGGTTTGTTCGCCGAGCTGGTCTTCCCACAGCATCTTGCCGCTGTAGGCATCGAAGGCATAAACGGCGATTTTCGAAGTGGAACAGAAAACCACATCGTTGACTACCGCCGGCGAGCTTAGTCCCGATTCGCCCGGTGTGCGATACATGGGCGGCTGCGGATTTACATAGAGGCGCGGATTGCCGTCATCCATTTTCCATGCATCGTCCAACGTTTCCCAGTCCAGCGCTCGCAAGAAAGGAGTGGTTGAGTAGTCGATGCCCGCTTGCACATTGTGATAGTTGTTTCCGCCGATTCCGATATAAATCCGCCCCAGATCGGAGTAGATCGCAGGAGTGCTGTAGGTGCCCGAATAGTTCTCCTGGTCCTCACCGGCGGACATCCGGTTTGGGACCAGCGGATCGAGCCGCGCATCATTGGGACCGACGTGCGGGTCGACCGACGGAATTGGACTGCCGTCGTTGTAGTAAGGCAGCAGTTGCCGCCAGCGAACCAGCTCCATCGTTACAGCGTCCAGCACGAAAAGTCCGCCATTCTTGCAACCCGCAGTGACCAGCCTGCGCCCGTTCACCGTGAATAGCACGGGCGAACCGCCAAAATCGACATCGTTATCGGTATTGCGATAGCTGCTTTCGGGAAGCGCCTGAAAAAAGCCACGGAACTCGCCCGACGTAGCGTCCAAAGCCAGAATGCCGTTGGAGAAACCTTTCGATGGAAGTGTAGAATCGGGCACAGGATTGCCGGTGGCACAATAAATCCGCCCCAGCAGGTCATCGTAAGCAATCGACGACCAAACCGAACAACCGCGGATTGGCGGATTGCACGGACCGGCGCTGAACGGAGGCGGCAGATCGCCCTTGACTACCGCGGGAGGAAGGACATTGGGCTGGTTCGCAACTCCCTCCTCGAACTGGCACACGCAGTAAACCCAGATCACGTTCCCAGTCGACATGTCCAGGCAGAATACGAAGCCGAAGAGCACTGGATTCTCGCCTTCCCCTATACCCACGTAGACACAGCCGTTCAAAATATCGGCGGCGACCAGTGGCGAACTCCAACCGGCTGCGGGCGGAGCGCCAACCGGTCCCACATTGGTGACAGGCTGATTGTGCTCGGGGTCGGCATGCCTCAGGTCAGTCACCCACGTGAGGCTCAAGTCCTCCGCTGAAAGGCAATAAATCTTTCCATTGAACGCCGTGAAAAAGACTTGACCGTTGACTACGGCTGGCGTGCAACCCATGCCCATGAACCCATGCGAGTCGCCTTCAGGAGCATCGATGTCCCATTCGAAAGTCGCGGCTATCTTACCGGTCTTTGCGTCGATCTTGAGGAACTGCCCGCCATTGGCTCCTTGCGCAGCATGGCTGTTGGCAAGCCCGACATAGACGAAACCATCCACAATCGCGGGAACAGAAAGCACGGGCCCTGGAATCTCGATATCGTGCAGAATTCTTAGAGCAGCGGCATTTCGTGAATTGATCCGGCTGCCAGTCGCGAGTCCGGTATGAGCCGGATCGCCATGGTACATCCACCAGTTCGATTTGGACATAGTGCGCTACTCGTTCACCGGCGTGTATTCAAAGGATGGTCCGGCAGTCTGGCCCGGAACTGTTTCGGTCGCCATCATCACCAGTGCCTGCTCTTTCATCGACTCCATCAATCCGATGGCCGGTCCCAATCGATCGGGCTGGCCGCCAAACGTGAGCTGCATGGACTTCAAAAGGCTGGTGTAAGTGTAATTGAAAGTCTCGTTCAGGTTGCGGGCTTTCGATCCGTCGGGGTATGAGGTTCGATTCGGATTCGTGATGACGGGCCACACTCCCGCGGGGTCAAAAGAAACGTTGTGGCCACCATACGCGAAGTCCGGTGGAGGAGCAGGGTTGGGGATAAGTTTCTTTCCGTAATAGATTTCTGCGAAGCGATAGTAGTGCGCGGGATCATGTTCCGGATCCAGCGGCGATGTCGTTGTTCCCTCGCCCTGCGCCACGATCAGCTTGATCGCTTCGATCGCGGACTTGACGTCGTGCACGTGTATCGTCTGCAGCGGGCCGAAGCCCGTGGTCAGTTGCTTCTTTGGATCGCCGGTGAAAATCCCGTTACCGAGTTTCTGGATTTGGTCGATGATACCCGCATAGAACTGGCCGATGGTGGTTGGCTTCTCGCCCTCTGCCAGTTTCAGTACCGGAAAGTGCAGCGGATCTTCCGGCTCCTCAATCACCATGAACGTGTTCTTGACCACTTGCTTCGAGAAAGGTGCAAGTCCAACGGTCAATTCGCTTTCCACGCCGCCCGGCAACGGTCCTGGATATTTGGGCACAAAGTTCGGATCGTCGATCTTGGGCGTCCCTCGAATGGCGTTCAGGATGTTGCAATCGAGCGCCATGTGCAGCATCTCTTCCACGACGATCGATTTGATGAGGCCGGCAATCTCGGCATTCGCGCCGGGCTTGATCGAATAGAGGGCGTACAGATACGGAGGGATGGTGGCGTGTTCGAGTTCGATCGCGTTCTGCATCGCGCACCGCAAGCCCTCCACCGTTCCGTTCAGGTCTTGAAATAATTCGGCTCTTAAATGGACCATTGGCTCAGCCACTTAACTGATTTGGTTGATTCCCGGTAGCGGGTTGTTGATAGGACGGCTGGAAAGTAGCGTTGTCGAAGTGCAACGGATCGTTATTCACCGTGGAGGGAGCCGCTTGAAACTGGCCGGCAAAATGGAGTCGGATTGAATTGAGGTAGCTCATCTCGGCCAGTAAAGATACTTTACTAGAACAATGTGCAAAAGGGAAGTAGTATAGCTGCACAGGGTGTTTCGGTATATTCGTCACGGACCTTGGTGCTCATCAGGCCTCACAGTGAAGTAGCCGACTTATCCGCCCTTAGGTGGAGGCTGTAGCATTCATTAAGGTAAAAAGAATGCTGCGTTCACACGAAAACTGCGTATAATAACTCGACCATGTCCCCCTTTGCGGTCTCGAAGCGCGATGCAAAGTAAATATTGAACGGAGGAGTCGCCGCATGGCAGGCCAAGCCAACGTTTAATTATTGTGACGAGATTTGGTGCAGAGAGGAAACGGCGGCGGCCGGTAGTTCACGTAAGCTAGGGAGGCATTCATGAGCAATATCGTCATTAGCGTCAATGGAAGTAGCGCAGGCGATGGTTTTCTAATCGCGCCGGACAACGGCATCACATTCTCGGTCCCGCTAAACCTAAGCACCAACGACGGCAGCACGCAAAGCGCCACCATCGACGCCACTCCGAACGGGGCCGGCGTGACTTTACCCGGCGGCACCATCAGCATCAGCCCGGCCGGCATGACGATCCCGATCTTTGCGACAGCCGTGAGCGCAGCGCAGGGCGACACGGTGATCAATGTTCATGTCGGCGCCACTACCACTTCATTTACGTTAACAGCGATCAGCAACCCGGAGATCTGGTTCTCGGGCCGGTTTGAGGTCCGCTTTGCGACGGACAATGACTGGTACAACGATCCAAAGGGCACTTGGGGCGCACTGAACGATGGGACCAATCCCCTCGGGTTCGGTTCGCAGGGTCCCGGTAACACCTTTTGGCTTGAGGGCGAGCCTCCGTTCACGCCCTCAGGCGTGGATGCGCATGGCGTTCCCTTGAGCGTTCCCACGACGATCGATAAGACGGGGGTCGGCAGGGTGCTTCGCTTCAATAGCCCCGTCGCCCTCCGCTCCCACGCGGCGCCCGTTGTTACCACGGTCAACGGCATCCGTGGCACGCTCAGCACCGCCGCCGCGGTCTATTTCACGGCCGGCGATCCCGTGATTGGCGCGACGGTAAATGTGGGGCCGAACACCTACCTCGCCCAAAATTGGGAAGCGAACAGTCCGCCGGATCCGATGCCGAAAGAGTTCCAAATAAACGGAGCCACCTTTGAGCCAATGGCTCTGTTCGAGTTCCATATCGACGGCTTCTTCTCCGGAAAGCCCGCCATAGAAGACCCGGACCCTACCAAAGATCAACGCCCCAGGTCGACTGGGTACACCGGTTGGTCCGACGATTCAGATTCACCCATCCCCACCACCACCGGCGTCACTGACTTCAACACCTTCAGTTCGGCGCGCCAAACTCAACTCCAGAATGACTACGCCGCGCTGCCCGCAGCCGACAAACCAACCCTGACTGCCGCCGGCGCCATCGTGCCGCTGACAGGTTCGGCGGAGGGCCGCAACCTGGTTCGACGGATACAGGCCCTGTCGGCGGCAACGTTGACGCCGCCCTCCTTCGGCGGGGGCACGGGCGGTAGGCCCGCATCCTACCAGAGCGCTTGGGAGAGCCAGGAGGAGTATGAGAACGGGCAGGTTAATGACAGCATTACGTTCCAACCCAACACGTCCAGCGTCATGGCCTTCTTCGAAGGCTACACCGCTTTCGCCTACTACAACAAGCTGCACACATTCCACACCGACGAGCTCGACGGCATCGTCTATGGGAGCCTGAAAGTCAACCCGGCCGCGCAGCTGGCGAAGACCTGCTCTCTGCAGATCCAGAACAGCACCTTCGGCAAGAACGAGCTGACATCGATGGGTTTGCCGGCCAACTTCCCAACCGCCTTCTGGGTGGTTATGGAGGGGTTCTTTCCGTCTGAACTCGGTATTGATTCGAGCGACAATCTCACCAGTCCTACGAACCCACCGATCGTCACATTCTCGGTCGACCCCACGAACGCGAATCAGGCCGCGATCATCAACTATCTGCAGACCATGGGGCAACTGCACATCCAGCCGTTTAGCGGTCCGGTATTCACCACCACCGTGCCGCCGCCCAATGCGCCACAGCGCATTCTATATCCGTTTAATATTCAATTCACGGGCACCGACGGTTTCATTGATGAGACCGAGAATTTAACGCTGACCGCGAATATTACCGTCAACGGCAAGCCCTACAGTGCCTCCGCCCCGCTGGTATTGACGAAGGCCGCGAATCCTTATGTCACCGACTCTGATGCGGGCAACAATTACACAACCTGGCTGAGCACCGACCTGCGAGTATTCAGCGTAGATGACGACAAGAAGTTCTTCGACAAGACGGTCAGCGACTTCTACCCGCCCGGAACAACCAATCCCCCGTCGCCGGCTCAGGCATCCGCCGCCGCGACGGCGTACATCGCCGATCTGATTAAACGGATCACCCCGAGTGGCGCGGCCGGCACGGACAGTTTCGATACCAGCCTGACCGAGGCCGAAGATGCGACGGGCGATGAGCTTGAATACTTGACCATTAATCCTCGTAGCAAAAAGCCCGCCTACAATTTCGCGATCTGCCGCGTGCGTATCCAGGGCACCACGCCTCCCCCACCCCCGCCGTTCACTACGCAAGCACAGAATTGCCGCGTCTTCTTCCGCGCCTTCCAGGCGCAGAACACCGTCTCGACCTTCGATACCAGCACCACATATCGCTCAACCCCCATCGGCACGCCCGACGTTACTCCGCGGGTCCCGCTGCTGGGCGTCCAGAATGACGCCCTGGGAATGAACGAGATCGTCACCATCCCGTTCTTCGCCGTCGAGCGGGTGAATTTCGCCGGCCCGGCCGACCTCACCAAGCAGCTCCCTGATACGCCGAATGTGCAGACCATCTCGCCGGTCACTGGGAAGGAAATCGATACCTATTACGGCTGTTGGCTCGACATGAACCAGCCCACCGCGCTCTTCCCGCAATCTGTCAAGGCCGGTGATTTCGACAACAAGACCGGCTATTTCAATACCCCCGGCTTTATCACCCAGTCCATCAACGCAGCCTTCACCAAGGCGCCGCACCAGTGCCTGATCGCTGAGATCGCCTTTGACGATGTGCCCATTCCGCCCAACGCCGACAGCTCCTCTTCGGATAAGCTGGCGCAGCGCAATCTCGCCTATATCGACGGACCCAATCCGGGCGCGCCCGGTTCCCGCCGCATGCCGCATCCCTTCCAGATTAAAGCGAGCAGTGCGACCACCAAAGATGTCGACGAATTGATGATCACCTGGGGTAACACGCCGGCGGGCAGTTCAGCATCCATTTATCTTCCGGGAGTAACCGCGGCTGAGATCCTCGCTCTTGCCGACCGCTTATACTCGTATCACACGCTGACCATTCAGGATCAGAACACCATAACAACCCCGACTGGCCCCGTAACATTTGTTCCCATCCCGTTGAACACTGGATTCCTGGCCGGCTTGCTGACGGTGGACCTTCCGCCTGGTATTCAGGACGGGGACCTTTACACCATCGTAGTGCGTCAGTTGACCGACGCCAACCAGGTGGTGGGGCGCGGTCAACCGAACGAAGCCGGCCTAAACGTCCCCGTCGCCGGGCCCCCCTCGCGTAAGGAGCGATCCAGGCTCAAAATCCTGACATGGAGGCGCGTTCTCGGCGCTTTCCAGATCAACCTGAGGATCCACATTAAGCAGGAACTGCTGGCGCCGGAAGAACACCGGCTTGCGCTGTTCCGCTGGATCGCTCAGAATGTTCTGCCGCAAAACCGCTGGTATCCCGTAATGCAGCGCTATATCGAACAGTTGGCGATCCGCGTCTTACATTACGGCGGAAACCCCGTCGACATTCTGCCGTCGCCCACTGGCGCCATAACTGCTCCTGCGGAAGTGTGCCTGGTTGACAAGCACCGCCACGAACACCACGAGGTGACAGGAAAGGTCAACGGCTTGGTCTTCGATCATTTCGGAGATTTCGAAGGCTTCATTCTTGAAACACGGCTCGGCGAGCTGGAGCGCTTCCACAGCCGTGAAAAGCGTGTGCTGGAGATTGCCGGCAACGCGTTGGAGGAGCGGAGCTGGGTGACCGTGGTTCGGGAACCGAAGCGGCACGGCGAGGTGCGTACCATCATTATTCGCGTTCCCCCACCTTGGGATGTTTAACGCGCAACATAGGCCGGGAGCCATGGCACAAATCAACGAAGCAGCGCAATCCTGGCTGGCAGCGTTTCTCCGTGAAGCCGGCGCCGTTGCAGGCACGGTTCACTTTCACCAGAAGGGAGGCTTGGTGCTGGCAGCCTCCCAAAACATTCCCGAGAAAGTACGGGAGATTGTGGCGTGGGTACCCTCGGGGAAAGGAATGGCCGGTCTCGCGCTGGAGCGCGGAGAGCCTGTTCAGACCTGTAATCTGCAGGAGGATCGCACGGGAGCCGTAAAGCCGGGCGCCAAGGCGGTGGACGCGCGAGCCGCGGTCGCAATTCCAGTGCGCGATCAATACGGGGCGATCATTGCGGTGGTCGGGGCGGCATTCGCCGACGATCGTGAAATCGCGGGCGCGGAATTGGATCGCCTCCAGGGCGCGTCCGCGTCGCTAGCTAATCTGACCGAGAGGACGTCGAGTTGAGCTCCGAATTCACCGTCCGCCCGATCCACGGAGGTCTAGCGTTATGAGTTCCATTACCAACGTCCACATTGAAGCGATCGTGACGCCAGGCGTAGCTGGATGGGATCCATCCACAAACCTGAAACTCGAAACCGTCGATAACCCACTTCCTCATGGCACGCTAGGCGCCACCGGTCGGGCCACACAGATTTCCGGACCGGCCGAATTCGGCCTCACGGTTCTGTTGCAGCCTTACGATCCTTCCAGCCTGGCCGGATTCGATCTGCTTTCCGCTCGTTTCTTCAAGTGGGATGAAAAATCCAATTCGCTGCAGAAGGTCTGGAACTCCGGTGTCAACCCCGGCAGCCGTTTCATCTGGGCAAAAATCTCAGCACCGGGAGTCTATATTCCGGTCAGCCTGCCTGAGGATCCGCTGCTCCGCGAAGCTCTGTTTCGCATGGCCAGTGAACGGAGTATGGCTTACAGCAACTCGGCCGGCGAAATGAAGCGAATCACCCTCGCCAGCCTGGATCATTTCCTCACCCTGCCGGAAAAGGATTTGGCCGAGGTGCGTGACCACCTGGCTCGAACCGATGCGGCCGCCGAGCCTCGCCGGGGACGCAGCGCGCATGTTGTCGCTCCGCCATTACCGGGTAATGCCAGTCTCGCCGAATTCCGCGACCGCATTAAACAACTCGACCCTCCGCCTGGGGGACTTGCCGAGGAAAGCTTATTCCACACTCTGACCAATCCCGAGATTGTTCACGGTACCGCCGGGCTCCATTTACCGCTGCGCGGGCCGATTCCGGTCCGGTTTCCTTGCCGGTTCATCTCTCAGGACTGGTGGATGTATCATCACGACCAATCCCACAGCGGCACCGCTTCCGGTTGCAGCGGCATCACTAGTACGACCGTCGCAAACATGACGGCACTCGCGAGTATTCCCCTGGATGGCTGCGTGATCACCATCCCATGCATCGTTCAAGGCAACATCTATGTCGGCACCGTGAACAATTCTAAAGGGACTGGAACACTCTACAATATCGACCTGGCCACAGGCGGAATTAACGGCTCATACGTAGTCGCGGATACCGACATGAGCTCACAATCCTACACAGGCATCGGAGGATCCCCTGCCGTGGTCGGCGGCAACATCTACTTCACCAGCTTCGGAGGCTTCGTTTACTGTGTGCACAGCGCCTCCATGACGCTAGTGTGGTCCACCGATCTAAACACCCGTCCAAGGACAAGAACCAGCCGGTTTCTAACCCCAAAGCCGACACCTGGAGTTCTCCTCTGGTGGTGAACGGCAAGGTTTACGTGGGAACGGGCGAGGGTGAGCTGGGTGGTTTCGGGTTTGTGTGGTGCCTGGATGCGGCGGCAGGGCATGTGCAATGGCTCTTCTGCACCAACCAATTTTCCGGCGGCAACGATAGCGGACAAACCAACCTGCCGAATGTAATTCCCAAGAGCTGTACACCGGGTGGAGTTCTCCCTTCCTGGGCAACGACGTTCAGCGTACATGCCGATCCTCCTCATATAGGTTGCTCGCCATGGTCGTCTTTGGCGTACGACAGTTCCCTCAATAAGGTATTTTTCGGCACCGGGAACTCCTACAACGATGGCCCTCTTCCGGATTCCTGGTATGGCAGCGGGGCCCTGGGTCTCGACGCAGATACGGGTACTTTTGAGGGCTACAACGCGCCGCAGCAATACGACAGTTATTACCCCGCCGATTCTGACGCGGATATGCCCAGCAGCCCGGTTCTGTTCACGCGCGGCTCGGACCGAGTCATGTGTATCGGATCTAAGATTGGTTCCTTCTTCATCTATGACGCCAAGACTATGGGCCAATTGAATAGCCGTCAGCTCTTGCCAAAGGACGCGGTAACCGGCGCGCAGCTCCCCAATGTCGACCCCGCTGGACAAAACGGCGGCGAAAACAGGTACGGCATTTTCGGTACCGCAGCGGTCCACACCGGTCTCGAACGCATCTTCGTTGGATTGGGTGGTTGGGGTGGCGCAATCGACAACACCACCACACCTTTCGTTCGTGCCCTCAATTGGAGTGACCTCAGCGATGCTTGGCCCACCAAGGTCAACACCGTCGGCGCTAATCAGGCCTCCATGTACAACGTGGGGCCCACCCCGCTCTATGCCACGCCGAATGAAGTGGGCTTAAGCTCGCCTGGGGTGGTCAACGACGTGGTCTTCGTCTCCACTTGGCTTCCCGCGCTCTACGCGTTCGATGCCCAGACCGGCCTGCATCTGTGGACCGCGCCCGGACTACCTTCAGGGCCGTCTATATATATCCTTGGTCCGGCCATTTATGGAGACTATGTCGTGATCGGATATGGCGCTAATCTTTACCGCTTTAACTTGCCTTAAAACAATCGTGACGCGCCTAACTTTCAGTATTCTGGCGATCGCTATGCTTTGGCCGGCGCTCGAATCGGCCCAGTCTATTCCGCAAGCGGAGCCGACGGTCATTACTGTAACCGGACAGGCCACTCCTGTGTCGGCGACATCGGCGTCAGTGATGGTAGTAACGCGGCAGGTTATTGAAGACAGCCATGCCGAAAACGTCGCCGACGTGCTGCGGCAGGTCCCTTTCCTGTTTGTTGCCCAGTCCGGAGCGCGAGGCGGACTGACCACCATTACCTTGCGCGGCGGCAAACCGAACTTCACAGTGGTGCTCTACGACGGCATTCCGATCAATGACATCACCGACGTTCTGGGCGGTTCTTATGACTTGTCGACCATGAGCACCGATGGCATCGAGCAAATCGAAATCGTACGCGGACCTCTTTCGTCGATGTATGGCTCGGATGCCATTGCGGGAGTCATCAACATCATTCCACGCCGGGGTGAGGGCAAGCCGATGTTTGAGTTGGGAGGAGCGTTGGGCAATTTCCTGACACGCGATGTAACCGCCGGCGCATCCGGTAAGAACGGGAATCTGGATTACTCATTCGCAGGCTCGTACCTGGACATCGGCCAGCAGGTCAAGAAGGATCCTTATAGTCTGGGTACCGCCGGCCTGAGCTCGCATCTCTCGCTGGGAAATGACAAGCTGATCCGATTTGTCGTCCGGTATCAGAATGCCGAGGCATCCGGATTCCCTCCCGGCGGCGGAGGACCGGAGTTCTCCATCCTGCAACAGGCGCAAGCGGTGCACACCATCGAACTGGTAACCGGGATAGGCTTTCAGCATCAGGTAAACCAAACCTGGCTCTACGGTTTGAATTTCGACTTCTTCGATCGAACGCAAAACTCCAACATTCCGGCATCGTTGGACGCGATCCCACCCACTTTCAATTCCATCCCCACCGAGATCACCGACACCAATTTCAAACGCTACCGCTTTAGTTTTACGAACACGCTTCGTCTGGGTGCGAATTTCTCGGCGGAGCTTGGCGCGGGCTGGATGCGGGAGCAGGGCGTCAGCACCGGCGTGCTCGCAGGCACGATTCCCGACAATTTCACGCTAACGCGCGATACCGCGGACGCTAATGGCGTACTCATCTACTCGGTCCGGGGGCTGACTGCGACTGCCGGCATACGAGTGGATAAGACCACCGATTTTCGCGCGGTCTATTCCCCGAGCGCCGGGATCAGCTACCGTTTTGCTCCCGACGGTCCCAGATTGAAGGCGAATTGGGGGCGAGGATTCAAGACTCCGTCTTTTTACGCGCTGGCGGACAAGGTGGTCGGCAATCCTCTCCTGAAGCCCGAGTTCAGCCGAAGCTACGACGTCGGTATCGAAAACAATTTCCTGAACCGGCGGCTGCGCGCGGAGTTGACCGCGTTTCGCAATTCCTATACGGATCTAATAGACTTCAGCGCGCTCGTATTCCGCTTGGTCAATCGGAGCCAGGCGCGAACACAGGGGGCGGAGTTCGCGCTCACGGCGCCAGTCAACTCCCACCTGGAGTTGCGCGCTTACGCTTCATACCTGCAGTGGCGATTGATGGACACCACTGAGCCTCTACGCGATGTCCCGCATTGGCAGAGCGGAGGCGGCATCACCTGGAAAATCAAGCCGCGCTGGCATTCCCAGGCGGACGTACTGGCGGTCGGCCGCCGCTACGATTTTCAGGTTCCGTTGCCGCTCGAGCAAACAGTCGGCGGATACTCAACTGCGAGCCTGTCGTCGAGCTACGAGTTTTCAGATGCGTTCACCGCATCTCTGCGAGTGGACAATTTATTCAACCAGCAATATCACGAGTACATCGGTTTTCCGAACCCCGGTGTGTATGTGCGGGTCGGCGTCCGGTATCGTTTTCATTGAGGCTGGGGTATCTCACTTGAGGAGGGAATGCACCGCCATCAGGACCAGCCAAGCCCCGGCCAGCGCGCCGGCGCGTCGCGGCAGCAGGCGGCGAACTCGTTCACCTAGGAATAGACCAGCCAGGCTCATCGCAGTACAAATCAATCCAATGACTGCGGCACACAATATTACGGGATAGCCGTTGGCGCCGAGGCCAGCGCCGGCGGCCAGATTATCGAGGCTCAGCGAAAGCGGCAGACCAAATATCACCCATTTGTTGTTGGCTAGTTCCTCCATGTCCCGATCGTTCAACGCGAGATAGATGATCAAAAATCCACTTGCGAGTAGCGTGATCGTACCGGCCAGCGACGCAGCGCCAAAAACATGGATGCGCAAATATGACCCCGCCAGAAGGCCGGCCAGCGACATGAATGCCTCGCAAATCCCGAACGATGCGCCGAGCGCCCACCTCCTTGCGCGTCCCAGGGGCAACATGCCAAGACCGCAGGCAACCTGGAAGTTGTCGGCTCCTGCCATAACGGCAAAAAGAAGCACGGTTGCGATCTGCCCCATACTGGCTAGCGTCCCTGAGCAGTGGACGGCATGAGCCCGGATTCCTGCCGCCCTCCCGCTTACTACTGTTTCTTGTCCACTGGCGGCGCAACTTCCACGATCACGCCTGGTCTCGAATTCCCCTTTCTCTTCGTCGCAGGCGCAATCTCCTTGATTGTCCCCGCCGATCTCCTCTTCAATGCCGGCGCCATCTCCTTGATCACTCCGCGCGACTTCCTCGCGATATCGGGTGCGATTTCCGGAGCCACTTCCACGATCACTCCGCTGGCCGGCCGCTTTCGCCTCGTCATTGGAGCCACTTCAGTGACTCGCGACCCCGCCTTCTTCTTGCCCTTCCTCGGCGGTGCGACCTCGACGATCGGCCGGCCCTTCGGCCTCTTACCGGGCGCGACCTCTACAACCGGCCCGTACGGCTTCTTCTTTCTAGGTGGCGCAACTTCTACTATCACGCCTGGCTTCTTTCGCTTTTTCGTTGGTCGTTTCTTAGCTGCCATTCTGATTCTCCTAATCTGTCTGATTGTTTACGAAAACATCTGGATGCCGCTCCATGATCGCGGCGAGGGAATGCTGAACAAAGTCGATACGGACGTGGCCGCTGTAGAGGTTTTCCCGGAGCCCACCCACCGCG
This sequence comes from Bryobacterales bacterium, assembly GCA_003162425.1. Taxonomy (GTDB): domain Bacteria; phylum Acidobacteriota; class Terriglobia; order Bryobacterales; family Bryobacteraceae; genus Palsa-89. The sequence goes on along the minus strand of PMOK01000284.1, from coordinate 147,553 downwards.
TACTCGGCGTTCGGCAGAATCGATGAATCGCGATCCTGAATGATTAGCCGGCCGAGGAAAGTGAAACCAAGCCGCCACGCATCATCGTACCGGTGTTCCCTAGCTGTGTCTGAGAGCGCGGACGCGACGTCGAGCGCAGACGCCACCGCCTCCAGATAAACCGCCGTGGTGAATCCCGGCGGGTCGGGCTGTTGGCCAGTCAGGAACGCGCCTGGTGTCGCCTGCTCGGGGTGAGTCTGCTGGAACGTCAGGATAAAGTCGGTAATCTCGAAAAGGAAATCGGCGAACTCGCGCCGCTCCCTCAGGCGCCACCATGCCGCCGCCGCGAGCGACATCCACGAAACCTGGCCGAAATCGCGCTTGTACCGGAACCGGTGACGGTAATAACGGAACGCGCTTTCGATCTTCCGTTCGTCCGCGTCCGTCGCACCCGTCCGCACCGCCGCTGCCAAGGCGAGCAAAACCTGACCCGGCACATAATTCTGAAGATCTTCAGGCGACACCTCTTCGGAAGCGCTCTCATCGCCGGTGTCGTCATCTTCACTTGGAGCCGCGGGAACCCACGTTGTGACCCGCCCGTGCCGGTCGATCGACGCCCATAACTTTTCTGCAAGCTTCGACCGGCTAACCATCTCTTGCATGCCCGGCTCACACAGCGTCAGAAGCAAAAAAGCATCGCGGGCGAGGCCCGTCACCGGGTCGTCAGCGTGACCAAGGATGTGCTTCAGAGCGGATGCGGCGGCATCAGACTTTCCGGCGCGCGCCAGAGTCCAGGCGCCGTGCGCCAGCCGCGTCATGTCGATCCCTTGATACAACATGTTTTCGAAAACGTAATAGCCGAAGTATAGCGCCCCGTCCTCACGCTGGTTGCGAAGCAGATAGTCGACGTGCAGCCGCGCAATCTCGTCCGCCTGCAACGTCGGAGTTAGACGATTGAAACCACCCTCCAGTTTTCCAACGCCGTCTTCATCGGCCAGCCACGTATCGCAATCGAAGCGGATCCAGTTATAGGGAGCTCGGGTGACGCCGGCTTTGTCGAGCACTTCGTCAACAAAGCCCTCCGCGTCCAGGCTGAGCCACGACGTCATGAACGGCAGAAGCATGCCGGACCGCGGGTTCTGTTCCACCATGAGAGCCTGTTGGCCGTGCCGATACTTGCTCCGCACCTCTTCGGGCGAGAAGTCACCCATCTCTAGTTCATTGGAGAGCAGCGAAACACTCACCGCTACGCTCGCGTCTTCGTCGATCTCCGGGTGCTCGAACCGCTCATCTTGAAGCGCGGCTTTCGTCAGCGTACGCAGATCGTTCTCCAAGTCACCGATTCCGGAGCCCATGCAGCCGCAGGGCTCGCCATCCACATAAATAGTGACGAATAGCTGCTTCACCGTTTCCGTCAGCGTTATCTGCGGGAGCGGTTCGCGCCGCTCGCGGCCCAGGACCAGATCTCGCGCGTGCCTTGCGAGCGCTCCCAGGTCCGGCGACTCGTCAGAGCCAGGAACGCCGCTCGATTGCCAAGGTGCGCCGGGCTCGACGAACTTCGACACCGCGTGCCGATAGATAACGTAAGGCTCGTACTCGTAGAGTTGCGCATTGTTGATTCGGGCATGATGGAACTGCTGCCATTCATCGCGAACCCCCGGCATCCGAGGTAATGCGCCGCCCATGATCTCGGGCCGTTCGCCACTCACCACCACAATCCCGTAACGATTGTTGTCCAGCTCTCCCACCGTCGCCGCTTCGAGGGCGGAAAAGAAAGTCACCGCGACGTAGCTCGATTCGATCAACTTCAGCGCGTCGGATCCCTTTGGCAGTTCGCGAGCCGTTCGTACAGCAGCGCGAACAACATCTTCGGCAACGCCCCATGACCTCTCATTCGGAAAATGCCAAAAGCCGTCGCGCGCGTGCCGATCATGGATGTCCTCGCGCGAACGGATGCTCACCCACGCGCCACCATGGGAATCGTAGTCATCCCGATCGAGCGAGCGCGGCGGCGCCAGCCATTCACCGCTGGTAAAGTATTCACGCAGGACCTCGCGCGCCAGGTGTGCCGGATGCAGTCCCTCGGGCGCGCGGCGTGCACCCCAGCTAAATTCGGGAAACCATTTGGTAGGGTTATAATCCGGTCCCTTTTCACTTTCCATGCGAGACATCAAGTCTTCAAAGATGTCGTAGATCGCTTCCACGTGGTAGCCGCGTTCCGCGAAATCTGAACAGCCGCCTTCCCAACCGAAGCGGACCAACGCGACGCATCCCTCCACGCGCAGGCCTGCTTCCTCCAGCTTCTGAACGCCCTCCCGCGCGCTCATCCCCGACGCTATCGAATCCTCGATCAGGATCACGGGCTCGTCCGGATCGAATTGGCCTTCGATCAACTTTTGCGATCCGTGCGGCTTGCGTTCGCTACGGACTAGCAATCCCTTATAGCGGCCGCTGGACTGCAGCACAGCCGATTGCAGGATGGGAACGGCGGTCAGCCCGTACGCCGCCAATTGTCGCCCGTCGAATCTCTGCAATTGCTCCAGGACCATCCGCCCAGCAAGCTCAGCACCGCGCGGAGTCAGCGTCACCGCGAGCGAATCCAGCATCCAGCGCGCTGATGAGCCGTCGCGTGAAAGTACGGGCTGCGTTTCCGAGCGCTGCAGAATTCCGCGCTCGAGCAATAGCCCAAGCAGTTCTTCGCGTTCGGTTTGCTGTTTGGCGGAGACAGCCGTCGAGGCCCTCATCTCACCGTGACCAGTTCGATCGCGGGCACAAAACCGTCGCTGGGGCGTTGTTGCGGTAGGGCCGCGGCTTGAGGACCAACGGACATCTCGAAGTTCGGATTGGCTGGAAGCGCGAGGCTTAAATAGCGGCCATCCAGGAATAGGATGAGATCTTTTCGGATGAAGTCGTCCAGGGCCTGCTGCACCCATGGATCAGTCCCCATGGCCGACGCGATGTCGCGAGGCGTTCGAGCGTCCGCGCAATACTCATACAACAGCGCCGGGCCGTCGGCGTACTGATATTTACGCTGCTTGCGCCGCCGCCCGTCTTCAATAGTGATGCTGGTCAACGCCTTGCGATAGCGCAGGTAGGGGTGCCCGCGCTCCGTCCAACTGGCCTGCCACTTCGCAACGGCTTCCAGCAAGTCGTCGTAATGTTCCTCGTCCACCACGTTGTCCATTTCGTGATCGAAGTAGTATGACACTCGTTCGAGATTGAACTTCTTCGGGAAAAGGTAGTTGTAGCAAACGGCCGGTTTGAGCCGCCGGATGGACTGCGATGCCGGATCCGTATACATCGGCGAGCCGCGGTCGGCTCGAGCCTTCACGATGCCCCAGGGCGGCTGCAAATGCACGATCTTCGGCGCCAGTTCGGCCTGCATCCGGTAATCTTCCACGGTCTCGCCCGGGAATCGCATCAGGATGTTGTACATGCAACTGATGTCGTGATAGGTGCACCACTTAATGAGTTCGACATTCCGCATGCCCGTCGTCATCTTGCGCATACTCTTCAGAATGTTCGTTGACAGGCTTTCGACGCCAGGCTGCACCGAAGTGAGGCCGCCCTTGCGCATTCGCCCTAGCTGCGTGCGCGAGAAGTTCGGGCGGATCTCGTAGTGCAACTCCACATCGGTGTTCGACTCCGCGAGCCGCCGGAAAAGCTTTTCGGTGTACTCCGGCGCCATGATGTTGTCGATGGCGTTGAAACTGTAGATGCCATGTTTGCGCGACAGGTGCTCGATCTGTTCAATGACACGCTCGGGGTCCTTGGCGCGAAACTCCATGCCGGAACGGTTCAGCCCGCAAAAGGTGCAGTGATGCTTTTCGCCCCACCAGCAGCCGCGCGCCGATTCGATAGGGAGCATAGGCTCGCAGGCCTCATCCCAGTCCTCATAACCCCCTTCTTCGCGCGCGTAAAAATACTCGTCAAACTGCGGGATCGGTGTCTCATTCATCGCCTGAAAGTTCGGCGCGCGCCCGGCGTATTCGATCTTGCCTCCGTTGCGCCACATGACGCCGCGCAGGCCCTGCATCGATTCACCACGGTCCAGACGATGGACCATCTCGGGAAACGAGATCTCGCCATCGCCGCAATGCAGATAGTCGACCTCGGGGCATCCGCGCATGATCTCGTCAGCGATGTCGTCTTCCAGGCTCGCGCCCCCGAACACGATCGGGATCTCCGGGTATCGTTTTTTCAGCGCTTTTGCCAGAGCGATGCTGGCCAGGCTCTGCTGAAACACAACTGAGAAACCGATCAGGCCGAACCGCTTCCAGTCCACGGCGTCGACGCAGAAATCGATGAACTCAGGCGCATCTTTGTCGCGAATTTTCTGAAACCGCCTGGTTGTACACCCGGCGCGCTTGCAGATCGCGCGGAAAATGTAATCGTAGGCGCCAAAATACTCCTCATCGCGCGCTTCTATTTCCGCTCCGAACGCGGCTTTCGTCCAGATCCATTCACCAACCATGCTGGGCCACACGTCCGCAATCGCCTCGTTGATCTTCCAGCCGATGCGTGTCCCAAAATACATAAAGAGCGAAAAGGTCTGCGCCGGAATCCCGGCCCGTTCCAGGGTTGGTTTCAGCAGGGCTAACTGGAAAGAGGGGAACCGCGCGGAAAGCGTCGGCATGCTGATCAGTGCCACGGGTTTCATAGCCAGGTTCCGCTCAGTATACTTCGGCAGCGCCTTTATGTACCAGCTTTTTCTTCACAAATGTCACTTAAGGTGCTTTTTTCGTTGACAACAGCCATTATCGCGACTATATTCACCGAGAAGGAGTCTCTCGATGGCTGAGCAACCCCATACGATCAGTCTCAACGAGTTGGAAAAAGCGGTTACGGCCGCCGTTCACCAACTCCAGCAGCAAAAAACCCATGGCGCGCAGGAGATCGCCAAAAGCCGGCTCATCATCGGCCGCTGGATTCAACCCCAGATTCCTCATGCTGACGCAGAGGCCGCCGCTCAAGAAATTACCAAACAGGTGACTGCGAAGGTGGCCGGGATTAAAGCAGATCCTGTCGCTGCCAACTTCCCTGGCGGCTCAACCATGGGCTTTGTGCTCCGCGAGGAGTAGGAGGCCCCCATAACGGCCACTGATCGCAGTTTGATGTGTCCCAGCGCACAGCCAGAGATGGCTGAACCGGTGATCCTCGGTGTTCGTGGAGGATCGCCGGAAGCGCCCCGGATTTCGTATCTCGAAAATCCAGTACCGGTTTCAACAGGATGGCTGAATCTCACGGGAGCAATCAAGCCCACGGAGATTCTGCGTTTCGCCGCGCGCTGCGAAGAGGGCGCGTGCCGTCACTTCGACGGCGCGAATTGCCGCCTGGCATCCCGCATCGTTCAGATTCTTCCGGCGGTAGTGGAATCATTACCGCCGTGCAAGATTCGGTACGAATGCCGTTGGTTCCGCCAGGAAGGCCGGCCCGCGTGCCTGCGTTGCCCGCAGGTTGTCACTGAAGTTCAGGAGCCCGGCGACGAATTCCGGCGCGCGGCAACCCCTGACTAAACTGGCTGGTTGTTAATGCCCTAACATTGTCGCCGTGTTATCAAGAATTGATTTGACATGTTGCGAGAAACCGGTTATAAATTAAAACCTATGGCTGTTGTACTCTACGGTCCTCCCATCCAGGAGGCGATTGCAAAAGGGGATTTGCCGCGCATGAAGCAGCTTGCTGCGGAAGCCGAGGAACACCTCAAGCAAGCGGGTGACGTGCGGGCGGCCCTTGAGTATTTAAAGATCGAAATCGCGAAAGCTTCGCGAACCACCAAACCTCATTGAGTTGATAAGTCCGGGTGGAAACCCGGGTAGCAAGGAAGGACTTATGGCGGAAAAAGAACCAGCGTCCATTGTTCCTTACGGACCGCCTATCCAGGAAGCTATCGCGAAGGGCGATGTGGCGCGGATGAAGCAGCTCGAAGCCGCAGCCGAGAAGCACCTCGCGCAGGTTGGCGATGTGCGGGCCGCGCTCGAGTACTTGAAAATCGAAATCGCAAAGCTTTCGCGCAAACAGTAAAAAGGAGGGATTTTTATGGCGCAATCAGACCGGGGCCCCGTGCCTCCGTACGGGCCGCCAATCCAGGAAGCCATCGCAAAGGGCGACCTGGCCAAGATGAAGCAACTCGCCGCCGAGGCCGAACAGCACTTGCAGCAGGCCGGGGATGTGGGGGCCGCTCTCGAATACCTGAAAATCGAGATCGCCAAGCATGAACACAAGAGCAAGAAATAGAAGGAGATTGTAAACATGGCTGAAAAAGAAAAACACCATCCAATCCCGCTCTACGGAGTGACTATCCATGATGCGATCTGCTCCGGCGATATCAATCGCATGAAACAAGTCGCCCAGGAAGCGGAGCAGTACTTGCAACAGGCTGGCGACCTTCCCGCCGCTTTGCAAGCCCTTAAAATTGAGATAGCCAAAGCCGAGCATAAGAAGTAGGAACGGCGTGCCGAAACCCGCGCGTATCCGCGTTGAAAACGACTATCGGAATTTCGTTCCGGTGCACGTCGTGTGGGAAATTACGCTAGCCTGTGACCTGAAATGCCTGCATTGTGGGTCGCGTGCGGGACGCCGCCGGCCGAACGAGCTCTCCACCGCCGAATGCCTCGATGTTGTGGAGCATCTTGCGCGCCTAGGCACCCGCGAGGTCTCGCTGATCGGCGGCGAAGCCTACCTGCGTTCAGACTGGACCCAGATCGTCCGCGCCATACGGTCCCACGGGATGTATTGCGCCATCCAGACCGGCGGCCGGAACCTCACTCCCAAGCGTCTAGCGGCTGCTGTGGACGCGGGACTGCAGGGAATCGGAGTCTCGCTGGACGGCATGGAAGCGCTGCATGACCGCGTTCGTGGTGTGCCCGGCTCCTTCGCCCGTGCGCTGGATACGCTGCGTCGCGCTAAGGCTGCCGGGTTGAGGATCAGCGTCAACACGCAGATCGGTTCTGAGACAATGCCGCATCTGCCGGAGTTGATGAACACGATAATCGATGTCGGCGCCACGCATTGGCAGATTCAGCTTACCGTCGCCATGGGAAATGCCGCGGACAATGACCATCTGCTGTTGCAGCCCTATCAACTCGCCGAGTTTATGCCGTTGCTCGCGCGCCTTTATTCCGAAGGTGTCGAACGGGGGCTGTTGATGGTGGTGGGCAACAACATTGGTTACTTCGGACCCTACGAACATTTGTGGCGAGGCCTAGGCGACGAGCGCGTGCATTGGACTGGCTGCAGCGCCGGACACACCGTGCTGGCACTCGAGGCGGACGGCACTGTCAAGGGATGCCCATCGCTTGCCACCAACGGCTTCTCCGGAGGCAACGTGCGGGACATGAGCCTGGACCAAATCTGGGCGACGAGTCCCGAAATCCATTTTGGACGGCTCCGCGATGTTAATGACCTGTGGGGCTTCTGCCGCGATTGCTACTACGCCGATGTCTGCCGCGGCGGCTGCACCTGGACTTCGCATTCGCTACTGGGCCGCCCCGGCAACAATCCGTATTGCCACTACCGCGTACTCGAACTCCGGAAGCAGGGGCTGCGCGAACGGATTGTGAAACGGCGCGAAGCCTCGCCCGCGTCGTTCGGCGTCGGCGAATTTGAGCTCATCGCGGAGCAGATTCCCGGCGATGGAGCGGGACCTGCTGAAGTGGTCCGCCGCACTCCGGCTCGAAACGATTTGGTGCAGTTGACCCGCCGGTCTCGCGGCGCGCCGTTGACTCGCGATGGACGCATCCCACCCGCCCTGGATATCTGCCGCGCGTGTAACCAATACATCTGGCCCCATGAGACGACGTGCCCGCACTGCGGCTCGAATCTGCGCGACGCGGCCGAGACATACGAGAAGGAGCACAGGCGGCGCGAGGAACTGATAGCCGAAGTGACCCGGCTGGTGGAAGCAGCTAAGGCACAGTTGGTGACGGACAACGTGGCAAGCGCGGCTGCGCGCCCTTGAATTTCCCCGGACATCGCTCTTACGTGCGAGCCTTACCGCTCTTGCCGGGAAGATCGAGGCATCCACCGCGCCAGGCCCTGAAAGGCCGGGTATATACTGAAGGGCGGTAAAACTGCCAAAGTAGCAAATCCCAGACACCGGACCCCGCCAAGACGCGCGCCGAGAACGAAAAAAGCGTTCTAGCTCCTCCGTCTGATGAAACGCTCACGAGCCAGACGACACGACAAATAATGAGCGAACCATGGCCGAGCTCTAGGCCGTAGCGTATGGGCGCAAACACCCTCCGGTAAGTGGTGTTAGTGAGCAGCAATGCACTAAGGGCAAAAAACTTGAGATGTAGGCGCCCAAGTGTGCTGAAAGGGTTTATGATCTCCAGTGAAGTTGAGGATCTGCGATTGAGCAGGCAACGCTCTTTTAGTACCCTAACTGTTACTGGAGCTCCATTGGTAAGCGCCCAATTCGATGCGGGATACCTTAGGCGTCTGAGGAGTGGTGATTTCGAAACCGAGAGTCACTTCACAGCGTACTTTAGCAACGTCATCTGGCTTAAACTGCGGAACCGCGTTCGCGCGCGGCATCTGATCGACGAAATCCGGCAGGAGACATTCGCGCGTGTTCTCAAGTATTTGCAATCCGGTAAGACGATCGAGTATCCCGAGCGGTTCGGTGGCTTCGTTTTGTCGGTCTGCAACAACGTGATGCTTGAGGTGCTGCGCCATGAGTCGCGCCAATCGCCAACCGGCCTGGCCGTGGAGCCGCGCGACGAACGCGTGAGATTCGCCGACGATATTGTGACCGAAGAACGGAAGCGCATGGTGCGGAAGGTGCTAGCGGATCTTCCCGAGAAGGATCGTGCGTTGCTGAGGATGGTGTTCCTGGAGGAAGGAGATCGGTCCGCGATATCGCGTCACTTTCAGGTGGACAACGATTATCTGCGTGTGCTGCTCCATCGCGCCAAGGAACGATTTCGGGAGATTGTCAGGGCGAAGGGGGCCAGTGCGGGTTTGCCTTAAAGAAAGCGAGCGTAGGTAGGCAAGTTGGGCCGAAAGGGCTGTGACATGGACCATGAACAAGCAGTAAACAAGGGGGTGGTTGAGCGGTACCTCCTGGGCGAGCTATCAACTCCGGAGTCCGAAGAGTTTGAGATTCACTTTTTCGGATGCACGCAGTGCGCGCAGGAGCTACGGGCAGGCGCCATCTTTGAAGAGAACGCAAAAGCTGTTTTCCTGGATGAGAGTGCGGGCGCGTCAGGCGCCTACGTGCCCGAATCGAAAAACGAGCGGGCTCGACTCGCCTGGTGGACCCTGCTGTGGCAGCGGCCATGGAGCGCTGCGCCGGCGCTGGCGGCTGTGGGGCTGCTTTGCCTGGCAGCCTACCAGGCTGTGGTGGTTGTGCCTGGCCTACGCGAACAAGTGCGGCAGGCTCAGGCGCCGCAAGCCACGGCCAGCTACGTGCTTCAGCCGTTATCGCGCGGGGACGAGCGAACAACAGAAGTTCCCAAAAACTACCGGGCCTATGAACTCGTTGTCGATAAGGCGTGGGAGAAATCTTATGCGGAGTATCTTTGGTCTTTCGTTGACGAAGCCGGCGCCACACGCCTTTCCGTGCGCGTGCCCGCGCCCGCGCCTAGCAAGCCGCTGCAGATATTGATCTCGAGAAATCAGCTACCATCCGGACAATATAAAGTAATTGTCCGCGGCGCCGCGCCGGGTGGCGAACCTGAAGCTGAACTCGATCGGTTTTTACTTTTTCTCAAACTTGATTAACCCAGGAGCCTAATGGAAGACAAAACAATCCGAAGCACGTATCTGCACGATGCCAGCGCCGTCGCGGCATCCGGCCAGATCGTTTCGCCGTTTGAAGATCTCATTCCCACCCAAGCAGCCTTGGCGCTGCCAGTGAGTGGCGGCTATGGCTCAACCCGAGTGGAGGGCTTTCGCTATAAGGAGATCCTCTCCTTTGGCTCCGCGTACACTGAGGTGGCCGGCGTCGGGGGTAAGGATGGGCCATTTGAAACGCTGGCGGTGGCGGCCATCGAGAAACTTAACATCCTGGATGTCATAACGTGCGAACGGATGGTGTGCCGGATCGCGTCCGCATTCTCCGTGGGCGGCAAGGAGCCATCCTTCACGACGATGGGTAGCCGCTTCGAACGGTTGCGCGTCGGGAGTTACTTCTGGGACGAATTAGACATGGGGGTGGGAGTTCTTGCCGATTGCCCAACGTGGTCCAAACTACAAAGCGCGCTCGGGAACGGCGGCACTCGCGACCAGTTGAAGCGCCTGGGCATGCCAGCCCCCAACGGAGATCCGGTTCCGCTGCCGGAAGGAGACCGCATGCCAAACGTGGTTGGCTTCTCTCTTTGCTCAGCGGCGGGAAAATCCTCGAATGCAATGGAAGTGCCCGCCCGGATCCATCTCACCCAGCTTGGAACCGTGCATTTGGGACAGTTTTTCGTACACCAATACACGCGCCACTTGGTCATGCTCAAAATCGACCTAGGATGCCCCGTGAAAGGCGGCATACAGACGGCGGGTGGGAAGAGCGGCGGTGATCCGTATCCTCCATAAGGTGTTGGTTCTCATCGCTGAAACGGCCCACGATTTCCAGTAGCATCGTGCCCATCGCTTTTTTGACCGCAATCGAGAACATATTCACGAGAATACTCAAGAAAACACTTGACATTCATACCTGCCGAGGATATTCTGCTCCGGAATATTCTAAGGAGGGTATTGCGAATGATCATTGTCATCTGTTTGATCCATCTGGCTATCCACCTTTTGGCCACACTCGGAGGTCTCAATCCCGGGAGTGGTGGCAATCCGTTCCCACCATAAAGTGTTGGCCTCTGATCCTGGTTGCCCTCGTCGGTGGGTGCCATCGTGCGCCTATTGAGACTAACGAGGTTCTTTACGGGAAAGCTGAGGACTCGTTCAAGAAAGCCAACACGAAACAAGCCCTAGCACAGGCCGAGCAGGGACTCAAGAAATGTGGATTATCCCAGGAATGGTGCTGGGAGTTTCGGCTGTTGAAGGCTGAAATCATTTTGGCGGGACAACCGGACGCCGCTCTTTCGGTACTGAACGTCCCCGATAATCCGCCTAGGACCGACCTCCAGGCCCGGCGCCGTATCCACCAGGGCTGGGCCTGGTACCGTCTTTCTGACTATCCCAAGGCTGAGAAAGGGCTCCGCGAGGCCCAGGCTCTCGCGGAAAGCTGCGCGTCGCCCCTTCTGATGGCGGAGGCGGAACTGCGCCAAGGGCCAGTGTTTGCAAAACTGGGCAGGTTTCCAGACGCGGACGCCGCATCCCGGCGAGCCATAAAAGACGCAGTCCAGTCGGGCGATGCTTATGTACAAGCCAAAGCCATGGGTAACCTCGGATACTTGTTCCTGGGCCAATCGCAATTCGAAGAGGCGATTTATTGGTTCCAGAGAACCCTCACGTTGTCGCAGCAAATTGGCGCGACTGCGCTCGCGGCGCAGACATTCGGCAACCTGGGATGGTGTTATTACCGGCTAGGCGATTTTGAACAGGCACTCCATGGATTCGTCCAGGCGGAGTCCAGTTTCGACCAAATCGGAAATCGCAGCGCGCAACAAGAATGGCTTGGCGACATCGGGACAATGCAACTGGAGGCGGGCGATTTCCCGGGGGCTATCGGTCGCTATAAGCAAGCGCTAGCGATCGCAAGAGACCTGCACAACCGTTCGCGGACAGCCGAATGGCTAACCAAGCTGGCAGTGGCGGCCATCGCAACGGAACAGCTTGACGCCGCCGAAAAATACAACCAGGAGTCTCTCGCCATAAACCAAGGACTCGGCTTGACCAGTGAAGAAATCAATAACCATTTGAACTCGGCGCGCATTGCCGCGGCGCGCAAGCAGTACGCCGAGTCCGAAATATTGTTTCAGTCCGTGGTGAATTCGCCGTCGGAAGATCCCACACCCGCCCTCGATGCACGAGGCGGCTTGGCCGACCTGTACGTTCAGACCGGCGATGTGCGCAAGGCCGAGGCACAATTCCGCTCGGCCATCACTACTCTCGAAACCAGCCAGGGCAGCATCGCCAAAGAAGACTACAAGCTCTCCTATCTTTCCAGCATGATTCGCTTCTACCGGAACTATGTGGATTTTCTGGTCGAGGAGGGCCATACGGACAGGGCGCTCGAAGTTGTGGAATCCAGCCGCGCTCGGATTCTCACTGAGCGCATTGGGTCGCCCATGAAGCGTTACGCGAGCGTGTCCGAGCTCCAGCAAAGGGCACGATCATCGAAGCACATTCTGCTCTCTTACTGGCTGGGCCCCAAACAATCGCGCCTATGGGTTATTACGCCGACGAAGTTTGAAACTTTCACGCTACCGGCGGAGAGCAGGATTCGCGAGCTGGTGGATAGCTATCGAACGGCCATCGAGGATCTCCGGGACCCCATCGATTCGCACCACCCCGCCGGGGAGCAGCTCTCGAAGATTCTGCTGGGTCCGATTCGCGAGCTAGTACCGGCCGGCTCCCGAGTAGTTGTCGTACCCGACGGCGCACTGCATTCTCTAAATTTCGACACCTTGCCGGCCCCCGGTGATCCGTCAAAATACTGGGTTGAAGATGTCACGTTGTCGGTTGCACCGTCCCTTGGTCTGTTGCTGAATTCGCGTCCATCGAGAAGGCCGCCGCCTTCGCTGCTTGCGATTGGAGATCCAGAATCGCCGGGGCCGGAGTACCCGCAACTTCCCAACAGCCGGAAAGAAGTAGAGACCATTGCAGCGCTCTTCGCGCCTCCGAGCAAAGTTGTGTTCGAAGGCCGTGCGTCGCGCCCGTCCGCATACCGGAAAGCGGATGCAGCGCGCTTCTCGCTGATTCATTTCGCGGCTCATGCCACGGCGAATCGGGCAAGTCCGTTGGATTCGGCACTGATTCTCTCGCGGGAAGGCACGTCCTATGCTCTGACAGCGCGCGACATCACGCAGATACCCTTGAATGCCGACCTGGTGACGCTTTCTTCGTGCCGCAGCGCCGGCGCGCGGGCGTATTCCGGCGAAGGCTTGGTCGGTCTAACGTGGGCTTTTCTGCACGCGGGGGCGCGTCAGGTCATCGCCGGGTTGTGGGACGTGAGTGACGCGTCCACTTCTACCTTGATGTCGGTTTTGTACGGAGAATTGGCGCGTGGCGTGCCGGCCGAAGACGCACTCCGCACCGCCAAGCTTAGCCTGCTGCACGCCGGGCAAACCTACCGCAAGCCCTATTACTGGGGACCCTTCCAACTTTACGTCGGGAACTAAAGAGTCCGCGTGAAACGCTTGTCACCTTGCTGTCACCTATGAACGTACGTCCAGGAGGCCAGCGCGTGGAGTTTGTCTTGGTCCCCCGCGCCTGGCGCCTCCTGGATGGGCTAAAGCACGACGGTGATCGAAAGCCAAGCAGCGCCGATTTCAGAATGTTCGTGGAAAAAATGAAACGCGACGCGGACGAGACTCACTCTTTTGGCAAGGAGAGTTCACGCATGTCAAAGCAAAATCCAGACCAAATTGTCGATCATCTGTTGTCGGCCAAGAAGCCCGTTTCCAAAGCAGATCTACGTGCAGTCGTCGACCTCGTGCTGGCCCAGGGCGGCACGGTGGTGACCGGTTATGAAGACGACGGATACTGCGGCACTCGGGTGCCAGGCCATGTCGTTGGCAATCTTGTGGGACAGCTCACCGCGCAAGGACTGACGGTGAAGGTGTTCCCATATGGGATACCAACCATCGACGAGGCCTTTGTGCAGATTGGCCCAGCCACTATCGGAGAGCAGGGCTAGAGAAGGAAGGGTGTGCCGATGAACTGGACTGGTTGTCATCAGCGGGTTCTGCAAGTGCACCCTTCCCGCCGCTGCAATTTGAAGTGCTTGCATTGCTACTCAACTTCCGGACCGCGCGAAGTCGATGATTTGGACCGGCATCTGTTACTCGGCGCCATCCGGGATGCCGCTTGTGAGGGCTATAACGTGGTTAGCGTATCGGGCGGAGAACCTTTGCTCTATTCCGGATTGCCCGAGCTGTTGCATCAGGCAAAACAGCTTGGCTTGCGCACAACGGTGACTACCAATGGCATTTTGCTGAATCGACGAAGGCTCAGCATGCTCGGTGGCTTGATCGACCTGGTTGCGATCAGTATTGATGGAATACCCGAGTCTCACAACCGGCTCCGGGACTCCGGCTTGGCGTTTCAGGCTATGCGGGAGCGCCTGCCGGGCCTGCGGGAAGCAGGCTTTCGCTTCGGGTTTATATTCACCCTGACGCGGCACAACGTTAACGAGTTGCCCTGGGTAGCCAAATTTGCACACGAAGAGGGAGCGCGGAGCCTGCAGATCCATCCACTCGAGGAAGCTGGGCGCGCGGAATCACTGCTACAGGGATCCTCGCCCACCGACGTCGACGCGGCTATGGCGTGGCTCCATGTAAATCGGTTGAGCGCGCGGTACGGCGGAAGATTGACCTTTCACACGGATTTTGTCAACCGCAACGCCTTTGAGGGGCTGCTTCTGCAGATGGAGAACCTGGCGCCAGCCAGCCGCGAGCCTGGTCATTTAGCGGGGTTGGTTTCGCCGCTAGTGATCGAGGCTGACGGAGATGTTGTTCCCGCGCAGTACGGGTTTCCTCGCGAATACGGCTTGGGCAGCCTGCGGCACAAAACCTTGACCGAGCTCGCGGCGGATTGGATGGCGGGCCGGTCCGCGCGCTTTGCGGCGGTTTGCCGGCGGACGATGGAAGGATTACTGCAGCCAGCCGAACTGCCATTCATAAATTGGTATCAGGAACTGACACGTTGCGCCAGACAGGCCGCTAGTCCGGAATCGTTCCCAATCATCGCAACTTCGTAAGCCGGCGCATTTCGGCGTTGCCCTGGTTACCTCGCTTCTGGAATCGCAGAAATCCGCCGCAGTCTGTCGTAGGATGGAGTCGATGGTCGTGCCTGCGCCTGTTGAGGAGAAACTGTCGGAGCAGGATGACCCAGCGCTCTGGGAACAGGTCTTGAAAACTGTAGCGGAGGACGCTTCAGTGCTTCGAGCAGCCAACCAACGTTCGCATCTGTACGCCGAAGTAGGCAGTTGTTCCCACTCGCTTCGTCCTCATCAGACGCGCTGGACCGCGGCCGGCGGTTTTGCACTCCCGAGCGGCTACGATGGCACCCGTCACTCTCGATCCGGTCTGCCGGAGTTCGACTGGAGCGTGAAACTGCAATTCGACCCAGCTCAGCCGGGCTGGATTGTTCCTTCGGAAATGCCGGCAAAACGATTCAACTTCGTGCGGATCGCTGTTCCAGCTCGAACAACCCGGCATCGCCAAGCCGCTGTGCATACTCTCTGGTCACCGGGAACCTTGGATGCCAAGCAGAACCGGACCATCTTTTATGGGTTCCGAAACTTGGGTGGAGTTTGGGAATTGAAGGCTTGCTCCAATATGCGCTTATAACGATGATCAAACTGGTTTATTGCATCACCAAGAGGCCGGGCCTTACCGATGACGAATTCTTTCATTACTGGAAGAACGTCCACGGCCCCATCGGTGCTCGCATTCCCCATCTCCGCAAATTAGTGCAAAGCCATCGCCGCTCGGTGGAAGGGGACAAATACCAGCCGGACTACGACGGCATGGCGGAACTATGGTTCGATAACGAGGAGGCGTTGCTGGCGGCTCGTCAATCGCCGGAATGGAACGCCTCCCGCGAGGACGAAGCGAACTTCATCGATCACGGCAGGGTTGCGTACTTCGTTTCAGCCGAGCACATCCTGGTGGACAAATCGTGAAACACTCAGCATATTTCATGCGGTGCGGAAGCGCCGGTTGATCAGAATCCACGCAGTGATTAACGCGAAAATCATCGCGACGAAAAGCAGCGACCAACCCCAATATTGCATCGGGTGCCGGAGCATCCGGATGAAGTGCCGCCCATAAAGATCCGCCACGACGGCGATGGCTGAGTAGCGGGCAGCCCGAGCGATGGTGACAACCGCGAGAAACCTGTCCGTGCGGTACTTGGAAGCGCCCGCTGCGGCGAAGAACATGCTGGTTGGAAAAGGGAAGGGAATGGCGGCGGAGGCTGCCAGAGTTCCGGAGCCCCACTTCTCAAATATTTTCAGAAGCCCGGACACCCTACTGTCTCCGAACTTGCTGTTCAAATAGGCTGAGCCTGCTTTGCGTGCGATCCGGAATGTTAAATACGCGCCGATCACCGAGCCCGCTGTCGCAACCGCCGCATATTCGTACCACGGGTTCCGGTGGGTGGCAGCAAGTATCGCGATCAGGATATCCGGCCCTCCAAATGTTGGGATTGGAGAGCTATCCAGGATCGCCAGAAAGAAAAGCCCCAAGGCTCCCAAGTGGCTGAATATCGAGGTGAAGCTGCGTCCGCGAACCGTTTGGATGAAAGCGATCAACAATGGCAATATAGCAATTTCGCCGCCTTGACGCCTTCCCAGAATTCATGTTACATAGATAGCATGTCTACCGTAGACAATCTATCTGAACGGCTGGAGCTGCTGCAAGGCACACTCGAAGTCCTGATTCTGCGCAGCCTGCAAATGGGGCCCAATCACGCCTACGGCATCGGCCAGTTCATCGAACATCATTCCGGCAGCGAATTCCTGGTGGACAACGGCTCGCTCTATCCCGCCTTGCAGCGGTTGCTGCAGCGGGCCTGGATCACGGCGCAATGGAAAACGTCGCCCAATTCCCGCCGCGCGAAGTATTACCGTCTCACCGCGCTCGGCCGCAAGCAGCTTCTGGCGGCCACTTCCAAGTGGGAGCGATTCGTGGAAGCCATGGGACGCGTGCTGGCTCCCAAAGGAGTGGGCCGTGCGTGAATGGTGGGCGAAGCTCCGCTACGCGCTGACCGGGAGGCGCGCTATTCCTGACGATCTCGCGGCCGAGATCCAATCCAACCTGGAGCTCGAAACTGACGATCATCTCGCGCGAGGCATCCCTGCCGATCAAGCGCGAAACCAAGCCCGGCGCCACTTTGGCAATCCTACCTTGATCAAAGAACGCGCGCAGGAAGCCTGGACCTTCCCGCGTTTTGCAACGTTACTGCAAGACCTGCGCTATGGTCTTCGCGGCATTCTGAAGTCGCCAGGTTATTCGCTGGTGGTGATTCTCACTTTGACTTTGGGCATCGGCGCCAACTCGGCTATCTTCAGCGTGGTGGATGCGGTGCTGCTGAAACCTCTGCCGTATCCCGACGCCGAGCGGCTGGTCTGGCTGGGTGAGTCACACGGCAAAGTGGAAGGGATTAGCGTCACCTGGGGAAACTATCGGGCTTGGAAAAAGTACAATCACACCTTCGGGGACATGGCCGGCTACCAATGGAATCAATTTACGCTGACTGGCCGTGGTGAGCCGCTGTTCACCAGGGCGATCCAAGTAGACAACGCCTTTTTCCGTCTGGTGGGAGCGAAGCCGGTGCTGGGGCGCGTATTCACCGCTGAGGAAGATCGCGCGGGCACGCAGCGTACCGCCGTTCTGGACTACAAATTCTGGATCAACAAGCTGGGTGGCGATAGGGGCGTGCTAAGCGGCACGCTCGACCTGAACGGATTGTCCTATCGCATTATCGGAGTACTTCCACCTGGGCCGGATTTTCACAACATGGCCGTCGATTTCTATCTGCCCATGGGCCTGTTTCGTAGCGATTCGGAACCTCGTACGCAACATGGCTCCATGCGCGTGCTCGGGCGATTGCGGTCGGACGTAACGCTAGCCACCGCACTCGGCGACCTGGACCAGATCATGCAACGGCTGGCCCGGGAAGATCCTGGAACCGAGGATGATCACCGCTCCGCGGGAAAGTTCTTAATAGACGAGACTGCGGGAGATGTTCGTCCTATCTTGTGGCTGCTGATGGGAGCAGTCGGGCTGATCCTGCTGATCGCCTGCGCCAACGTCGCTAATCTTGTGCTGGCGCGCAGCGCGACACGCTCCCGCGAGATCGCCATTCGAACCGCTATTGGCGCCGGACGGATGCGTCTGGTCCGGCAGGTCCTCACCGAAAACCTGTTGGTAGCGTCGATCGGTGGCGCGCTCGGCTTGTTGCTCGGTTACTGGGCGCTGCGGGCGCTGATTCTGATCGCTCCGAAAGGGATTCCGCGCCTGGCAGAGGTCGGTCTGGATCTGCGCGTGCTGCTCTTCACCGCGGGCCTCACCATCGTCACCGGCGTAGTGGTGGGATTAGCGCCGGTATTAACGGCTGGAAGAGTCGACCTCACCTCCGCGCTTAACGCCGGTGGCCGCTCAGGTACCGACACCAAACGCGAGCGCTCGTTCCGGAATGCGTTGGTGATTGCTGAAATCACCATCACGCTGGTGCTGGCATTCAGCTCCGGGCTGTTGCTTCGCAGCTTGATCGCCGCGCAAAACACGAGTCCGGGATTCGTGCCGGCGCGCGTGCTTTCTCTCGAGTTGGTACTTCCAGGCGCCAGTTACCAAAATCCGCAAGCCATTCAAAATTTCTACGATCGTTTACTCGATGGGCTTCGCACAATTCCGGGAGCCGATGAAGTGGGCGCCGTTTACTGTCCTCCACCGAAGGGCGACTGCGGCGATTGGTGGTATTCGGTGCTGGGAGCTCCCGTTCCAGCGAAAGAAGACGTGCCGCTCTCTTTGTTCAACGTCGCAGGTCCCGGATATTTTGAGACCATGAAAATCCCATTGCGCGAAGGCCGCACTTTTACCAGCGCGGATCGCACGGGTGCGCCATTGGTGGCGGTGGTCAACGAAACAATTGCGCGGCAATGGTTCCCCAAGGAATCCGCCGTCGGGCACGTCATCAAATACGGCGGCCCGTACATGCCAGGCGCCACTTTCGAAATCGTCGGCGTGGTTGGCGACGTTAAGCAGGAAGGGATGGGCACCGTACCGTATCCAGAAATCTACAGGCCCTTTGCCCAGGACCCGCAGCAAGCTATGACGGCCATGATTCGTAGCGTCGGCGATCCGAACTCCCTCGCGCCCGCGGTGCGGCGTTTGGCAGCATCGCTCGATCATAACCTGCCCATCCAGAGGCTGGTTCCTGAGGAGAGCCGCATGGCGTCGACATTAGATCGCCGTCGCTTCGCGACCCTGCTGCTGGCCATCTTTGCTGGACTCGCTTTAACCTTGTCCGCCGTGGGAGTGTACGGTCTTCTCAACTACTGGGTCACGGCCAGGGAAGAAGAGATCGCCATTCGCCTGGCGCTCGGGGCTGGGCGGTCCGGGATTTTGACTTGGGCAGGCACCGCGGCCTCGAAGCTCATTGCGGCAGGAGTGGTGCTCGGAGTTGGCGCTGCGTGGGCAGCCTCGAACTTGCTGGACTCGCTGGTCTTCGGCATCTCCCCGCGCGACATAACTATGCTGAGCGCCGCCGCCCTGGTGGTAATCGCAATCGCGACATTCGGCGCCGCGCTCCCATTGGCACGCGCCACGCGCGTGGACGCCGCTCGCAAACTCCAACGCGCGTAGAATTCTATAGAGCTGCCAATCAGTGCGTGCGCGATCATTCTGTGCGAAAATTGAGAAACGGTCACAGGCCGCTCCTCGTCAGAAGGAGGGCCAAAGGGTCGCTGCCTCAATTTACATAAAGATGCTGCTGAGCAGAGAATTTATCGCGTACCTCTCCCGACAACTCGTAAAACGGATGACGCCTCAGATCATCGAAACCACCGATCCGAATTCGGCCACGGAAATGATCAGCCACGTCATTGAGGACGAGTTGCAGGTGGAGGATCGCCTGAACGACGAGGTCCGCGAATTATTGAGCCAGTATAGCGACTACATGCGGCGCGAAGGCGTCAGCTATCAGGAGATGTTCCGGCGTATCAAGAACACGCTGATTTCGCAGCGTAAGGTGATCCGTGCGGCCGGCCGCGATACGGGCGACAACATGAAGCTCTCTCGCGACAAGATCAACGATATCTCCCATAAGCTGGTCGCGTCTTTCCGCAAGGCACGCGAGTTTCGTTTGAAGAAGGATCCGAACGACGTGCGGCTGGAAATTGTCCGCTCCATGACCGAGCTTTTGGCGGTTGAGGAGAAAGTGGACCGCGCGGCGCGCACCAAGATCCGCTCGCAGAAAAAAGAAATACCCGAAGGCAGCGAAGAGTGGGATCTGCTCCACCGGCGTTATTATGCCGAAGAGCTCAAAAAGTTCGGCATCGATTTTGCCCGATGACCACGCTGGTCGTGGTTGGCAGTCTCAACATGGATTTCGTGGTGACGGTGGATCAACTGCCGGCGCCCGGCCAGACCGTGTTGGGCCGCAATTTCCAAATGATTCCTGGCGGCAAGGGCGCCAACCAGGCTTGTGCGGCCGCGCGTCTCGGCGCAAACTCAGTAGCCGTGCGGATGGTGGGACGCGTGGGCTACGATGTATTCGCCGATCACTTAAAGGCCAGTCTCTCCGCGGCGGGCGTGGATGTCAGCGCAGTTCATGCTACGCGCGCGCAGCCCACCGGCGTGGCGCTGATTTCGGTGGACACCTCCGGGCAAAATTCCATTGTGGTGGCGTCTGGCGCAAACCACGCGCTCGTGGCTTCAGAAACAGAGGCGATGCGGTCCGTTTTTCGCGGAGCGCGGTTCGTATTGTTCCAATTAGAGTCGCCATTGGACACGGTCGCGGCTGCTCTGAAGCTGGCGCGGGCGGAAGGCGCGCGGACCATTCTGGATCCAGCACCCGCCGCGCCGCTAGCGCCGGAATTGCTCGCGAGCGTCGATATTCTTACGCCGAATGAAACGGAAGCGTCGCTGTTGTTGGGCCTGCCGCCTGCACGCGTGTCGATGTCCGATGCCGCGGCACTGGCTCACTCGCTGCGCCAGCGTGGTCCTAGAGCTGTCCTTCTGAAGCTGGGCGATCAGGGCTGTTATTACCTGGATGGCGAGACCGAGCTCTTCAGTCCCGCTTTTCCGGTGGTTGCTAAGGACACCACGGCCGCGGGTGACACATTCAACGCGGCTTTGGCTGTGGCGTTAGCGGAAGATCGGGGAATAGAGGAAGCATTACGGTTTGCGAACGCAGCCGCGGCAATATCAGTGACGCGCATGGGGGCCCAGGCGTCGGTACCCACTCGCGCGGAAGTGGACGCGTTCCTGACGTCCAAATGAGATTGCGGCTGACTCGCTTCCCATACGTGCTGGGCGCGCTACTGTGCCTCGTTCCTTCGATTGCGGAGCAGAAATTCCCGCAGCCGCGGGTCAGCACGCGCGGGCTGTTTGGTGTTTGGATGGCGTCGCCCATCGTGGCCATCGGCGAGGTGACGAATATCGTCTTCTACGGCGAGCAGACTGTTGATCGGCTCCCACCGCCCACAATGCTGGACGTACATGAACTGTACTGGTGCGTCGGTGACTTTCACGCGACGGCGGTTGTTAAGGGGGAAAGTGTGCCAACGAAGAAACTTCTGTGGGCTTCCACCATACCGGGCTGCAAACTTCTGCCCGACAATCCTAATCACGTCGCTAATCGATCCAAAACGCGAGCGTGGCTCCTTCGCGAGGAGGGCGAGTTCCTCCGACCGACGTTCGACTATGGAGCGCACCGTTTCTTGGGGGTGTTCACGAGATGGGAAGATGATCCGACGCTTCCTCCGCGGCAACACCTGGGCTCGCTGCTGCTTACGCCCTCCGCGAACGCCGATACTCTCGACAATTATGCTGACTACTTTTGGGATGTCGTAGACATCGCCTGCGAGCTGCTAGGCAGGGAGGAGTGCGTCCGAAGAATCAGGGATCTCGCCGCTCTTGGGGACCCAAAGCTTCGAGAGTCAGCTTGTGGCTGCCTGAAGGGCCAGTGGAAAGAACAATATGACTGCGACTCCAAGTGATGAACCCAACGCCTCCGGCTGCTAGCGCTTGTATAAGACGAATTGGCTGTTTTCATACTCGGGCTGCCGGTCCAGCAAACGATGACTTGGTGAGAGCACCAGATAGTCAAGTCCCATTTCCACCATTCTGCTGACTTCCGCCGTATCGAAACGCAGCGCGTTCGTGTTTTGCCAGCGCTGCCACCACTCTCGCGCGAGCGGCTCACTGAAATTCATCTGGCCGCCTGACTTCCAGTCGACGTATACGGCTCGCTGGCTTTCAGCGCGAAAAATGCTCGGATCGGGACTGCTTCCCGCATCGCCAAATAGGAACACCGCATCCTTGGGAGTTTGCGCTCGGGCGAACCGAGCCAGGTCCTCGAGGCCCGCGAGATTAGGGCGCGGATAGTTCCGGACGTGCGCCAAATATGGCAAGACGAAACTCGGTGCGATGGCTACCCCGGTCAACAGCGCCGGCGCCAAACGAAATCGCTGCAGCGCCAGCGTGGCGCACAGTGCAATGGATAACGCCAGCAACAAAAGAAGATTGCGCGTGGAGATTGAAAATAGGGGCACGGCAGTGGGAACCGCCAGCACCATCACAAACCAAACCACGGATTCAATCCATCGCTTTTGCTCAGCCGCGCGGATGCCTGCCGCCGCGCCCAGGATCACCGCAAAAGCCGTTACGAAAACAAGTGCGCGCGCCGGTTGAAACTGTGGAATCAAACCCCATTTCAGTTGATCGAGCAATATATATGAAACGGGCACGCTCAGGACGCCGAGTGCCGGCATACCGATCAGAAAAAGGCGCGCCGTCCTGGGCCGCACTCTCCAGAAAGCGACCATCGACACGAGCCATAGTAGGATGTACTGCCAGATCAACTGGGCCGGCCAAGTGGAGATCCAGTTGTAGGAAGCTCGCATGCGCTGCAGTTTCTCCAGCTCCGGACTCACACGCGTGAAAAAGAATTGCGACTCCGCTGCACCCGGCTGCAACCGCGACGACACGAACAGCAGTACGATTCCTGCCGCGAGCGGCCACAGATCGCGGTAATCCCGATGCCGCAATGTGAGCCACAAATACAGCGCCCAAAATACCCACACCGTCGGCGGATGATAAAGGAACGCAAGGGCTGCGGCGATGTCGGCCCACATTAAATGTTCTTGTGCCACAAGTCCGATGGCGAGAAAGACCAGTCCCACCGCGAACGCCCGCGGCACCGGCTCATATTCGAACGTCAGCACCGCTGGTCCGGCGATTGTTGCGCCCAACGCAAACAGAGCCGCCACCACTAACGCCTTTCCGCGCGCCAATGGAAACGATAGCGCGAGCAAATACACGCCCAGAATCTGAAGCGCACGGAACAACAGTTGCTGCGCGATCAATACCGCTCGAAAAGAACTGTGTGTGAGCCAGCGGAGAGCAATTGCGATTTCGTCGTACAGCGTGTATGCAAGGTGCGGCTTGGTGGCGACCAGATCGCGCGTAAGCGCCGAGGGGTCCCAGATATGTTCGAGCATCGGCACGTAGATTTGCGTGTCCGATCCTAAATAGGTGTGGCCGGGAAACTGGAAATAACTGAGAAAAGTGAGCGCGATGATCGCGGCGCCGATCGCGAGCCGATCGCGCATCAATTGGTCGGGGTCTTATCGAGCTGCTGTTTGGCCCACAGTCGGCTTGGATTCAGCTCCAGTGACTTCGCGATGGCCTTGCGCGCCTCCTCCGGCTGGTTCACTTTGCGCAGCGCGATTCCGAGCCATAAATAAGCGTCCGCATTCTTGCCATCCAGTTCGATGGCTTTCCGGAAATCTTTGATCGCCAGGTCGTATCCGCCGCCCAGGGCAGTGGGCAGATAATAGTTGCCGACGCCGTGGCTCAAATAATTGATGGCCGACTTGGGATCCAGCTCAATGGCTTTGTTGACCGCGGTGAGGGCGCATTTGCCGTACTTCAGGCCGGCTAAACCCATGCCGGAAATCATTTGACCGCACAGTGTGCCCAGGATGCGATGATTCTCGGGGGAATCGGGCTTCAGCGCGACAGCTTTCTCGGCGGCGTCGATACCCGCTTGCGCCGCGTTCTTCGCGGATGGTTTGTCGTGCGTCTCAATGGCCACTTCGGCCGAGTAGGATTCAGCCAGAGCCAGCCGGTATTGGGCAACTGCATCCTTCGGATCTTTGTCAGCAGCGGGTTTGAGATCGCCGACCATCTTTTCAAGCGCAGCCTTATCCTGGCGATCGCGCGCTTTGATCAGGTCGGAATCGTTGAATCCGTTAATAGCAAATAGAGCCGAGACGACCAATAATGACTTCATCATCTACAATTCTACAGCGCCGCAACCTTCCTTTGAACCAACAGGAAGTACAACCCTAAGATCGCCAACAAAACTCCGTTCCAGGCTATAACCACAGGAGCAGTGAACTGCTTCACCAACGCACCGACAATCAAGCTTCCGAAAGGCATCCCGCCGCGAAACGCGACGTTATACACGCTCATCACGCGCCCGCGCATCTGATCGGACGTGATCATTTGTACCAACGAGCTGATGGTGACGAAAGCCCCCAGCAGGATTCCTCCGGCTAGGAAGATGAGAACGCAGCTCAGCACCAGGTTGCGCGAAAGCGCGAAGCTGCTGATCAATGCCCCCAGGACGATGAGCATCAGTAAAGCCGAACGGCCTTGGTGGCGATGCTTGCCGAGTCCGGCTACCACCAGCGCGCCGGTGATGGAGCCGCAGCCGGAACACACCAGAAAGACGGTGTAAAGATCCGGGCCTCCGTGAAAAACATCGCGCGCGAATACGGGCACGAATACGATCAGCGGAAAGGCCAGTAGCGTCATGGCGAACGCCAGTACAATGAGCGCTTCCATAGCAGCCTGCCTGCGGATGAAACTGAAACCCTGCCGCATGCTGGTGAGCACGGATTCAGCGGTCTTCGCGGGTACGAACTGCGGCCGGATGATCAGCAGGGAAGCGATGGCTGCGATGAAGGACAGGCCGTTCAGCGAGAAGCACCAGGCCGCCCCGAGTTTCGTCAGCGCCAAGCCACCCAGCGTGGGTCCGATGACGCGCGCCACGTTGAACTGAATGGAATTCAGACCGATGGCGTTCTGCAGGTCTTCCGGCTTCACTAGCGACGGTACCAGCGCCTGATAGGACGGCCCACCAAATGATTGCGCAGTACCCACCAGGAACGACAGCGTCAGAATGGGCCACACTCCTTCGAAACCTTTGGGACCGCCTACGTAGATCACGCCGGTTGCGAACAGCGCGGCTAACAAGAACGCGCAGGTCAACTGGACCACTTGCGACCCGACCAAAATTAGCTGGCGCGACATCCGATCGGCCAGCACGCCTCCCACCAGCGAGAAAAGAACGATCGGTATGCTGCCGAGGAACGAGTCCATCCCCAACCAAAATGGAGAACCTGAAATTTGCAAAACCAGCCAACTCTGCGCCATGACCTGCATCCACGTGCCGATGCTGGAAATACACGCACCCGTCCACAAGATACGGAAGTCGCGGTATTGGAAAGCTTTGAAAACCTTGGTGAGCAATCGTGATTCCGATCAGGGGAGCGGGCGCTCGCGCTGGATCAAATGCAAAATGTTTCCGTCGCCGTCGCTAAAGAATACCAGCCGGTTGCCTTGATTTGCGAATGGCTCGGTCAGAAATTGGACCCCCCGGTTGCGCAATTCGCCTAGCGCCGCATCGAAATTATCCACGCTCACGGCCAGGTGCCGGATGCCAGGATCCTTCATCTGCTGCGGCGCGCGCTCGCCCTGCGAAGGAATGATTTCGAGCATCGATCCATCGGAGGCGCGAACAAAATAATTGCCGTCATAGGTGTAATTGATGCGAAAGTCGAGTTTTTGCACATACCACTCGGCTAGGCGGGCAGGATCGGGAGACGCAATGGCGGTGTGTTCCAGTCCACGGAACATAAAAGAGGATTGTAGCATTCAGGCGGCAGGCGGCAGGCGGCAGGCGGCAGGCGGCAGGCGGCAGGCGGCAGGCGGCAGGCGGCAGGCGGCAGGCGGCAGGCGGCAGGCGGCAGGCGGCAGGCGGCAGGCGGCAGGCGGCAGGCGGCAGGGGGCAGAAGGCAGAAAGCAGAAGGCAGAAAGTAGGCGGTAATATCGGGTATGCGCGGGAGGTGGATGCTCGCGATTGCCGGGGTCGTGGCGCTCGGGCTCGCGGCTGGTGGATTCTTCGCGGCCCGTCAATTGCGTGCGACGCATGCCAAGGCTGCGCCTGCTCCGATTCCGGTTGTTCCGCCGGAAATCACGCTAACTGGTAGCATTCAGCCCGCTCAAGTAGTAAATATTCCCGTGCCGGTGGATGGGACCGTTGAACAATTCATGGCCGACGTGGGACAGCATGTTTCGGAAGGCGAGGTTCTGGCTCGCATCCGGAATCCGAAACGGGCTGCCGCTCAACAGATGGCAAAGTTGGACGCCGAACAAGCGCAGAACCGTCTCAGCCAGCTTGAATCGGCCCTGCTCGCCGCGCGACTGGAGGTTTCCCGCTCGGAAGCGGATGCGATGCGCATCAAGTCGGATCTCGACCAAGCGGAGAAGACTTTCGAACGCCAAAAGACGATGTTTCAGGAAGGCGTCACTCCGCGGCTTGCTTACGAGAGAGCGGAGCGTGAATACAATTCGCTGAAGGCGGCGGAGCAGAATCTAGCCGCGACAGCTAAGAACGCGGCTGACCGCGTGGACTCAACCACAAAGGAACTTGAGCCTGCTCGAAAGGCGCTCGCGCAAAAGACCAGCGACCTCGAAGATGCCGAGGCTGAGACGGCGGTGGGAGAAGTGAACTCGCCCGCCGATGGAGTGGTAATCGCGAGACGCGGCCAGTTGAGGCAGCCCGTGACTCCCGCGATCCCCGATCTGTTTCAGATCGCTGTGGACCCACAGGTTCTCCAAGTGGTGGCTAACACCGTCGAGGGAATCCAGCCCGGACAAACAGTTGCAATCCAGATCGCGGGTGGGCCAACACCGACGGTGGGTACCGTCCGCGAGGTGAAATCCGGCCAGGTATTCATCGATATTAAAGACCCGTCGCCAGCTATCACGCGAGGAATGACAGTCCAGGTCAAGATCAAGATACCCTAGTTCTTTAACCGAAGAACTGAAGAACCGACGAACCGATGAACCTCTTAAAAACGAGTCTGCTTGAATTAATCACCGAGACCTCGACGAATTTGCCTCCCGATGTGCGTGCGGCCATGGGCCTGGCACTTGAGAACGAGGCTCCTGGAACCCAGGCGTCACAGGCGCTTGGGATCATTGCAACCAATATCGACATGGCGCAGCAGGATCAGGGTCCCATCTGTCAGGACACCGGCATGCCAACGTTTCTGGTGCACACGCCGGTGGGCGTGAATCAAATCCAGGTGAAGCGAGCTATTCAAGAAGCGGTGGCGGAAGCCACTCGCCGCGGCAAGCTGCGTCCGAATTCGGTGGATTCGCTGACGGGCAAAAATAGCGGCGACAATCTGGGCGAAGAAACGCCCGTGATCCACTTCGAGCAATGGGAGGAAGATGAAATCGAGGTGAAGCTTATCCTCAAGGGCGGCGGCTGTGAGAATAAGAACATCCAATATTCTCTGCCGTGCGAATTGGAGCACATGGGCCGCGCGGACCGCAATCTTGAGGGCGTCCGTAAATGCATTCTGCATGCCGTCTGGCAAGCCCAAGGGCAGGGCTGCGCGCCGGGCGCCGTCGGTGTCTGCATCGGAAGTGATCGCGCACATGGCTACGCGCTCGCTAAGAATCAACTTTTTCGAACGCTGGACGATGTAAATTCCGTACCTGAACTGGCCAAGCTCGAGGCCGAGGTGATGGAGCAGGCCAATCGCATCGGTGTCGGCGCCATGGGCTTTGGCGGAAAGGTGTCGCTCATCGGATGCAAAATCGCAGCGGCCAACCGTCTGCCCGCGAGTTATTTTGTTTCGGTGGCCTATGATTGCTGGGCTTTTCGAAGGCTCGGAGTTCGTCTGGATGCTTTGAGCGGCGCTATTAACCGCTGGCTGTATCGCGATCCCAATCAGGCCGTCGAGCGGATGGCACGCTCCGAAGGCTTTCCGCTCACCGGCCGCGAAGTTGTGTTGACCGCGCCTCTAACGGAAGAAGCCGTACGCGGGCTGCGTGTCGGCGATGTGGTGCTGATCTCGGGCGAAGTGTTCACGGGCCGCGACGCAGTGCATGCGCACTTGATGAAGAACGCGCCGCCGGTGGACCTGCGGGGCGCCGTCCTTTATCACTGTGGCCCCGTGATGCTGAAACAGGGCGAGGAGTGGCTGGTGAAAGCGGCAGGTCCGACCACCAGCAGCCGGGAGGAGCCGTATCAGGCGACGGTGATCGAAAAATACGGCGTGCGTGCAGTGATCGGCAAGGGCGGCATGGGCGCAAAGACGTTAGCGGCACTCGAAAAATCGGGCGCGGTGTATTTGAACGCGATCGGCGGTGCGGCGCAATTCTACGCGCGCACTGTCGAGAAAGTGCTAGGCGTCCATCTGATCGAGTTCGGGATACCCGAAGCGATGTGGCATTTGCGCGTCCGGAATTTCGCGGCCATCGTGACCATGGATGCGCACGGCAACAGCCTGCACGCGGGCATAGAGGCGGAGACAGGAGCGAAGCTCGCCGAACTGCAGCGAGTGTAACGGTCTGTTAAAATAAAATCTCGCACGCGGCCAGGTAGCTCAGTCGGTAGAGCGCAGCCCTGAAAAGGCTGGCGTCGGCGGTTCGATTCCGTCCCTGGCCACCATAAAATCAACAGCTTACAAACCTGCACGTCGGCGTTTTCATTCCATTTCATTCCAAAATGATGGCGCGAGACGATTCGCCTCGTCTGAAAACTGTCGGCACTTGGCTCGTAGCTGGCTCTCGATTCCGCCTCCGTTTTCGTGGACGTTCCGCCACAGCGAACTCACTACGCTAAAAGTACAGAGGACGCCACGACCATAACCCTGAACCTCACGCCCGAGGTTGAAGCCGGGTGTCCCCGCCGCTCTCTTGCAGGCTGCTTGCTTGTTCAGCGTGGCCTGCGATTTCTGCGGGGTGTTTTTCATCCCTGGGGTTCACGAGTGACATCAACCGAGGCAAGCACCTCGAATCCGGGCGGCGGCGTAGGCATCTCGCCCCCGATCCATTGATTGGTCAACGTGTGGACGTTAGTATAGCTGCGCACCCATATTTCGAGGTCCTCGCTCACTCGTGCGACAACAATGCCGTACGGCCTTGGCTTCGGCCCAGCCTTCAAAAAAACCCGTGGGCACGTCCAAGTTCCTTGGTCACGGTTCCATTCGATCGGCATCTGGGGGTAATACCAAGTGCTTGATCGCCCGAACGCTCGGATTCGATCACCAGGTCGCGGAAACACTCGAAAGAGTCCATGGACCGCAACAGGATCGGAAGTGATTATCTCCCCATCAATCGGTGATGTTATCCTCAGCCCCAGGCCGAGCATGTAGCTTGTAAACTCCGTATTTTGGGCCTTCACTGCGCGGACTAAATCCGGATGAAATTTCCCTATCTCAACACCACGTTCCTCCAACAGCCATTCACCTTGGCCACGGATATCAGGATTCGGATCGAGCATAGCGTACACGAGGCGACTTATGCCCCGCTGAATGAGTAGCAGAGAGCAGGGTGTGTTTTTGCGCGTTGTGCAAGGCTCAAGCGTGCTGTAGACGGTCGCGCCGATCGCCTCATCGACCTTCAATTTGAGCAGGGCAGATTCCTCTGCGTGAGCGCCTTCACATTGCTCTCCTCGATATCCGGTACTCAGAACATAGCCGTCTCGGGACACAACCGCGCCAACCTTTGGGTGAATTCGTTTGTCGTCCTCGGATTTACTTGAGGTTGCTAAGTCTACTGCCATTTCCATAAGCTCGCGCTCGGTGAGCTGACTTTGTTGGGGCATGAATCATTAGGATACTCTCGACGGAGCCACCGCTGAGCCCAGACGTTCACTCTACGAAACCGTATATCCTCGTCGTTCCTTGACGCTGCGTTGGCGCGCAAGCGCGGCTTCGGCTTCCTGAGCGGTGGAGAAGGGGAAGGAGCGCGTCTGGCCGGCGCTGCCGATGCGGCTCCATTCCCGAGTAAAGCACCATTGCCGAATAAATCCGGCTCTACGTCGAACCGATAGAAGCGGTGCATACGTTTGCTGGCGTCGATGCGGCAGAGGACGATGGCGGTCATACGGATAGCCTTGAAATTGTGCCGTGACTGACGTTGTAGCTACGGGGCGTACTAACTCCCGTCAGGGCAGTCGCAGTTTGCTTCCTCCGCAATTTCCTGCTCGAACATGCCGAGCGCGTGCGAGTGAATCTCGGCAGCGTCCATGCGCGGTTGGAACCGGGCGAAATGTAGCAGATCGCAGATCAGGTCGGAGATTGCGGTTTCCAGGTCGCCGCTGTCCATCGTCTCGGGATGATCGCCGCCATAGGTTTCGGCGGTGAAGACCGTAAGCGCAGCCTTCGCCCATTGGGCGCGCTGGACGTTAGTCGGCTCTAAGGGGTCACGGTGGTGATTCATGACGGTTACTCCTCCGGTGAAACGTTGATGAAGATGCCTTCTTCGGTGCAGAGAATGTCGAGATCGAAGAGGTCGTCGAAATAGGGACTGAGCGGGTCGATGTTGGCGGTATCGAGGGCTATGTAGTTGCAGAGTGTCATGGGCTTATTCCTTTTAGGTGGAAGGTTAAGAAGGGAAGGGGCGGCCTTGCTACCGCCCCTTGTTGGAGCTACTGTTTGTCTTTCTGCGGTATCGGTTTGCGGAAGGTGAGCGTGTAGCCCTTTTCAACACCGGTCTTCGTGAGGTTGTAGTAACCGGGCGCGAGGCTCGGCTCCTCGAAGCTGACCGAGATGTAGTGGCCCCGGTCGTCGCCGCGTTCCCAGGCCGCGCCGATGTCTTTGCCGTTTGCGAGCACGGTGTAATCGGGGTGGCTTTCCTTCTGCTTGTCGTTGCGCTCGAAGGTGACGTTTGCCTTGATGGCCAGGGTGTCGAGCTTGCCCGTGAAGCCGGTTTCGGTGGCGGTGAAGCTGCCGATGATGAGTGCTGATTTCTTCATAGTCTTTCTCCTTTGTTGTTCGAAGCCGCCCTATGCAGCTTCTTGACGGCGAACGTCAGGCGCGCGGACAGACGACGAAGTCATAGGATTTTGTTTCGCGAGGAATGCCGAAGGCAGGGGAAAATCCGTCATTGACTTTGGAGCGACGCGCGCATAGTCGCCGGCATACAAAGAAGCAGGCATGGGAATGCGGCGGAAACGAAAAGGTGAGGGGGAAGAAGGCAGCGCATCTGGATCGGCTTCGACACGCTTGAAGCACGGCAGGGGCTCGATGCATGAGGCTTCGAGGCATCGCACCCTGGAGGCCAGGAGCGTTGCTCATTAAGGAAAGGCCACTCGGTCAAGGTGCGGGCGCTGACATCGTTACGCTGGAGCGGCTGCTACGAGCTGCGGGCCGATAGAGATCGCTTTCAGCCGCTTCCGCCGCGTAATTTCGCTCCGTCCAACGAAGCTTGGCGGAAGCAGTTTCCGGCGCAAGCCAGGCATCTCCGCGAATCAAGCTGTGACATTTTGGTGTGCGATATGCGGCGGATTTATCACGCCCGGACACCCCAAGAAAGCGGTTCCGTGGAGTTGTTGGAATTTATCTCTAAGCACTGCTTAGGAGACACGTCTATACGCTTGCTTTTTTCTATCGGTGGTTGTAGTTCACAGGTGATACCCACTACATATAGCGTCTGAACACGAAGCCCACGAGTCCCCAATGTTGTTCATTAACCACGCAACCGACACCAAGGCCGCCAAGGACTATTTCACCGAGCATCTGTCGCGCTCCGACTACTACATGAGCGACGCCCAGGAGGTGGTCGGCGAATGGCAGGGACGCGCAGCGGAGCTGCTGGGATTATCGGGACCGGTGGATAAGGAAAGCTACTTCCGCCTCTGCGAAAACATCAACCCCGAGACGGGCGAGCCACTTACGCTGCGCACGAAAGCCGAGCGGCGGGTGCTCTACGATTTCACGTTCGATTCTCCGAAATCGGTAACGCTCGCCTACGAGCTCGGCGCCGACCAGCGAATACCCGACGCGTTTCGCGAGTCGGTTAAGGAAACGATGGACGAGATGGAGATGGCGATGCGTGTCCGTGTGCGCAAGGGTGGCGCGCGCGAAGATCGCGCCTCCTGCAACATGGTCTGGGGAGAATTCATCCACCGCACCACCAGGCCCGTGGACGGTATTCCCGATCCGCAATTGCACTGTCACGCGGTCGCATTCAACGCGACCTTCGACCCGGTTGAGGAGCGCTGGAAGGCCGGGGAGTTTGAGCATATCGTCCGCGACAAGGGCTATTTTCAGGCTGCATTCCATTCCCGCCTCGCGGAAAAACTAACAGCGCTCGGCTACGGCATCGAGCGCGACGGCAATAGCTTCAGGCTTTGCGGTATCGACCGCGCCACTTCCTTGAAATTCTCGCGGCGCACCCAGATTATCGAGGAGGAAGCCCAGCGCCTCGGCGTCACCGATCCCAACATCAAGCGCGAGCTGGGGCGGCGCACCCGCGAAGCCAAACCCGAAAAACCGATGAGTATGGCGGAGCTGCGCCAGGAATGGAATAAGCGCCTGGGCAATGGGGAAAGGGAGGCGATAATCAGGGCGCGGGCGGGCCAGCAAACTCAAGGATTGAGTGCAGGGGAGGCCGTCGATTATGCGCTCTCGCATTGTTTCGAGCGCGCCTCCGCCGTCACGAAAGCCAAGCTCCTGCAGACGGCGCTTACTCACAGCGTCGGCAAGGCCAGCGTCGAGGAGGTGAAGAGCGCCGCGATCCGCGACTACATCCTGCAAAAGGACCGGAACGGTCGGCGTTACGTCACCACCCGGGACGTGCTGTGCGAAGAGCGCGACATGACGAATTTCGTGCGCTCCGGCAAGGCCACGCGCGACAAGCTCGGCGGGGCCAATCCGGTAAACGCCGACCGGGAACTGAGCATTGAGCAACAGGAAGCGATGCGTGTCATTCTCAACTCCCGCGACAAGGTAACGGCCTTGAAAGGCGGTGCGGGCACGGGCAAGACACGGCTGATGCAAGCGACGGTGGCGGCTATCGAGAAGACCGGCAAGGAAGTCTTCACTTTCGCGCCCTCGGCCGAAGCCTCGCGGGGCGTGCTGCGCAAGGAGGGTTTTGCCAAGGCCGAGACGGTCGAGCGCCTCCTTATCGACCCCCAAATGCAGAAACAAGTGAACGGCCAGGTGCTCTGGGTGGATGAAGCCGGGCTGCTGTCGGTCAAGGATATGAAGCGGCTGTTCGACGTGGCGAAAGAGCAGAACGCCCGCGTGATTCTTTCGGGCGACTCGGCTCAAAACAATGCCGTCCTGCGCGGCGATGCGCTCAGGATTTTAGAGAAGGATGCCGGGCTCAACTTTGCCATGCTCCGGCAGATCCGCCGCCAGACCAACGAATCCTACCGCGACGCCGTCGCCGCCATCGCCGAGGGCGACACGCTGGGCAAGGGCGGCAGGACGCGTCTTGAGGCCGGTGTCGAGATGTTGGACAAGATGGGCGCGATTATCGAGGCGCCCGGCGAGAACCGCTACCGGCAGATTGCCGAGGATTACGCTACCGCGATTTCAGAGAGGAAACAGGGGGGCGAGTTTAAGACCGCGCTCGTGGTTTCGCCCACGCACAGGGAATCGGATCGCGTTACCGAGGCTATACGCGAGACGCTTAAGCAATCCGGAATGCTCTCGGGCAAAGAGCGCGAATTTACCGCTCTCCGGCCGCGTAATCTCACGGAAGCGGAGCGCACCGATCCTGTTAATTACACGCCCGGCGAGATCGTCCAGTTTCACCAGAACGCCAAGGGCTTCAGGCGCGGCGAGCGCGTCACCGTAAAAGACGCTGGCACTGCCGGCGTGACGGTCGTGCGCTCGGATGGCAGCAAGACGATGCTGCCCATGAGCGAAGCAAGGAAGCTTCAGCTGTACCGGCCGGAAAAGCTGGCCATTGCCGAGGGCGACAGGGTCCGCATCACCCAGAACGGATTTACGCGGGAAACACGGCGGGGGGCTGGAAAACCCGGAGACAGGCTCAATAATGGAGCGGTTTATGAAGTGGAAGGGTTCACCAGGGCAGGCGACATTAAGCTTACCAATGGCTTCATCGTTCCCAAGGATTACGGGGGGCTGGCGCACGGCTACGTGGTGACTTCGCACGCCTCCCAGGGCAAGACGGTCGACAAGGTGTTAATCGCGCTCGGCTCCGAATCGCTCGCGGCCGCCAACCGGGAAAGTTTCTACGTCTCGGTGTCGCGTGGCCGCGAAGGCGTTCGGCTTTATACAGACGACAAGACCGCAATGATGGATGCGGTGCAAAGCAGCTCGGCCCGTCTCTCCGCCACGGAATTAATGGAAGACGCGAAGCCGAAACCCCAGCGCAAGCCGGGCATGACGGAGCGGCTGTTTAAGCACGCGCACCGGGTCTACCACAAGCTGCGCGAGCGCATCGCCGCGCATGATCTTGTCAAGGCGTTTGAGTCGAAGCAACGAAGGGAGGCCCTCGGTCATGGAAGGCACTGACACCAAAACGCGGCGCTCGGTCGTCGAACAATTCGTTAAGAAAACCGCGTCGCGCCACGAAGCGGACGAAGAAGAAGCGATGGACGCTTTCCAGGAAGCCCGCGCCAAAAGCCGCGAGGCGCTCATGCTCGATGTCAGGTTGACGGATGGCACGATTGAGAGCTTCGATTATGCCTCCCTGCGGCGGGTGAAATATACCCCGGACGGAAGGATAGTCTTGCGGTTCGGCAAGGATGAGGTCACGGCGGAGGGAAGAAATCTCGACCGCCTGCGTTGCGCCATCAGCGAGCACAGGGCGCGGTTTATTCAGCAAGGCACGGAAACCGAGCTGGATATAAAACCCGAGGACGCGGCGCATATCGAGCGCATCGAGATTAAGGAAGGAGACGAGGAATTATGACACAGGAAACGGTGAGGGCCCTATCGGATGCGGAATTGTCGCAGGTCGCCCTCTGGTCGCAGCAGGAGATCGATGCGCGCAAGGAGAAACGCAAGCAGGAAGCCATCGCCAAAATCAAGGAGCTGGCCGGTGCGGTCGGCGTCACCGTTGCGATTGGGGGCGTGAGGGGAAGGCCGGTTAAGACAAAGCCGGAAGCGAAACCGGCGAAGACGGCAAGCCCAGGCGCCGGTCGTTAAACCAAAGCCAGTGCCATGCATTTAGGTGCGGGCGGTGCTGAGATTAACCCTTTCTTAACCGCCGGGCTGTAGTATTCGAGGGGCTGAAAGAGTTGCAACATTGATAGACCAGCATGCATGATGTCGCCCCCCCCCCGAAAAATCCGCCAAAACGGCTCTGACAGCGGCTTTTACGCTCATCGAAATGAGCATCGTGCTCGTCATCATCGGCCTGATCGTCGGCGGGATTCTGGTGGGGCAGGAGATGATCAACCAGGCGCAGATACGGATGATCGTCAAAGACATCGAGCGCTTCAAGACGGCGGCGGAGACTTTCAAAACAAAATACGATTGCCTTCCCGGCGACTGCGGCAACGCGACGACTTTTTTCGGCACCGACAACAACGGATGCCCTGAAGGATACGGAACGACGGGCACGTGCAACGGCAACGGCGATGGAATGGTGGGGCCGCCAGACGCACAGTGTGATCCTTCCAACGACACGGCCCACCTCGAAGAGCAGAAGTTCTGGCAGCAATTGAGCCTTGCTGGAATGATCAATGGAAGTTTCAATGGTGCGCCGACCAACTACACAACTACCAGGCTTGATGCAGACTGGCCCGGCGTCAATGAGCCGTTGACTTCGTTCCGCAACGCATCCTATCACATATACAATCTAAGCATGAGCGGGAATGCGGGGAATGATAGCTGCATAAAATTCTACGTGTACCCTGCAGCGGGCGGAAACTCGATAAGACTTGGCTCGGTGACGGGACCGGGTAATGGTCAGGGTTACAACCACGCAGGCTTAATGACGCCGCAGGAAGCAAAGGCGTTCGACACCAAGTTCGACGACGGAGTGCCCAACACCGGCACGATAACCGAGGATCATCAGCTAGGGAGCGGTTATTTCCCCGGCTGGAGCGGGCAGCCTGCATGTTCGCCGGACGGCGTGACTTATTACTCCACCGGCGTCAACACGACGATCCAGGAGTGTGTTTTTGAGTTTGTCAATGTCTTCTGAGCGTTGCCAATCAGCAAACTGAGCGCTAAGTTTACGATTCCAGTGATCTGCGGAGGACCAGGTTAAGGGCACGCAAGCGCCGAGCCGGTTTCACAAGCTTCCAACGCCTCCCGGTCGCGCTCGCGCTCGCGGTGCGCCTTGTGCGAATGGAGCCCTTCGGAAAGGATGGCGGCGGCAACCGAGGTAACGCGGATGAACCGCCATTTCCTATCGGGGTCCTTGACGAACTCGCCGATGATGAGCGGTGCCAGAATGCCGGCTCTTCGCACCCATTGGCCGATTTCGCCTTCGACGGCGCGCTCCCGGCGACGGGTGCGCCGGTGGTGCTCTTTCTCCTGCCACTTCGAATGCTCGGCCTGGCTGCGCATGGCAATCCCCTCACGGGAAAGTGTTCGCTTGCGACTCTAGCGAGTGTGAAAGGTTTTGGCAAGTGCTGTACACAAGGAATGGTAGATCGATTCAATTTGACCTACCAGTGCTGGATGAGGCGTAGCGCTTCAGAAAGATGGTTGATCCTCCTATGGTTTCGTCGCTTTGTTGATGGCGGCGCGGATCTTGTAATATGCGCGGCGCTCTTGCCGGTTCTCGCTGGTACAGGCCATGATTTCGAGCAGGGGAAGAGTGAACTCGGCGGCGCGTAGCAGACGTGCGGCGGCCATTTCAGTTCGCCTTGCGGGCTCGAAGTAGGTCCTGGACTTAGTCTCATCGCCGTCGGGACAGATTTGAAACTCGTCCCAATCGACCGCGACGCCGTCGCACGGTTCCGCGTATTCCTCGGAAGCCTGGTGTCTGGCTTTCCTCAAGGCTTCCGTGAGGCTTCGGGCTTCAACCTGGAAGGTTGCGTAGTGCGGCAGGCTGCACCAGGCGGTTACGTCATAAATCGGCAAGACCACCCTCCCTGTTACGTGCGAGTGAGTCCTCATTGACGGAAAGCGTGGCGAGCAGGTCGATCTCATCGTTGTCGTAAACATCGATGACGATGCCCTCCTCCACGCGGAGGATGCTGATGTCGAAAATGTCGTCCACGCGGACATAGACACGGTCTTCATTGTCGTCTTCGGGTGGGGTGTACTGAAATGTGGCCATGCGGATATTCCTTGAAATGAGGGATGAAAGGGAAGGGGCGGCGTTGCCGCCGCCCCTTCGGAGGCTTACGCCACGTGTCTGGTCTCGGCGTTATCCTTCTTTTCCTTCGGACGCTCGAAGCTGAGTGTCCAGGCGTCATCAACGCCGCGATTGCGGGAAAGATAGTATTTCCCTGAGGAAAAGCTGGGGTCTTCAAAGTTGACGAAGAAGTATTTTCCGTTACGGCCCGTATACTCCCAGGCGGCAGCGATCTTTAGTTCGCCGCAGATGCCTTCGAGTGCGGGGGCTTTGCCGTTTGTCCGGTCGAGAATCCGGTGAAAATCAACTTTAAGTTTGTGCGTGAGCGTTTCGATTGTGCCCGTGTAGCCGGTGTCGGTCGCTTTGAAAAATCCAATGTTGTAGCCCATGATGTAGTCTCCTTTTGTTGTGTGAGGCCACCCTGTGCAGCCTCTTAACGAGACCAAAGCCGTTCAGAGCCAAAGGGCTCGAATGCAAGCGCAACAAACGGTTACGGCCCGCTCGCAGCTCCGACGCGATTCGCGGGCCTTCTGTTTGGCTGCGCTTCCTCGTTCGAGACCGGATCTGATAGGCAAGGGGCGACAAATAGAGGCAGCAGTAGGGATGTGGGCGAGTCTCCAAAATGAGATGGCTTGAATGGGTGAGCGCATTGGATCGGCGTTCAAAGCAGCGGGAAACACGGCGGGGGGGCTTGAGCATCCACAGCAATCGCATCGGAGGGCCGGAAAGAGAGAAGGGCGGAAAGCCCGATCACGGGACCGTCGCGGGGACCGCCGCTATCTATTGCTGTTCGTGCGCATACGCCAGGAGTTTGAGAAGGATCTCAGCCCGCACGGGGTCGCGGAGGTCATAATATTTCGCCAGCATCTTGACGGACTGTTCATTCTTACCTTGCGCGCGGAGCGACAGAAGATCGGGCGAAAGAAGTGCGAGATCGTTCTTTGCCACGAATTCCCTTATAAACGTCTTGTCCGCATCGCTCAGCGTGTTCCATAGCTCTCGTGCCCGGCGTTGGCCCGCCGTCATTACCGGCGGCTGATCGGAAGCAACGCCCGGCTCGGGTGGGGGCTGGACGGGCGGCTCGCCATAGACGGCCGAGAGGGAAGCGGCAACCGCGACGAACAGCAACACCGGGCTGAATGGCAATCTGGTCATGGATTTCTTATGAGAGCGATATCCAATGCTGTCAAGCCCGGCATTAACAGGAAACTCTGCCAAGGGGAGTCGGCTCGAAAGGCGGCGCAGCGCGAATCGTCAAATCGCGGCCTGCCTAAGCAGCATGGGTATGCCAGAAACTGGCATTAACCATTTCTTTACCGCCGGGCCTGTAGTATTCGGGGGTGAGGAATTCCGCCCGTGAAAGACACGCATGCATGACATCGCCCCCCCCGAAAAATCCGCTAAACAGGCTCTGACAGCGGCTTTCACGCTCATCGAGATGAGCATTGTGCTGGTTATCATCGGGATGATTGTCGGCGGGATTCTCGTGGGGCAGAGTCTGATCAACGCGGCGGCCATGCGCGCGCAGATTTCACAGATTGAGAAGTACAACACGGCGGTGAATACTTTTTATACGAAATACAACTGCCTGCCTGGCGATTGCGCGAATGCCGGAAGTTTAGGGTTTGCAGCGCGAGGGTCAAACCCTGGGCAGGGCGATGGCAATGGCATCATACAAGGCTCTCAGGGCACCGGCAACGGCTACTTTGAAGGTGGTGGTGAAACTGTCATGCTCTGGATGGATTTGAGCCAGGCAGGTCTCATAGCCGGTAATTTCAATTCCGCCAGTTCTACTGTTTCTGCCACGATAACCACAGCGAATGCGGGAAGTTATTTCCCGGCGGCACAAATTGGCGGAGGTAATTATATTTATGCCTGGAGTGGCGGTTACAACCAAGGGCAAAGCACTCTCGCTCCCGACGGCATAAATTACTTTGGGCTTTCCTCTGCAGTCACGGTGGGCTCCTATGTTTACTCATCACCCGGTCTGACTGTGGCCCAAGCCTATGCCATCGACACTAAGGTTGATGACGGATTTCCTCAATCCGGCAAAGTGATGGCGATGTATCTACAGTTTCAATCAGGCCAATTCGTTACTTGGGGTGCAGGTGGGGGCAACATGGGCGCAAGTGGTGCGAATCACGGCCCCACGACCTCAGCAACGGCAGGCTCATCAACGACATGCTACGACAATGGCGGAGTCAGTGGCCCTACGACATACTCCATGGAACAAAACAGCGGCACGGGCATCAACTGCGCGCTGAGTTTCATAATGCAGGGCGCCGCGCGATAATCTTCCAGTGAATCTACGGGGCCATCGCCGCATCCCGGACTTCGGCACGCACGCGCGCGGCGAAGCCCGCCGGGACTGCCTTGTTCTCGGGTTCGCGGTCCTCGGCCACAACCTGCGCCTCGTGCTTGTCGAGGTCGAGTGCGGCGTTAAGCTGGGCCTGCTTCGCCAGAAGCTCTTTGAGACGCGCCTCATGCTCGAAGGGGCGGCCAAGCTGTGCCTTGTAATCCGACAGGGTCTTTTCCTTCTGCTCGATTTCGCGATGCTCATCTTCGGCTTTATGGTCCAGCGCGCGCAGGGTGTGCTCGATGCTTGCGATCGTGCCCAGGGGATTTTCGGGGTTGAGATTGGCCTTGTACGTTTCCTTTCCCCTAACGAAAAGGTCCGGCTCGCTGTCCTTGAACGGACCACCACGGCTCAAGATTTCGAAGCCTTTGAAGTGCCCGCGCATTTTGAGCGTCTGGTCACCGCGCCATGACATGACGACCGAATTGAGAGCATTCCCAGCTTCCTCGCGCGCGCCTTTACCGGAGAATTCCCGGCTCCCGACCTTAATCGTGAAGTCTTCTTCGGCGTGGGTATCGCGCATGGCGACGTCGGCGGAGACGGCGGCATGGTATTTCCGTGCGCGGTCGATTTGCCCCGGCAGGCTGCCGACCTGCCCCCGGATTTTGTACTGCTGATTGATATGGGATGAGCGGAGCTGGTCGAGTTTGCGGATTTCGGTATCGACCTTGACCTTTTCCATCACCGCTGGATTGCCGGACGCGATGGCCTTGATTTCGGCGAAAGTGAGCGCGCCGCCTTCGAGGTCTTCCGCCTGGCGCACCGTGACGCTGCCGTTCATGACCTGATTGATAAAGCGAGCTTTTGTCTCCAGCGTCTGCCACATATAAGCGTCGAACGACCCTTCGGTGACGTAGCGGTGGATGTGGACCGTGGGGTTCTGGTTGCCCTGGCGCAATATCCTGCCCTCGCGCTGCTCGATGTCGCGAGGCCTCCACGGCGCATCGAGGTGATGCAGCGCGGCGAGCCGCTTCTGCACATTCGTGCCGGCGCCCATCTTGTCGGTGGATCCGAAAAGAATCCGGACGCGGGCTGCGTTCACCGAATCAAATAGCGTTTTCTTCTGGAGGTCGGTATCGGCGTCGTGGATATAAGCGATTTCCTTGGCCGGGATGCCTTTGGCGATGAGCTTGTCGCGGATGTCGTCATAGACGTTGAACTTGTCGGGATTCGGAGTGGAGAGGTCGCAAAAGACGAGCTGTGTCGAGCGCCGGTCCCGCCCTTCTTCCCAACTGCGGTAAATATTCTCGACCGCACGGCTTACCTTGGTGTCGCCATGAATCTCGGCAAACGGGTCAACGAGGCGCATATCGAGCGCCGCCTTCCTGCCGTCGCCGGTGATCTTCAGCATGTTGTCCACCTTGGGATCAACCCGGCCGTTCTTGAGTTTCTGCGCACGCTCGACTAGGGTTCCCACGAATTCCTTCAACTCGGGCGACGCGGGTGCGGCGGTAATGTGGGGCTTGCCTCCCTCGATTTCTGGACGGGGAAGGTGGAGCATGTCCGCGGTCTGCACATCGGCGAAGCTGCG
Organism: Bryobacterales bacterium; assembly: GCA_003162425.1. Classification (GTDB taxonomy): domain Bacteria; phylum Acidobacteriota; class Terriglobia; order Bryobacterales; family Bryobacteraceae; genus Palsa-89. Next base: position 106,578 of record PMOK01000284.1, on the reverse strand, counting down.
GAACATCGAAAGCAGCTCCGGCAGGTTGACGAATTTCGCGAAGCGGGTGTGCATTCGGTAGCCCGAGCCGTCCGGGGCGAGTTCAAGCGCAGTCACGGCTTCACCGAAGTTCGCGGCCCAGGCGTCAAAATGCTCGACGCCTGCTGCTTCAAGCGACATCGGCGCGAGGTAGCGCTGCAGCGTGTACATCTCGGCCATGGTGTTGGATATGGGCGTGCCGGTCGCAAATACCGTCCCGCCGCCGCGCTCGGCGAGATAGCGGGTCTTCATGTACATGTCGAGCGCGCGGTTGCTTTCCGTGTTGGGAAGCCCGGCAATGCGGTTCATCTTGCTTACGAACCCGAGATTCTTGAACAGATCCGACTCATCGACGAACAGCCGGTCGACGCCCAGCTGTTCAAACGTGACCGCATCGTCTTTGCGCTCGCGGTCGGCGCGCTCCTTGAGCTTTGTCTCGAGGCGCTTTTTCGCTTTCTCGAGTTCCTTCACAATGCGGCGGTTATCGCCGCTCTCGGCTCTCGCTTCGCGAATTGCTTCTTCGAGCTGGTCTTTTTGCTTGTCCACAAAGCGCTCGAATGTCTCATCGGAGACGGGAAGTTTTTCAAACCCACTGTGCGAGACGATCACCGCGTCATAGTTGCCGGTGGCGATACGCGACATGGCTTTCTGCCGGTTGCCCGCGGCAAACGCGTCCTTGCCGGCGACGAAGATATGCGCCTGGGGGTAAAGGGCAAGGAACGCCGCGCCCCATTGCTCAACCAGGTGATTGGGAACAACGATCATGGGCTTGTTCGCCAGGCCAAGGCGCTTCATCTCCATTGCGGCTGCAACCATCTCCCAGGTCTTGCCTGCGCCGACACAATGCGCGAGCAGCGTGTTGTCGTTTTGCAACATCCGCCATATCGCGTCCTTCTGATGCTTGTCGAGATCGCTCCGACGCAGCATTGAGCGGTTCATGCCGGGGAAGGTCAGATGAGAGCCGTCATAGGTGCGCAGGCGGAGGTTGTTGAACGTGTCGTTGTAGTAACGCGCAAGCCTCTGTGCCCGGTCCTCGTCCTGCCAGATCCATTCGCTGAAGCGATCTTTAAGCTTCTGCTGCGCCTCGCGCGCCGCCAGGGTCTCCTGTTGGTTGACAACGCGCGTGTCCCGGTCGATTTGGTCATATATGGTGGGCGTGCGTCCATTGAGCGCGTCCTCGATGAGGTCGCTGGCAAGCGCCCTCGCCGTGCTGTGTGTTGTGGTATTGCTGACGCTGCTTTTGGCATAGCTTTCGAGAGTGAGCGCCCAGGTGGCGATTGCGCCGGAGTGGCTGACGTTGACTGCGCGCTCAGGGATGTCGAGCAATTCCGTAACAAACTGCTTGACGTCGCTCGCGGGAATCCACGAAGAGCCCAGTCGGGCGCTGATGTCGCCGGGAAGCAAATCGGCCGGCTGCACGGCTTTGAGCGCCGGAATATTGCGCTCATAAGCGGGGTCGAGAGCGGCGGCGGCCTCCGCGACTTTGAGCTTCGCGCGCACGTTGCCGCTTAAATAGCGGTCGGCGGTTTCCCATTCGCCTTCGGGATTGCGGTAAACCAGGCTGTCAAGCTCGCGCTGCATCTTCCGCGCGTTGTGGCCAGTGAGAGAGCCCATGCGCTTCCAGTCGATTCCGCCGGTTTCATTAAGCGAAATCGCCAGCGCCTCGGGGGCGGTGTCGACATGGGTTGCCGGTTTATACCGCTCAAGCGTGCGCCGCTCGAAGATGGCGGTTTTGGTGGCGCGATTATGTTCGGCGTCGTAGTTTTCAAGGGAGAGCAGGAGGGGCTGATCGGGGTCTCCGGCGAACGCCCGGAGATTCTCGCGCGAGGAAAGCGGGCCGTACCGGTAGGTGAATGAATCGTAGAGGCTGCCTAGCAACTTCCGCGCCTCGATGATCCGTTCCTCAGGCGCGTCTTCAAGCTGGGTCTTGAACACCAGGCGTACGCCGTCCCGGATCGCCATCATGCCGCGCACGCGCGCGACGGTGGAGGCTGAAAGGGACAGAGGCTCGAAGCTATCGCCGCTCCTGATTACGAGTGCGCCATCGCGCAAGGCGTAAGCGCCGTCCTTGATGCCGGTGAATGCCTCGGCGTCAAGCACTGGGAGGGGAGGGCCGCGCCCTTCGTCCTTTGGGATATAGGCGCCCGCGGGCAACTCTTTTACCGCGCGGTTCAGCATCTCAGGCGTGAGCTGGCCTGCAAGCGTCGGCTCGGCTCCGCGGTACATCGTCCCTTCGAGCTTCATCTTGCCCAGCATCATCTCGGGATGGCGGGCGTAGTATTCGTTGACCTCCATAGGGCCGTCGGCGCTGTCGATGGTTGCGAGCTTGGTCCATGCCTCTCCCGAGCGCTCTGCTCCCGGACGGCGCTTGCGCAGGAACAGAATATCGGTCGTGACTTCCGTTCCGGCATTGCCTTTGAACGCGGTGTTCGGAAGCCGTATCGCGCCCAGCAGATCCGCATGCTCGAAGAGATGCCGGCGGATGGTCTCGTCCTGCTTGTCCATCGTGTAGCGGCTGGTAATCAGCGCCATGACTCCGCCCGGCCGCACTTTCCCGAGCGACTTGGCGAAGAAGTAATCGTGAATTGCGCGGGTAAATTGGCGCTTCATCTCTGGGTCGTGGACGGAATAATCGCCGAAGGGCACGTTTCCGACGACGGCGTCGAAGTAATTATCCGGAAGAGGAGTCTCCTCAAACCCCTTGGCAAAAACGCAAGAATCGGGATAGAGCTTACTCGCGATCCTCGCGGTGATGGAGTCGAGCTCGATGCCTGTTCTGTGGCCGCCCTGCATGGACTCGGGCATAAGGCCGAAGAAATTCCCGACGCCCATAGCCGGCTCCAACACCTGCGCGCCTTGCGCAAGGCCAAGGCGACGCAAGCCATTCCAGATCGCCTCAATGACCTGCGGAGAAGTGAAGTGCGCGTTCGGCGTCGAGGCCCGCGCCGATTCATACTCCGAATCGGTGAGCAGTTCCTTAACTGACCGCGCCGTGTTTCTCCACTCCTCAGGCGGAGCGTAGTCAAACACGTTAGGCATGCCTCCCCAGCCCACATACCGGGCAAGCACCGCTTTTTCTTCGTCGGAGGCGTCGCGGTTCTCCGCTTCCAGGGTTTTAAGGAGCCGGATCGCCGCGACATTGTCGCGGGCTTTTTCATGCAAACCGCCCTGGCCGATGCGGTGAGATGGCGTGATGCGGAAGTCGCGGGAAGGCTTCGTTTCGGGCTCTAGCTCTAAGGTGACTCTTCCGGCAGGAGAATCTCCTGGATTGCGATTTCCCAGGCCTGGTTGTGTTCCATCTTCTTCACCGACACCAACTCGTACAAGAGGTCGGTGAACCGTTCCGCTGTCTCCCCCAGTGTCTGCTGAAGCCGGTTTTGCTGGCGTAGATCCGCGAGCATCTTCGGGTGGTAAAGGCTCCAGTGCTCTAAGATTAAGCTGCTGAGGCGGTCGTGGTCTGGCATGATGTACCCCGAACGGACGTGCCGGTTCTGGCGTACCCGGCTCGGAGTTATCTATAGGCGCTTCGGAGAAGAGATCAAGCTGATTGGTGAAGTCCGGCACCACCCTGGGGGCTTTTCTGACTGTCGCAAATCTCATGCCGCTCCTCCCATTCCTTGTGGTTTGCTCGTCGATTTGACACAACCCGTGGTAGAGATTTTGAGTCTTAGCAAGGCCGGAGGAATTTGCCAAGAAGTTCCAACGTCGCGTCCCATTTCGGGATCGAGAGTGACGATGTCTTCGAGTTTTTGCGCCCGACCCATCCACGGCTCGGGACGAATCGCCTTCACCCAGTCCGCGAAGGACGGGATGAAGCCCAGGTCTTCGCGCACGTGCTGCTCGCCAACCCATCGCGTTGGGATGACGCGCCGCGTGGAGAGTGTCAGGGTGTGACCGAATATCGTCTCGGCCATGAAGATGCCCTCGGCATGATGGCGCAGCGCCCGGTGCCGGAAATCGGCAATGATTGCCTTCGAGGCGTCAAACCAGTCATGAATGTGCTGATAGTCCTGGGCGTAGCCGCCCCATTTCTTCACACTGGAGAGGGAGTGATGGTATGGATGTGCCATGGTCCCCTCCTCAAAACGTATGAGTGCTGGTGTGGACGTCGCTGTACCGCCCGTTAAATTCGAGCTCTACATTCTTGCCCTCAACGTCGAGGGTGAACTCACCGAAAGCGCCGTCATTGTTTTCCCAGCCGCCATGCTCCTGTTCCAGGAAGTCGTAGCAGAGCTGTTCGATAGCCTCTCCGAGGGACTGCTCCCGAACAGTGACCTCCTTACCATCCCAGGAGGCCGATTGGACGGTTACCGTTTGATCGGAAATCGGGATTTGTACTTCACCCTTGCGCGCAATGATGTTTTCGATCTGGCCGGAGTCGCCTTCACCGTCGAACGTCACATTGACCAAGTCAATTCCTGCCGCCGATAACGCCTCAAAGATGACGGCCTTGTTTGCCTTTGTCGTCTCGGACAACGTCTTGCGGTGTTGCTCTATCGACTCCAGAATGGATTGCATATCAACCATTGGATTTTTCTCCTTTCGAATTAGGCGAAGCCCCTGCGGCCTCGCTTCGGCGAATCTTTGAGCGGGCGGCAAGAGCGACGGCGCAACTGGAAAATTTGGCCATGCGCGAGGAATGCCCCCAATCACTTCATTTGGGGGCAGGGGAAATTTTTCATTGCGGCGGAAGCGCCGCCCGCTATTCGCCAGGAAGAAGCGAGAGAGACAGGGGCGGATGGATGGGCGAAGGAAGGGCTGTAAGCTAAGGGGAAGAGCACGGAACTGTTAACACTTCTTTAAGCTTCGCCCCACATAATGTGCATGTTGTAAACCGCGTCGGGGAGCGAGTGCAGAAAGTCCGCCAGCAAGGCTTCACGCTCATCGAAATGGCCATCGTGTTGGTCATCATCGGCCTGATTGTCGGTGGGGTTCTCGTGGGGCAGAGTCTCATCAACGCGGCGGCAGTACGCGCGCAGATTACGCAGATTGAAAAATACAACACGGCGGCGAATACGTTCTACGGCAAGTACGGCTATCTGCCGGGCAATATTACCTCGGCAGCGGCAACGACCTTTGGATTCTCAAACAGGGCTTGCTTCGGGCCAAGCGTGGGAACTGGAAACGGGATTCTGCTAGCTGGCTACCCTACCTTCTATAATTATGGATACGGTCAAGGCTGCGGCGAGGTGATGCTTTTTTGGACGGATTTGAGTAAGGCGGGCTTGATCGATTCAGGTTTTAGCCAGGCGGCTAATAGTTGTGGTTGCGTAGGCAGTAACAACGTTACAGCTTCTTCTTCTCCAAGTCTTTCTGCTTTCTATCCGGGAGCGAAAATAGGAAACGGCAACTTCATTTATGTCTGGAGTGGCGGTGTAAATGCCGCAACAGGCAGTGACGGCAATAATTATTTCACTATTGAACAAGGCATCACCATAGTTAATCAATTCACCATAAACAGTACGGCACCCGGTATAACTGTCTCCCAAGCGTATAGCATGGACACGAAAATGGATGACGGATTGCCGCAATCCGGCAGAGTGCTGGCTATGGGCATAAATGGCGGCAATGGTCAGCCCGCCTGGTTGGGCGGAACGACTACTTATAAATATGGCGGACCTAATCCCGGCACCGCCGCGTCTGGCTCGTCTACGACATGCTACGACAATGGCGGTAATGCCAGCATCGCCATGCAATACTCTCTGAGCCAAAACGGCGGCGCGGGCGTGAACTGCGCGCTCAGTTTTAAGTTTCAGTGAGTCGCGACGTATTCACTCTGGTCGAACGTCAGAAGCTTGAAAGGCAGTCCGCCGCGCGGAAGATTAGCAGCGAGGAGGCCTGGGTTTAACGATGGAGGAGCGGCCCGCCGGGAGACGGGCCGCCGTCAGGCTTAGTAAGGAACCGCGCAACCGGGATAGAAGTGCCACACGCCATACTGGTCATAGAACCCTCCGGGATTGCACACTGGCGCTGCATACCCATAAGACGGATACACGCCGACGCCGATTCCGAATCCAGGGCCATATCCCCTTCCACCGTAATACCCGCGACCACCGTAATACCCACGACCGCCACCATAGGCGTTCCCGCGATTGAAGTTTCCAGTGACGTTCCCACGTGGTGCAGAGAAGGAACGCCCGCCACCTAAGTTGCCACGGCTCGGTGCAGCGTAGGAGTGCCCCCCGCTAAATCCTCCCGCATGGCCGCCGCTGAATCCGCCGCCGCGATTCGCTGCCATCACGGTTACTGGACTGAAAGCCGCCATTGCAGCGACAAGGGCCATCGGAGCGACCGCTTTCTTAACGAAACTCAAGAATCTGTTTCTCATGACAACCTCCAAACTACGCCATCCATAAAGGCATGCGTGGGGCCTTTGCCAGATGCTTGAAAGCGCTCATGAATTGAGAAAACAAGCATGCTCAAAAGAACCATTACGGTTGATGGCACCACCATCTCAAACGCCGCTTTCATTTCGCTAAGACCTCGCCAGATCAGCCAACCGTTTCCCCGTCTTTACATCTCGGGCACTTCAAATTGCCGTTGGGCGCCATGCCACCGTCGAACTGATGGCAATACCCGATCAGCGCATCGCAATGAGTGCACATGCCGAGATTTTCAAGCCGGAACCCCGTTCCGCAGATGCTGCAGCACGATCTTGTCCGCAGGAAATGGTCGTACCAATGCGGTCCCAGTTTATTCTTCATGGTCTCCTCCGCTGCCGCATGGTAACGCTTAAGCCGCTCGCTCACTCCGTCAGCCTTGGCCCCATCCGAGTGAATCCAGCAGCGAAGGACGGTTACTCCGTACTCAGTCGAACAGCCGATCTGCATCTCTGTCTCTTCCCAGCGTGCGGCTTCCTCCTCGAACATCTGACTTGCGGATTTCGTCACATTCGCCATTGAAGATTAAGCCTTGGCGGCTACGAACGCTTTGTCGCTATAATACCGGGCCTGTCTGCATCGGATGTTTTTGCCCTCAACCAGAAGGATCTGTTCGTCTTCAGGGCAAAGCCAATGGGGCGCGACGGCGCCTCTGCACGGCGGCCGAGAATGAGTTGCATGGTGGTTCTTTCCTTAATGCCGCCGACAGGTAAGGCGTCAATTCCCGACCGCTAAATACAGCGTCTGCGTCCCGGCGACGCCTCCCACGGTGAAAGTGAGCGGCGCATTGCCCGCAGCGGCGTTTGGCACGACCACATTGAACTGATAAAGCCCGGTCAGGTTTTGAATGAGTCCGGCGAATTGCAGGCTTGCCGGCATTCCTCCGATGGAAATCTCGAGGATAGAAGCGAGCATGTTGGTCTGTTCGACCAACTGCCCCGCGGGAATATCCGGAAGGACGGGCCCAAAGCCAATCCCGTAAAGCACGAGGATGTCGCCGGGCCTGGCGGGCCGCGATGTCGGGCCGGTGGAAGAGGGAAGGGCGTGATCGCCATCGGGCAGGACGGCAAACACGTATTGCGTTCCGTCGATCTTGTAGGAAAGTGGCGCCAGAAGGCCGGGCTCCAGGGCGTTGACCATAATGCTGTACGCCGCGCTCGTCCCCTGATCGGTCTTGAGCGTTATTTCCTGAGCGCCGGTAGGGACGTCCGACGGCACGACGACATTCACCTGGCCGGGGTTTATGTAATCGACGAAAGCGGATTTGCCGCCGATAGTGACGGACGTGCCGTCCAGGGAAATGGGTCCAATCCCGTTTGTGAAATCCGCGGCGCCCCAGCCATGCGTGTCTCTCGCGAGGTTGCTGCCGTAAATCTCAATCTGGGAACCCGGAGCCGTGTCGGGGAGCTTGCCGTAATCGCTGGCGCTCACGACGCCCCCTATGGCCGGAATTCCCTGACTCGCCACGGTAACGCCCAGCAGGATGGGTACTGCGCCGTCATGGGTGTCCGTAAGAATGATTTGCGTTAGCGTCTGCCCGGCAAAGGTGGAGCCGAGCGAGAAATGTTGCTCGTCGGCAACATACGTCCCTGGCCGTCCGGTCTGCACGTTGCCGGTGGCGCCGGAGCCAAGGCAGTTCGTGGGATCGACGCAGGTGAGGACATTGACCGCGTCAACACCAGCAATTCCGTTGGAGAGCGTGTTGGCGAAAGGCCCCTGATGGTAATCGCGGATGTCCTGGCCGGCGACGAGCGGAAATGTGACGCTCGCGCCTCCTGTGCCCGCAAAGGTGATGGTGGCCAGCTGCACTCCGGGCGGAGGGCTGTAGGCGTTCATCAGCGTATAGATATCGGTCGCACCAACAATAGAGACTTTCAGGGTGACACTTTGTCCGCTGCCGGAAACGCCGAACCCGTCGTAATAGTTGCATGGCGCGGCTGCGGAGGGTCCGCATTTGCCTGGCGTGTCGGGTATGCTGAACGGGATCGCGTTGCTCGTCGTAAAGATGCCGGTGGGAATGGTGCTGATGAGCGCCGTCTGGATATTGTCGGTGGCAGGAATCGGCACATAGGTATAGTTTGCGGCGGCGGCCAGCTTTACCAGCGCGGCCAAAACAATCAGGGGCGTAAGTGATCGTGGCATGGCAGCAGGATCGCACAAGTCAATGATTAAATACAACTAGTGCGAGCAGACATACTCTATTTTGGCGGCAAATGGTTGAGCGTGTTAGAGTTCCCCCTTGATCACAGGGCGGCAGCTAAAAGCGGCAAGGGCGCTCGCGGGATGGGAACAGACGGAGCTTGCCAAAAAATCCGGCGTTGCCATCAGCACGGTGCGCCGGATGGAATCGTTCGACGGCGAAATCGGAGCGCGCACTTCTACCCTCTCGCTCATAATACGGGCACTGGAGAAAGCGGGAGTCGAGTTTCTCAACGACGACCGTCCCGGAGTGAGGCTGCGAGCGCGCGGGTGAAAGGTGTTACCATTTCCGGCAGATGAATACAGAACATATCCTTGCTCTTTTGATTGCGGAGCGCGACAAGCTCAATCGTGCAATCGAAGCCCTGGGAATGCCCGTGAAACGCCGTGGCCGTCCGCCGAAAAATCCATTCGCCGCCGCAGTGCCTCCCCCCGCGAAAACGGTGTCAAAACGCAGGGGCCTGAGCCCCGCCAAGCGGAAAGCGCAATCCGAGCGGATGAAAGCCTATTGGGCGAAGCGCAAAAAACAGGCTGGCAAGGGTTAGGACCGGGGACCGGTCCGAACAGTGGGAATGAGCTGCGCTCCTGCCAAGTAGCGAACGCGCTTAGCTTTGCTTGACCTGCTGAGCATTTTGGGTGCGTCGGCCCGAGGAGAAGGCGTGAGCAACCTTGACGGCGCGCGCGAGCCGTTACAAGAATAAGAAAGTGTCCATGAGTCAGAACGATACCCTTCACCTCGCGCGGGAGTTTCTGCGCTGCATGGGCAACGGCTCCGAAGCGGCCGAGATCGCCAAGCTGTTCAGCGAGAAGATGGAGTGGGAAATAGCGGGTGACACCGGCGTTCTGCCTTGGATCGGGCAAAAGTCAGGCAGGGCCGCCATCACCGATTTCGTTAACGACTCGCGCGCGATGATGGAGAGGATCAGTTTCGAGGTCCACGACATTCTGGCCGACGACGATCGAGCGGTGATACTTGGCTCGCTCGCGTCCAAGTTCAAGCGAACCGGCAAGATCGTCAAGACGGACTTCGCGATCGTGCTCAGCGTCACCAAGGGTGAAATCGTTCGCTTTCAGATGCTGGAAGACAGCTTCGCTGTCTCCCAGGCGGCACGCGGCTAACCGGACTTTTTTGAAGAGCCGTATCCGTTCGCGACTACGCGCCACTTGACACGGACAACAGGGCCGCCCACAGTGCCGGACCATGGCCAAAGCAAAAACAGACTCTCTGATCCCGATTGAGCGGGTCGCGAGCCGGATTTACCTCATCCGGGGTATGAAAGTCATGTTCGACTTTGACCTGGCGGAACTCTACGCCGTCGAGACCAAGGCGCTCAACCAGGCGGTAAGCCGCAATCTCGAACGCTTTCCGCCGGATTTCATGCTGCGTTTGGAGCCCGACGAAATCGAGAACATCAACCGGTCACAAATTGTGACCGGTTCCCAAAGGCACCGTGACCCTCGATTTCCGCCGCGGGTCTTCACCCAAGAAGGGGTGGCGATGCTCTCAGGCGTCCTGCGCGGCAAGCGCGCAGTCGAGGTAAACGTCAGTATTATGCGGGCGTTTGTGCGGCTGCGTGAATTGCTTGCCACCAATGAGGACTTGGCCAGAAAGGTGGCGCAGCATGACCGGCAAATCGCAGTGCTCTTCGAACATGTCCGGAATATGCTTGCGCCGGTGCCGGTGAAAAAACATCCTATCGGATTCATCCATCCCAAGGACTGACGACGGTCGCTTTGTGAAGTGGGTTGCACCTGCTGTTTTGGATTGATGTGTCTGATAGATTCTGTTATCGGCCAGCTGTGGGTGTTACGTATCGAGTGACACCTAGAAAAAGCTCAGAATCGCACCGGATAGACCTGATCAAAGCCACTTATCGGAGGTTCTTTTTCGCGATTGCTGCCATTGATTCGAAGTGGCTTGGCTTGTTAGTACATGGCCGAGCGCTGGGCGATAACATACTTTAGTTTGGCAAAAGAGGGAGGGGCGAGCTTGCAGGTCCGAAGAGTTCGTCGCGTTCGAGATAGAGGGGGTACCGGGCGGACCGCTCGAAACGCTACTCGTACTTAACGAGGAGATTCGTGTCGAACGTCTCCGTCAAAAGCTGGTTCTTTGTATCAAACCACTGGCATCTTACCCGACCGACACCGCCTAGCGCGACGGTCATCGGCGGCCCGCCAGATTTCAGCCTTACGATATCGCCCTCGTGGAGGAATCGGGTGGAGGCATCGACCGGGTTGCCAGGAAGCGACATGCGCGAAGCTTATTTCCCTTTAGTCTTATCCCACTTCTTGCTTGCTCTCTGTTGGGATTCCTTCGGTGTCCTGCCTAGGGCGGTGACTGACTTTCTTCCGTCGGATATCTTGGTCTTAGAATGCCCGCCTAAGTTGAAAATTCTGTCCACGAAAAAGCTGTCCTTGCTGGTTTTGGAGCTCATAGCCGAAAGTCTACCATCTTTGACCGGATTGTGCAGGATATATTCGCCGCCGCTGTCCTGCAGCGTGGGAACTACCCAAACCCCGTTCTCGTTTGCGCCCCATAAAAGAGGTTATGGGTCGTAATCCCATTGTGCGTCTGCTTTGTGCTTGACGCACGCGCCTTGAACATGTAGTGTGTTCTGAAACCAAATGAAGGCACCATGTCATGGCTCAGAAACGCACACATTTCTTCATCCCGGAAGAGCTACTCGCCGAGATGGACAAAGTCGCGGGCAAGGGCAAACGCAATACCCTGGTCGTCGAGATCCTCGATCATGAAATCAAGCGCCGCAGGCTGATGCAGATACTCGGCGACGAAACGCCGATCTGGAAAGACGAAGATCATCCCGAGCTGAAGGATGGCGCGTATGCGTGGGTGCGCGAATTGCGTGACCACAGTGATAAGAAGCGTTCGGAGAAGCTGGGCGATTGGCTTGAACCCCGCAAGTGACGGTCTTCCTGCCCGATACCAGCGTGCTCATTGAGACGCTCAGGCGAAACCCTAAGCGGACGCAATTACTCCGAACGCTTCTGTCGCAAGGCCATGCGCTGGCCTCCTGCGCCATAACTGTGGGTGAGATTTATTCCGGAATGCACCCTTCCGAAGCCGCGGCGACCGCCGAGTTTTTCTCTACATTGATATGGTTGGACATTACAGCGGCTGTGGCCCGCAAGGCCGGAATGCTGCGCTATGAATGGGCGCGCAAAGGCATCACGCTGACCTTGACCGACACAATGATTGCCGCCACCGCGCTGCAGTACGGCCTCACGCTCATCACGGATAACAAGAAGGATTTCCCGATGCCGGAACTCACCATCCACCCCCTGAAATAAAGCAGGGCGCACCCATGGCCGGAGATCTCGTACCCTCCCCGCTCCTGCCCGCCCGCTCCGGGGGATTTCCCGTGCCCGCCCTCATCGCCGCTGCCGGCGACAAAGCCAGCGAGCACTTCCTCGAATTCTTCGCCGCCACCATCCGCAACAAGAACACTCGCGCGGCCTACATGCAGGCCGTGGCGCAGTTCTGCCGCTGGTGCCAGGAGCACCAATTGCAGTTGGCAACCATCCGGCCGCTGCACATGTCGGCCTACATCGAAGCACTGGAAATGAGCGCGCCGTCCGTGAAGCAGCACCTGGCCGCGCTGCGCGGCCTGTTCAATTGGCTCGTGGTCAAGCAGGTCGTTCCCGAAAACCCGGCGCTTTTCGTCAAAGGCCCGCGCTTCAGCCGCCAGATTGGAATCACCCCCATTCTGGAGTCCGGACAGATGCGAATGCTCCTTGACTCCATCGCCGTCACGCGCGAGGTGAAGATTCCGAAGAAGCACGGCGGGGGGGTCAAACAGGTAGTGGATGTTAAGGGGCTGCGCGACCGCGCTGTCATTGCGATCATGGCCTATACTTTTGCTCGCGTCAGCGCAGTGGCGGGGCTGAAGCGCGGCGATTACCGGCTCGAAGGCAAGCGCGCGCGTCTGAGGATGATGGAAAAAGGCGGTAAGGAAAAACTCGTCTGGCTCCACCACGAGGCGGAGCAGTTTCTTGATGCGTATCTGGCGGCGGCGCGGATCGAGGGAGCAGATGAGGCGTTGTTTCCGACGCTGGACAAAATGCACCGGATGAGCGGTACCCCCCTCACCCGCCGGGATATGCTGCGTATCGTGAAAGACCGGTGCCGCGCGGCGGGGCTGTCCGAAACATTCTGCAATCACACGTTCCGTGGCACGGGGATCACGGTATTCCTGCAAAACGGCGGAGCGCTCGAAGCCGCCCAGGATATAGCGAATCACTCCGATCCGCGCACGACGAAACTTTACGACCGGCGCAAAGACTTGGCTACGCTCAGTGAGATTGAGCGAAGGATCGCGTTTGAATGAGGCCGGGCCGGGCCGCAAGACTAGCTTTACCGGACTACCTCTCGAAACGATTCTGCAATTTAGCCTGCGCGGCTGGGCGCTGAACGAATTGGTGTCGATTACTCAAGATCGGCACAATGTCGGCATACGGCAAATTGAGGAAAACGCCAGTCATTTGGCGTGTCTTGTTCCGATCCATTGAAGCAGTTATCGTGACAACAAAAGTGCTTTACAAGCTCATTCCAGAGTTGATAGCAGCAAAATGTGATATTCTGAACTCCACCCGACGCAGCGACGACACTGCATCCCCGGCCTGCGCCGTCGGTGCCCTGGAGGTGATCATTGAAAGAAGCTTCTTTTTGGTCGCATCTGCTCTACGACCTCGGCCCATTCGCCCTGATCGTCTTCTTTGCGCTGGTGACCCTGCCGATTTCGCGCAGAGAGCTGGCAAATAGACCGTCTTCTCGGGTTCACGAAACTATTTATTCTGTCAACTGGATGTTCGTTTTCATCCTTGGCGTAGTCCTCACGGCCGTGTGGATCTATCTTCATGTTTGGCGCGCCGCCGAGCTGCATGGTGAAATTCGGAATCTTCCCGACAGATTCGTTGTCTCAAACGATAAGGATTCCCAGATCGATCTCTTCACGCAGCGCCGCGATTCCAAGCACGGCCTGACCTTCTACAATTGGTTGGCTTTGAGCACGCATCCACTGGAAGTGGGTTCGACGGTACCCATAGTCATATACGACGGGACGAACGACAAGGCCAGCGGTTCAGAACTGAAACTGATCGTCCAGAAGGTCTCGTACGATCAGGGTGTCATAATCGAGTATCATCCGCAAAAACACAAATTCTCGCTCCTGCAAGGTGATAAGAGCACTGACTTGGAGGTTGAGAACTTGGACAGTAGCGACAGCACGTCCAACCTCGGGCCTGACTATTTCCCACGTCAATTTTCTATACTGCCGATCGTTCATGCCGAGCCGCAGCAGGACATGGCAACTATTTCAGTTCGGTTGGATTCTCCAGATCCCATTACGCGGCGTGACGCTCGACACGAGCTGGCACAAAATGAATCGGCAAGTTTGTCGTTCATCGATTCTGTTCTCTCAGATCCCACCAGCACCTATCGATTGAAACTCGGGGTCATTGTAGCCCTCAACCTGATGCCTGCGGTCCCGCTGGAGGCGTCGTTGAGTGTTCCTAGCTTGGTGTTCATATTGAGGAGCATAGGTTCAGAGGACAGCAACCTTCGTAACGAAGCGCGGAAGTTCCTCCAGAAGAAAGGTAATCCGGCCATTGAAAAGAAGATCCGAGCATCTCTAGAATCGCCTGATCCGTCTACGAAGCAGGTCTTTCCGCAACAGCGAACCGACACGGCCCTTGCGGATATGGACTTGCTCTACAACCTCGGCATAAGTGAAAAAGACCTATACAGAACGCCTAAAGATCAAGCTCATATCGCTGTCGCGATTGACGACTTCGCGGCAGCATGGGGTGTTCGTAAGTATGCGACCGAAAGCTCCAGGATTTATTTCGCTAAGGCGTTATATGGATGGGCTCTGACTCTGGCAGATAGGTCCGTAGTCGATCAGGACTCGAATGGAAGAAAGAAGCCAGAATTGACTGCGGCCGCCCAAGAGAAATTTAAGGAGTTCGTGCAAGCAGCTGAAACACCGGCTGGTGGTCGCTCTTATCCGGCCCAGGACCAAATCGCTCAGGCGAAACGATTTCTCACGACAGGCTCACTCTAAAGCCAGGTAAGGCCTGGCGCGTGCGCTAGCGTTTCTGCTTGGCAAGCCAGATGTCCTGTTCGAGGATGGCGGCGAGTGCCGCTATGGTGGAGACTTGCTGGCGATCTGCACCAGGCAGAAGCGCGGTCGGGGGCAATTCCTCTGCATGACCCGCGCCGTGTTTCTCCTTCTTAGTGGGCATTGCGGATGAGCTTCACTTTGATGGGAAGGGTGACGAGACGCATTTTCTTTTCGGCGGTAAGCACGGTGTTGCGACGCATCACACCGAGCGAAAGGCAGGCGCGGTCGGCAAACGACATGCCGTGGGGCTTGGCTTGGGGATAAAGCGCTGCGGCAGCGGCGGCGTGCGCTTCATCGAATGGCACGATGAGGAGAGACAGACGACGGATCGCGGAAGCAACGCCTTCGACGTCTTTTCCGCGCTCAATCGCCTTCTTCAAAACCTCCGAATAATTGACGGCGGAAATGAGCGCGTCGGAAAGCGCCTGCCAAACCATATCGCCACCTGGCTCGGAATGCAGAAACGCCATCAGGGCAGAGGCATCAAGGACGACGCTAGTCACGCTCGTGCTCTGCACGGCGATCTTGCAGTATTTCCTCCGAGAGCAAAACGCCCGGAGGCGCGAGGTCCGCAAAATAGGCTTGCACCTCGGCTTTTATCTGCTCACGGGTCTTGATGTGCAGGCCATGATCGTCCTCAACAACGATAACCGTGTCGCCGCTGGCGATATGCTGACGGTCACGGGCATCCGCGGGAAGCACGATGCGTCCCGAGGCATCGACCTTGAGATTGTAGACTTGTCTGTCGCCCGACATGGGGATAATTCCCTTGAATGGGGGTTGCTGGGATTAGTCCGTGTACTGTGCCATATTCCGGCGGTTCGGGCAACCAGAAAACTCCCCGCCGTGTTTCACTGCATCTGGGGCATCTTTGTAGACCCCCGCCTCTATGGTTTTGACCGCGTGATAAACGGGATTATCACGCGCTTGAGATCATGCCAAGAGTCGGGATTCCCGCTGGAGTGATGCGCGGAAGTAACTCCGTTTACCCGCCTCTATCACGGACGCAAGAGCAAAGCCAAGGACAGCCCAATATTCCGTATGAAGTATTGAAGCAAAGGTATTACCGCTTTCTGTGTCAGGCAAGCCCGGTCTGTTGGTTTAGGTACAGGTTTAAAGGGACTACAATAAGGGCTCGGAATGCTCTATGGTGCAGCGTAGAGCGATGCGCACTAAGGAAGTACCCGATCATGAAGACCAGCACGGGAAATGTTCGTCTTTCCGCCAGCGATCTGAGCAATCATCTGGCCTGCAATCACCTCACAACGCTCGATCTGGATGTCGCCACAGGTTCGCGTTCTACCCCAAAATGGAATTCTCCTGATGCCTGGGTACTTCAACAGCGAGGTATAGCGCACGAGATCGCGTACATTCGGCATTTGGAATCGGAGGGCCTTTCCGTCGTCAACTTCCGGGATACCGGCGACGAAATGAGCGCCTTCGAAAAAACCTTGGCCGCGATGCAAAGCGGCGCAGATGTCATTGTTCAAGCGGTGCTTGCGGAAGGAATTTGGTTTGGCCGGGCTGACGTACTTCGAAGGGTAGTTCTGCCGAGCAAGCTGGGCAACTGGTCGTACGAGGTTTACGATTGCAAGCTCGCACTGGAAACGAAAGCGGCATCGATTCTTCAGTTGTCGCTCTACTCAGAGCTTTTGGCTGGCATTCAAGGACAGTGGCCGGTGAACATGTACGTTGTGCCGCCCACCGACGGATTCATCGCAGAGTCGTATCGGGTGTTCGACTTCGCCGCTTATTATCGATATGTAAAGCGCCGCCTGCAGAACACGGTTGAAGATGAGGACCAGAGGAACGGGAGCTATCCAGAACCAACAGAGCACTGTCCGGTTTGCCGTTGGTGGGGAGAGTGTGATGAGCGGCGGCGCAAAGATGACCATCTTTCATTGGTAGCGGGTATTAGCAGGCTTCAACGGAAGCAGCTCAATTCCTGGGAGGTGACGACCGTAAAGAGCCTGTCTATTCTCCCCTTGCCATTGCAGCGCCGTCCTGATCGTGGATCGAAGAACGGATATGTGCGCGTCAGGGAACAGGCCCGCGTGCAAATAGCGGGGCGCACGGAGGAGAAGCCCGTTTACGAAGTGCTCGAGCTCAATGAGGAACATGGATTCTACGGCCTGCCGGAGCCGTCAACTGGGGACGTGTTCTTTGATCTGGAGGGCGATCCGTTCATAGGCCGGGGCGGGCGCGAATACCTGTTCGGTTTCGCGGCTGACGACGGAAACGGTAAGCTCCGGTACGATTGCCGCTGGGCGATTACGACGGAGGAAGAAAAGCAGGCCTTCGAATGGTTTATAGATCGTGTGATGGCCCAGTGGGCACTACACCCGCTAATGCACATTTATCATTTCACTGGATATGAAGCGGGTGCTCTCAAGAGACTCATGGGACGCTACGCAACACGCGAAGACGAGCTCGACCGGATATTACGGGCGCGCTTGTTCGTTGATCTTCACACGATTCTGAAGCGAAGCGTACGCGCGAGTGTTGAGCAATATTCGCTCAAAGCGCTCGAGGTGTTTCATGATTTCGAACGCAAGGTGAATTTAGATGCCGCACGGCATGCGACACGCCGGATGCAGCATTGTTTGGAACTGGGGGAACTTGAGCAGATCGACGAAGCGGTTCGCGAAACGGTGGCGTTTTACAATGCCGATGATTGTTTTTCTACGTGGTCGCTGCGCACATGGCTGGAGCGCCTGCGGCTGTCGTCGGAACAGGCGGGCAACGTGCTGCCAAGACCCAAGCCGTCGGATGGAGCACCGCCAGAAACAGTGGACGAGCGCCAGCAGCGTACTGCGGCACTGGCCGCGCGCCTGCAAACTGGCGTTCCTGATGACCCGGAACAACGTGATGACGAACAGTCAGCACGTTGGCTCCTTTCAAATCTTCTGGATTGGCATCGTCGAGAATTAAAGTCGGAATGGTGGGAGTTCTACCGTCTCGGCGAACTGTCCGATGAAGCCCTGCTCGACGAAAAGTCGGCGTTGTCGGGCCTGCGCCTCGTAGAACGACTCGGGGTCCAACGCAATATCCCGACAGATCGCTATACATTCGAGAAGCAGGAAACCGACGTTCGCGCCGGGGATGAGTTGTGCAGCAAGGGGGAGAAGATTGGTGAGGTCGCTAGCATCGATATTGCGTCACGAATAGTCGATATCAAAAAGACGAAAAAAACGGCAGAAGTTCATCCTGGCGCGGCATATGTCAAGGACATAGGCCCCGGTACGGACATTCTGGCCGAGGCGGTGTATCGAATCGGCGCTTGGGTAGACGCGAATGGAGTCGATGCGCCTGGAGCGTACCGGGCCGCAAGGGACCTGTTGCTGCGTCGAGCACCTCGGCTGACGACCGAAAGTGCAGCGCTCGTTCTTCCCGGCGAGACGACCGTCCTCGCGGCCAAGCGGCTGGGCACGATGCTCAACAACTCGGTGCTCGCTATTCAGGGACCTCCCGGCGCGGGCAAAACCTTCACCGGCGCGCGCATGATCTGCGAGCTGGTGCGTCAGGGCAAAAAGGTTGGCATAACAGCGACAAGTCACAAAGTCATCGGCAACCTGCTGAAAGAAGCGGTCGTCGCAGCTGCCGAAGCGGGTCTCAACAACTTGAAATGCGTTCAGAAAATCAGGAAGGAAGACAAGCCTGAGCATGACCCTCCCCATATTCTGACGACGGTTGACAACAAGGAGACGCTCGCAGCTTTTCTCGATGGGGCCAACGTCCTGGCTGGCACTCAGTGGCTCTGGACGCAGGAGGACTACTTTGAAGCCGTTGACGTTCTCTTTGTTGACGAAGCCGGGCAGATGTCGCTGACAAACGTGCTGGCTGTTTCGCAGGCCGCCAAGAGCCTCGTGCTTCTTGGCGATCCGCAACAGCTTGAGCAACCACTGAGGGGAAGCCACCCCGACGGCGCGGACGTTTCGGCGTTGGAGCACATCCTCGGTGGTGCAAGAACGATTCCTTCCGACAAAGGGTTGTTTCTGGAGCAAACATGGCGATTGCACCCGCGACTCTGTGAGTTCACGTCGGAGGTGTTCTACGAAGGACGGCTGAGTTCGCACGAAGGGCTGGACCAGCAGCGAGTCGAGGGTCATCCCTGGTTGGGTGAATCCGGGCTCTGGTTCGTCCCTGTTACTCATGAGGGTAACCAGAATTCATCACCCGAGGAAGTTGAGGTCGTTGCCGCGCTGATACAGGAGTTGATGCAATCTGCGGCCACATGGATCGGTGACACCGGCCAAGGACGACCGTTGCAGCTCAACGATATCCTAATTGTCGCACCATACAACGCCCAGGTGGCCGATCTCGCGGGTCGGATTCCCAACGCCCGGATTGGGACAGTGGATAAATTTCAGGGGCAGCAGGCACCCATCGTCATATATTCCCTCACCAGTTCGTCTCCAGAAGACGCGCCCCGAGGGATGGAATTTCTTTATAGCCTCAACCGTTTGAACGTCGCAACTTCTCGCGCCCAGGCGATGATAATTCTTGTCGGCAGCCCGCGTCTTTTGGAGCCGGAGTGCCACAGCCCCCGACAAATGCAGATGGCGAACGCGTTGTGTCGGTACGTCGAGCTCGCGAGAATTCGATGACGGAGCTTCCGTAGTCCGGTGCTACGGGCGCTGCTTGCCTTGACAGCCTTCGACGAAAAACGGACGAAGGCCCAACGGTTAAGTCCATTGAAATAAAACGGATTCGCGGTAAACTACGGTAAAATAGTGGAGACTCGCATTACGGTTTGAAAAATAATGGCTTCCCCTGCGATCATCTATGACCCTTTGGCCGAAGCGCAGGAATTGCGTGAGCAACTCGCTTCCGACCGGCGCAGGCTCGCGCTGCTGCTGGGAGCAGGGACGTCACTGTCCGTGGGTCTGGAAGGGATCGCAGAACTCACCGCCAATATCTCGGGCGATCTTGACGCCACCAAGAGAGCGAGCTATGAGCACCTCCTGAAGATGGGCCGGGCGCGGACGGTAGAGGACGTGCTGAGCGCTGTGCGTCTCTGCCGGGAACTCGCCGAAGAAGATCCGAACGCGGAGGCGCTTGGCCTGAAGGCGGAAACTGCGGGCGAGCTTGATCGCGCGATTTGCAACGCCATTCGCAAACGGGTCGATATAGAACCGGCCAAGGGTCTTGATCCCTTCATAACGCTCGCCTCCTGGCTCTCTTCCGTGGATCGTAGCGTCCCGTCGGAACTCTTTACGACGAACTATGACGTGCTCATCGAGCGGGCGCTGGAGCGATTGGAAATCCCGTACTTCGATGGTTTTGTAGGGAGCGTTGAGCCGTTCTTTCTCCCAGCATGCGTCGAAGCAGAGTTCGGAAGAAAGGACGAGTCAATCTATCCGCCTCGCTCATGGGTCCGGCTTTGGAAGTTGCACGGCTCGATCAACTGGAAGTTGGTGGCAGGCCCGCATAAAGGTCAACGCATCATCCGTTCGGCGCAATCGCGGCCCGAACCGCAAGACGAACTCATGATCTTTCCCTCCAGGACAAAGTATTCTGACTCGCGAAAACTTCCGTTCGTCACTTATCAGGACCGTTTCTCGCGGGTGCTTGGCAACGGCGAAGTCATGCTGGTTGTCTTGGGATTTTCGTTTGGGGATGAGCATCTCAACGACGTCATCTTTCGTGCGCTCCGGCACAACAACCGGCTTGCGGTAACCGTGCTGCGATATTCTCCACTGGAAAACGCTACCGATTGCCTTCCTGAAATGGCTTCCGAGCTGCGGAACCTAACGGTGTACGGTCCCGACCAAGCGATCATCGGCGGCGTGCGGGGGGCATGGGGAAAGCCAAGCAAAGAAGCCCCTAAGGAGCGCGGGCAATGGGACTTCTGGAATCCCGATGAAAATAGATTCACTCTCGGCGATTTCCAGGCGTTCGCAAGATATCTCCGTTCCTTCGTCGGCGTCCGTAGCCCCCTAGCGGAAACACCTGTTGTGCAGGTGGCGAAAATATGAAGACTGATCCGACATACCTGGGCTCGGTGCAGCGTGTTGTCGGAGCACGGGTGACCGTCGAAATCTCTGCGGCGTTGCCGTCAAGCAGTCCGATCATTAACGGTCGGGTTCACCGCGTCGGACAAATCGGCTCAATGGTCCGGGTGCCCCTCGGTTTCGTCGATGTCTTCGGTATTGTATCGATGGTCGGGGCGGCTCCAATCGATGAAGATGTGGAGGAGTTTCACGCTATCAAAGGCAAGAAAACACTTGAGGTTCAATTAATGGGAGAAGTGGTTGGAACGGGACCGTTCCAACGCGGCTTGACAACCTATCCCACGTTGGACGATGAGGTCCACGTAGTGACCGACGATGATCTCAGGCGCATCTATACGCCGACAGGTTTTGCACCCATTGAGATCGGAAAGCACTCAACATCCCAAGGTCTGCCTATCACCATCGATTTGGACAAGCTGGTTACCCGGCACGCCGCGATAGTTGGTTCTACCGGCAGCGGCAAATCGAACAGCGTCGCAGCGCTGCTTAAGTCTCTGACGGCAGGTGCCTATCCAAGTGCTCAAGTCGTTGTGATAGATCCGCACGGGGAGTACGGCCAAGCTTTGCAGGGCGTTAGCAAGGTGTTTCGAATTGGCGATGACCAAACGCCGCTTGTGGTGCCGTACTGGGCACTCTCCTTCGATGAGCTAGGGTGGTTCCTGGTGGATCGGAAGACTGCGTCGGAGACGCCCCAGGACAGCGCATTTCGGGATCGAATTCACGAGGTACGTCGTGAAGCCATCCAGACGATCAATGCGGGAAGGCCGGAACTGGAAATCTTCGAGCAGGAGGTCACGGCGGACTCACCCCTGCCCTTCTCCATTCGGCAACTCTGGTATTACTTCGACCGCAAAGAACGCATAACGTATAACGACAACACGCGAACGACCGAAGCTCTAGAGCAAGAGGGCAACGCCGAACTCCTGAGGCCCGCGCGATTCACACCTGCCGGTTTGGGGAGCGCTGCCCCTTTCAAACCCCAGCCGCCGCCGATCATGATGTCGTATGTGAGCCGCATGGCTAATCGGCTCCGCGATCGGCGATTCGATTTCATGCTGAATCCCTCTCCGTACGACGGGACGACGCGTGACCTCAAAGACCTGGTGGCCGATTGGCTGGATCATCCTAAGGCAATCACGGTTCTGGACCTGGGTGGTGTTCCGGCGGAGGTGACCGATCTCGTTGTCGGCGTGGTGACCCGCATTCTCTTCGAAGTAATGTCGTGGGGGCGTGATCTCAAGGGCATTGGGCGGCAACGCCCGCTCCTTATTGTGTTTGAAGAGGCACATCAGTACCTCCCCGGCGGGGATAATCGCTTTATACAGGGTTATGCGCGGCGCGCGGTACAACGCATATTCAAAGAGGGGCGGAAGTATGGCGTTGGCGGTATTGTCGTGAGCCAAAGGCCCTCGGACCTCGACGAAACAATCCTGTCGCAATGCGGTACATTCATTTCGCTGCGGCTCACGAATAGCACTGATCAGGGCCGGATAAGGGCCACCGTACCTGATGAGGTCAGCGGCCTGATTGATCTCTTGCCCACGCTGCGCACGGGTGAGGCGCTGGTGTCTGGCGAAGCAATTCAAATACCGAGCCGAACGGTGGTTGATTTGGTCGATCCGAGACCAAAGAGTGACGATCCTTCAATTTCAGAAACGTGGGCGCGGCCCCGAGAGGACGCGGCGGACTATGCTGCTGCTATTGCGTCCTGGCGAAAGCAGTCGCCGGTCGATGGGGAAGCATAGTGGGAGATTACGTAGCGGTCTCTTCCACAGTTATCGCGGCAGTCGCATATGACGAAGCGACTTGGGCGTTAAACGTACGATTCCATAGCGGAATGGAGTATCAGTACTTGAGTGTCCCGCCCGACGTTTACGCAGGGTTCTTGTCGGCGGGTTCAGTGGGGAGGTACTACGATGCGGCGATTAAGAAGGCTGGTTACCAATACGTTCGTATTTCGTAGGATGTCCGCCCACTCGGTGCAAATTACCTCGTCCCCGTGCGCGAACCCGTAAACAATGAGCCTTGGCTCTCTTCCATCACCTGGCCATCCCCTGAATCATCCTCGGTAGCGGAACGCTCACGAGAATGGATCTTCAAACACTTTCCGCTTTGCAACACCTTCATGGCCTCTAGGATGTCTGATTCGGTGCCTGACGCTGCTGCTGGCATGTGTCATCTACTGGCAGGCCAAGGAATTCTCACGCATCCTGAAAATGGGCATCCCAGAAGAGGAAAATATCGACTTCAGCCTGCTGGAGCATGTCAGTCCCATCGAATGGGAGAACGCCATTCTCTACGGCCAGTATGTCATCGACCCTGAGCGGATTCGCTGATCCTCATCCTTAAAGGATATTTTTACGCCAATCTGGTCGGAACCCTTTCTGGAGCGTGATGACGATGATCCGTGGCAACGGAGGAACGGGCCGCTCGGGATTGGAAAATCTATGGGCCAGCCGCGACTGCTGGCTGGGGAGCCGTGTAGGGAGGTTTGCCGAGAATATCCTGGAAGAGAGTCAGAATCCCTACCCCAATTTGTTCGATCAGGTCACAAAACGCCCGAACATCCGTCGTAGTTGGAACATTTGTAGCCGAGCCAGTATGAGCGCATTCGTTACGAACTTCCATGAAACTGCGAAGACCGATTATCAGAGTGTTTTCACCAACGTTCATCGTGGCTGCGAGCGTGGGCAGCGGCTTGTCGATAGCGAAGCGCTTCAGAAAATCGCTGATCTGACTAGGACCGGGGTTTGCCTGGGTCTCCGCAAAAGCTTCCCACACCATCTCGTAGGGTAATTGTGAGCCCCCTACTGATGCCAACCGTCGCGCTGCGTCCGCTGCCCTGGCTAAAACAAGAGGATTGCCGGACCTTTCCTGACGAGCCATCTCGCTCACGCATTTAGCACCATCCCAAAAGTGAGTGACGCGTACCTTGTCCGGTAAGCTGCTGAAGGGAACCGCACAGCCGCAGATCTCACTGATTACATCTTCAGCAATTTCCTTCAAAAACGATTCCAGGAAACCGCTCAATATGACGGTAGAGGCACAAAGCGTGGTCTCGTGTCGCGCCTGTATAGCCGAGTCTGCCAATGCGGCCTGTGCATTCGCGTCGATATCAGCAGTGATGTCTCTAACACGGTTGAGCGACGACTGGAGATTGGCAAGAGCCTGTTGCATAGGGTTACGCCGATCACTACACCACGGCGCTCCTGATTGCCTGTTGTGCCAATTGAATCCGCGTGCGGATAGCACCCTTTCCGTTGGTTCCTGTTCCGAACGCTTTGCGGAACTCCTCGTTGTTGTCAAGGAGGTCTTTGATTGCGGCACGGATATTTGCGGCTTTTTGTTGAACCTGTGCCGGCGGCAGGTCCGAGAGGGCAATCATGACGGCGTCAGCTAATGGGGCGGATTTCTTCGCCTGAGCGTCCTTGCGAAAAGCATTTTCGCCGAACACTGCCCAGCAATTCTCGATGGCCCTCATGAAAATGTCGCGATCCTGCTGCTCAAGCGCGGCGTTGGCGACATATTCTTTATTACGTGTGTCAAGGAAATCGCTCAAATAATCCTTGAACTTCATATCCATGCGCTCGTAATGCGATAAAGCAAAAAAGCGGAGTATAAGCTCGATGTCGCTCATCTTCCGATAAAGCGCGTTTTTCTCAAGCTCCAGTTGGTCCGTGGGAATATCCCAAAGCCGCCTGAACGTCGGGGTTTCCGCCAGCTCCCGGATGAGCTTGTTAAATGAACCCTGGAAAACGGCGTTTCGAATCTCCATCGGCTCGGCGATGACGCCGCCGGTGTTGAGCCTGTCAAACACGTCGTACTTCACTTGGGGCGATGATTCCTTCAGGATCACTACTGCGGGAACAAAGCGGCGGGTGATCGCACGGTCCAACTTCTGCTTCTGAAGATCGTTGAAACTTTGACCGTTAAGGTCAGCCCACACTTCTAGAGACTTAAGTTTGTAAGTATTCTTCAGAAATTCATTTATGGCCGTGAGACGTTGCCTTCCGTCCAGCACTACATAGCTGCCGTACTGGTCCTCGCCAAGGAACACCGGCGGAATGGGGACATTCATGATGATCGACTCGATGAAGCGGGATTGCTTCTCCTGATCCCATCGGTCTCGGCGTTGGAAGTCGGGGTTAAGATTGATTTGCTGCTTTATCATCTCGGGAAGCGTGGAGATTGGCAGGTCAATCTTCTGCGAGACAATCTGCCTCATCTGCTGGCTGTACTTCTTCTCGAGCGCGGTTGACGGGGCTTCGGCCGGCTCCTCGCCCAGTTCGATCACATCATCCACATCGGGCATAAAGTTCCCTTCAGGCTTGTCGGTTGAACCGCTTTTTCGTTGCCGTTCGGCGTACTCCGTCAAGTTCGTGCTTGACGCCGCGCAAGCAAGTGCGATCCTATACGGGAGGATCATCCGTTACAATCGCATTGTATTATGAGTTTAGCGCTACGTCGAAAAGAAAGACAAGCCATTCAAAAAGAGGAACTTAACTTGGATCTCACCTCGTTTGTTCCCGCGGAAGTGTACCCGCTCGACAATCCTCAGACCGATCTCCCGCGCATCGCCAAGGACCAGGCACTGATCCGGCTGATTGAAGAAGCGGTGCGCAGGATTCCGACGAAGCACATGCTCAATCTCGGTGATGCCCGCGGGATGAGCGAGCTCGCGGCAGAAAGCGTGCACCTAGTCCTTACCTCGCCCCCGTATTGGACCCTGAAGGAGTACCGGGATTCAGCCGGACAGATGGGACACATAGACGATTACGACGAGTTCCTGGCCGAACTTGACAAGGTGTGGACACACTGCTTCCGGGCTCTAGTTCCCGGAGGCCGGCTAATTTGTGTAGTGGGCGATGTATGTCTTTCCCGGAAAAAGAACAATGGACGGCACACCGTCGTGCCGTTGCACGCCTCGATTCAAGAGCATTGCCGCATACTCGGCTTCGATAACCTGGCACCGATCATCTGGCACAAGATAGCTAACGCCGCTTACGAGGTCGAAAATGGCTCCAGCTTCCTAGGCAAGCCGTACGAGCCAAATTCGGTTATCAAGAACGACATCGAATTCATCCTCATGGAGCGGAAACCGGGTGGATACCGCGCACCCGATCTTGCGACGCGAATCCTCAGCGTCATTTCGGGGGAAAACCATAAGCTGTGGTTCCAGCAGATCTGGGAAGGGTTGACGGGAGCCTCAACACGCCATCACCCTGCCCCCTACCCTGTCGAACTCGCAGAACGCCTCATAAGAATGTTCAGTTTCGTTGGAGACACTGTGCTCGATCCCTTCCTGGGTACGGGCACGACAACGGTGGCTGCAGCCAAGACCGGTCGTAATAGCGTGGGCTTCGAGGTCGATGAGCATTACTACGATCAGGCCCATACGCGCATTGCAAACGAGACTTCCTCGCTCTTCAGCAAGACCACTATCGAGGTTCAGAGAATGAGCCCGAAGAAATGAGCCTCAATCCCGACATCGAAGAGCGGCTTCGGTCTGCCATCAGGCATTTCTGGGGCACTCGGGAGACGCAGGCGCAGAAGCAGGGTGGCTCTTCGGGCAGCAAGGATGCAGGTGCGCGCTCGGCCGTGACGGGCGGGGCGCAGATGAATGGTTTCATTAATCTTGTCCGAGACCTGCTTTGCGAAGGCGGTCTTTCCAAAGCTCATGTCTACTGTGAAAAACATGTTGAAATACCCGGTTGGTTCCGGCCCGAGAAGAAGTGGGACCTTCTTATCGTGTCCGATGGCAAGCTTCTCGCTGGCATCGAATTCAAGTCTCAAGTGGGCTCGTTCGGCAACAACTACAATAACCGGACGGAAGAGGCGATCGGAAGCGCCACGGATATCTGGGCCGCTTATCGAGAGGGTGCATTTAAGCCTTCCGCCCGGCCGTGGCTCGGCTATCTGATGCTTCTCGAGGAAGCGACTGGATCGGTCAGTCCCGTACGAGCTCGAGAACCACACTTCAAGGTCTTCCCGGAATTCAAAGAAGCATCGTATGCCAAGCGATACGAAATTCTCCTTACAAAGCTCGTACGCGAGCGCCTCTACGATGCGGCCTGCTTTCTGATGTCAAATTCCACCGATGGATTGAAAGGCGTTTACAGCGAACCCGCGGCGGAACTGAATTTTCAGAACTTCGTGGCATCACTGATGGCTAAAGTTATCGCTGTGGCGAAATCCGCAGAATAAAGGCAGTTCTGGGTAACCGCCAACAGCGGGTGACATTTTCGCATATTGCGAAAGTGTTTACGCAATATGCGTAAAAGCTGGAACTGGCCTGGCACTGCACGCGGTTTGGGCTGGTGAAGAGGGCACAGCCGACCGCCGCATCAGCAACGACGAGTGATAACGGATTCGCCAAACGCCGCGTTAAATTCCCCGGTATCCCCGCGTGGAACGGCTACCGGCAGCGGGCAGCGGCGTAAATGGCTGTTGCCTTTGCCCTGTAGTCCCCGTATTTTCAACCAACCTAGCAAAGAACAATAAGAGGACTTATGAAACTATCCAGAACGATGTGCATCGCCATGACGATGCTCCTACTGGCTTCGTGTGCGAATCCAAGCCAGAGCACCTACAACGATACGGATGTCGGCCATAACGCCGTCATTCTCTTCGGCACGGTGATTTCGGAACGCCCTGTTGATATCAAGGGTACGAATTCCCGGGATACGGAGTGATGTCAGCGAGGCCATGCAATAACCTGTTTATGGCGAGATCCCCTTCGGTCTTGATTTAGACTCATTGAAATTTAAGAATGAGTCTTGAGAAGGCCATGGCGGCATCTTTGAGGTTGTTTTCCCAATCACAGGAAGCCGCGCCATCGGCGCCGTCAGTGATGTACTTGACGCAGGCAAAGGGGATTTGCTCATGCAAACATACTTTGGCCAGGGCATAAGCTTCCATATCGACACTGTCGGCAGGATGGGGGATGCCGTTTGCCACGAGCAAGGTCTCTGACGGAAGCCCCATGAGAGTGAGATGGTTCTAGTAAGAGTGAGTATTTGCAACGCCAGTATAGACAGGTGTCGTCAGTTTGCAATCGGAAGAGGCTATACCCTGCCCTTCTGCGAATTCTGCGCAACCGCGGCGGCCGCATTAAGCGCCGTCGTATGGACATATCCCGGATCGCCGAGCCTCACGCGTTCGCGGGCTTTCTCGCTGACTTCTGAGAGCTTCGCCTCAACGTCTTCGATGCTCCACTTCCATTGGAGCGCAAGGTAGCACCACCAGTAGTCCGCTTTGCTGCGATCGGGCCCAGAGCCGTCGCTTTTCGTGGGCGCGCCCGCGAGTGATTTCTCATAGCTGGGCCATTGCCGCACCGTTTCCGATGAACTTGGCGAGCGGCGCGTAAATTCCAGCGTCGTTGCCTTAACCGGCTCAGGTGGAGCGACCAAGCCCAGGGCATCGAGCTGCTTCGGTGTCATAACACGGCCGGGGTGCGCTTCGAGAATCGTTACGGTCGGAAAATTGGGAGCGTATTTGATTTTGAAATTCTCCGTGCCGGCGAGGCGTGTGGCATGCGACGCGGACTTGTCGTTGGTTCCGACGGCCTTGCGCACGCGCCGCATGAACTCTTTGAAGGCTTCCTTGCCCTCGGGAAGGCCGGAGACCGCTATCCATGCCTGATGGCTGCCGGGGCTGGTGGCATGAATGATGAACGCTGCCGGGCGCACGCGTTCAAGCTGCTCCGCGGCCAGGTCGTCGAGCTGAAGAAATGCCACATCCTTGCCGATGGGCCGGATGATAAGGTTCTCCCCGGCCATGATGGTTTCGGTGTCGGAGATCCTGCATCGCCTGCGTATGGCTGCGGTGCGAACCATCGGAGGAAGGAACTCCGGCAATTCGGCGGCGGAGTAGTGTTTTCCCCATTTCACTGCCTGCAGGATGTCGGTCTTTGTCACCACGAACGAATCGGCGCCCACGCTGGTGAAGGTGTCGAGCATGTGCTGTGCGGCCTTGATATCTGACACGTCCCCTCCTCTTTCACCATTGGCCCCTGCCCTTTTTCATGCGGGCCAATTGTGGAAGAAGTTTCCGGACGATAACCGCACATGCGGAGACATGCAAGCGGCGCATGATTCGAAGCTACTAATAGACGGCATCTCTGCCCCCCGCCGTGTTTCATTGGGATAGTTGAGAAAGGGTTTCCCTTTCTCAGGAAGCGAAAGCCCTCGATGGGCTTGAGCTTCCATACCCGTCCTTGAATTTCAGTTTCGTCGGGTTATCGGGAACGGTTCTGCTGTTAGATAAGTTAAATTTCTTAAGTTAAAGAAGTTAGAGGGTTGAACAATAGCGGATTGCGACTGAAGATCAATGTGATGCATCCCCTGCCCGTTCCTGATACCCCGAATGAATGTTCCCGATACCCCGTCAAAAAGTTCCTGATACCCCGAGCTTTTGTTCCCGATACCCGTCGGAAAGCCCGAAATCACCAGAGTTATCCACAGGTTAATGGCGTGCAATGGCTGTCCATTCAGTAGGGCGTTCCTGATACCCCGACGACTTTAGGGTAAGTTACTGGAAAATATTAATACACGATTTGGGGGAGCCGGTTCCATCGGGGTATCGGGAACGGCCTTCAGGACACTTGGTAGCGGTTGCGCGCATGGTGCTTGCGCACCCAGCCATAGAACGCTGCTTCGTAGTTCTTCGGTGTTCTCCTGGGGTCTTCATCCAGCCATTCGTTGAAGGCGGCCTGCAGCGCGTAAATATCCCAGTCGGAGAATTCGTTGCGGATCTGGGTAATCGTCCGTTCCGAGAGCGTGCGGATGAGCGGACTGAGAAGTGGCAGGTCATGCGTGCGGGGCGCTTCATTGTGCGGCGCCTGCCGTGGGCGGGGTGCCTGCCTCTGAGCCGGCTTCCATTCCTGCTGCGCCCCCTCCCCTGCATATTCACGCTTCACCATATGAACAAGCGGCTCCCCTTCGGTCTCCGACGGGACGGAGAGCGAGAATCCCGGAAGGGTATTGCACTGGATGATGCGCAGGATTTCGAATTTGAAGCGGCGGTACGTGCCTTCAGCGCCGGATTTCTCAAACAGGGTCGGCATCGAGATGGCAAATC
Organism: Bryobacterales bacterium; assembly: GCA_003162425.1. Classification (GTDB taxonomy): domain Bacteria; phylum Acidobacteriota; class Terriglobia; order Bryobacterales; family Bryobacteraceae; genus Palsa-89. The sequence continues at coordinate 76,749 of PMOK01000284.1, read as the reverse complement.
CGTCGGCTCCGTTGCCTCCTGCGTGCTTGCGGGCCACGCGGTAAAGCCAGCGTTCCCGGCCGCCGGTGATTGAGAAGTACGCAAAATCGATGGCAAGCACTCCGCCGTCCTCCGTCACTCCCCGGTAAAACCAGTCGGAGACGGTGAGCGTGACCCCCCTGCTCTCTTTGCTCTGGGCATCGATCAAGTCGTCCCACTGGTCGATCCAGCTGAACATGGTGGTCTTCTGGCCGCGCTTGCTCCGTATATTCGTGGTGACGACCGTGGTCTTCAGCCGCTCCAGCGAGTCGCGCAGTTGCGCGTAGTCCTTGCCGCCGGTTGAGCGCCCGATGGCTTTGAGCAGATCGTGCGGCTGGAACTTGAGCTCGCGCGGGATGTCGTTCGTGCCGCGGTTCTTCATGTCGCAGAGGACTGACGCAGCCCAGATGAGGATATCGGCGTCCCAGATCGTGGCCATGCCGTAGTCCTGGTGGGGCTGCACGGTGACGAAGATGCCGTCATTCTCATTGACGTACTCGATGGGCTTCATGCGCTTGGATTTAGAAAGCGAGAAGAACGGGCGCTCCATCGTGTCCTTCTGGTCGCGGAACTTCAGATCGACGATGGTCGGGAGGAACAGGTCAAACTGGGGGTTGTAAAACCGCGCCCTGCTCATGACGGTTTTTTCAGTTCGCGTTGCAGGGCTTCGATGGCACGTTGAAGCGTGTAGCCCAATACCCATCCTTGAGCTTCGGATAAGTCATAGAATGCGTCGACGGTTTCTTTCATGGCCTTGACGTTGAACTGAACGTTGCGCCCGGTACGGTAGCGTCGGGCCGCGCGTTTGAATTGCGTATCAATCTTGGGAGCCGTGGCCGCTTCCCGGCTGCGGAACTGGGCAGCCTCCGTAACCGCCCTCACCTGCTCGGCTGGCGGACCTTTGGTGTCGAGGGCGGCTTTGGGGGCGAAGCTTCCTACGTCAAGCAGCTCGCCGTCATTTTCTTGGAAGATGCTGGCGCGTTTCTTGGGCATCACACCGCCTCTTTGCGTTGCTTAACCGGCGCGCTGGCCTTCAAGGTCTCTATGACCTCTCCCGCAAACATTTGGGCGTTCAATCTGGCAGCGGGAAGATTGGCCACCTGCTCCGGATCGAGCCCGGCCAGCGTGCCTCCGAAAGCAAAGAGGGCGCGGTAGGCCTCACGTTCGTGAATCTGGCAACCAAACATCGGGACCCGGTTCTGCGCAAATTCTGCCTCGATACTTTGCAGCGTGCGCGGACGAATAGCCGCGCTCGTGCGCGTGAAGAGAATGGCAAATGGAATCTTCTTTTGGAAAGCCTTCTCCTGCCCTTTTACCAGCTTGATGGCTTTGACTGCCTCCGTCGCGTCGAGATGGGAGCCCTGGGCGGGAATGATGACGAGATCCGCGCGACTCATGGCATAGCCGGCCATCATGGACGCCGTGCCCTCCAGATCTACAATGACGAACTGCGTCATTTGTGCCGCCTTCTCGATGGTGTCGATGATGGATTCTTCGGTCGTTGTGGCGATCACCGCGAGCTTCTGAGGCTTCCCAGGACGGCTAGCCCATTGACTGAGCGGGCGATTGGGATCGGCGTCGATCATCGTCACGGACCCCCCGTGGCTTGCAAGTTCGGTTGCGAGCAAGACGGCTGCGGTGGATTTGCCGACACCCCCTTTAGGGCTTGCGAACACAATGGTTGGCATATAAAGTCCCGAATGAATACAAAATCTGGTAGGCACGCTATCCGATAGCTACTCGATACTCAAGTGGAATCTGGATGCTATCGGATAGCCTCCCGATATCCTTCGGATACCGGTTCGCTTTCGGATATCTTTCCGTCTACTGGTTGGTTCCCCCGATAACGGAAGGCTATCCGATAGCTGGTGGATACTGGATAGCCTACTGAATTCGGTTAGCTACCGGATATCCTTTGCTTGGGGGAAGGGCTTGGGCGGTCTGCATGATGAAGACAAAGAATCGCTTTTCGCGGGGCGGCCAATCAGCGGGGCATTTCCGGAAAAAGGCCTGGCATCCAGCGCGAAGCCAGAATCGCAGGGAAGGCGAGGCGGAGCGGAGCGCGGATACTCTCGGATGTCAGCACTTGCCTTTCAAGTAGGGCCGAGACGATTCGCCGACCTTGGCGTTCGCTGGTGCCCGCAACCACGTCGGCGTCGCCGCGGGGTAACTCGCCGCGATAGAGCAGCGCTTCAAGAAGCGTGCCGGACTTCGCGGGCAGCTCGCCCAGCCGGATTTCCTCTTCCGCCCACATCAGGATGCGGGCACGCAGGCGGTCGGGCTGGACGAGGCTCTCCATGAAATCCACCTGATCGATGCACACCTTCAGAAAAAACTGAGTGAATTCCGCAAGTGCTTCCTCGCTTAAAGTTCCGCGACCGTCGAGATCGTTGCGGCGAGTGAGATCGCAATTGGCAAGAAGCGATTTGTAGTCTGTCACGCGGCGGGCGAGGCCGCGCGCAACCGACCAGACTGCACCGGTATCGAGCAGTTCCAGCATCATCGCGTGCGACATCAGGCGAGTCACGCGGCCGTTGCCATCGGTGAATGGATGTATCCACAAAAGGCGATGGTGTGCGGCGGCGGTGGCTATGATGGACTCGGTCTTGCCGACTTTGCCGTAAACCTGCTCGAAGCGCTCCACGAAGCGATGCACGGCGCCTGGACTGATCGCGACGTGGGTTCCGACCCGCACGTCGCGCTTACGCCATTCACCGGGGACGACGCGGAGCTTCTCCTTGGTCGCCGGATCTTCGACCCAGAGAAGATCTTCAGGCAATAGTTCGCAGAATCGCCGATGAATTTCCCGGATTCCTTCCGCCTTGATGGCAAGGCCACCCTTGAGGGCGCCGCCGTCGATCCATTTCTGCACGGTGATATGCGCTTTGGCTTCCAGCTGCAGGTCGCGCTTGCGCGCGTCCTTACTGTAGTCGTCCTTGAGCGCGCGTTCGATATCCACTGGGTGCGTGTCGTGGCCTTCGATGAGGTTGGAATAGTAGCAGTTCATCGACCGCACCAGGTCGGCGAGCGAGGCCAGGAGGGAAGGGGGCAGACTGCGGCGGAAGCCTGCGGCCTTCTGGGTAAGCTCCAGCGCAAGATCGGTAATCTCCCCCCGATGGCGAGAGCCGTCGCCGATCAGCAAGGGCTCCATAAGGGAAACCAGCTCGCCTCGGTCTGCCGCTTTTTTGTCCGCTTCCATGGCCGCTACTATCGTTACTTCAACTATATGTATATCAGTAATATAAACATTATTCAAGTACGGACTGGGCCGCTAGTTTGGCCGCATGGTGGTCCGCTTCAATTGATCGGGCTTGTACGGCGCTCAGACGCCCATTGTCTTTGTATTTTCGATCTACGGTCATTTCCCCAGGCTGGACGTCGAGACCGAACTAGGTGCATCCGGGCGTCCGAGAAACTGGTAGTAATTTACCGAATTCTTCATGCGATAGTGGTATTCAACGTGCCTCCTACCCACGCAGAGAGCTTAAACAGCAGGACGGGGTGCTCCCGGCCAAACTCTCCCAACACTTCCCGTTGTCGGAAGGAGGGCACGGTGCTGAGGCAACAAGGGGCATGATCATGGGGAGAGTATTGGAGTTGATTTGTTTCGTCGGCCTTGCGATGCAGATATCCCCACCAATGCTGGGGCAGGACAAGGGAGCCACCGGTCAAGGTGGCGACAAGCAACGACATGAGCGCAAGAAGACTGATGCAGGCTCCGGTAAACCGATGCCCGTCGGGGTACCGCTGAATGCCCCAGACGCCAACGATAAAGCCCGAGGCATAGCAGCCCAATATAAAGAGCAATCCGTAAAGCTCACGGCCATCCCCCCCGTTACCATTGCTGATAAACAAAAAACTTGGCTCGATTACGCTTTCGATTGGGGTCCGTGGGTCTTCAGCGCCATGCTGGTAATAGTCGGAATCGTTGGAGTGGTTCTGGCTCGTCGAACGCTTGGCACAATGGACAGACAGGCCAACTTGATGAGAACTCAAGCGACACTGATGGAGCTGCAGGCAGAGCTGATGCGGGCTTCCATGACCCAATGGGTTTCGGTTGCGAATTGGCAAGCTATCTTGGCTACACTCTCCATCCCCTCGTCGCCAGGACGTAAATCCTTGCTCGTCCAATTCGATATTGCGAACGAAAGCGGTTTCCCGCTTACAGCCAAAGCCGATTTCCGGTTCTTTGGAAAGCTCCCCAACGCCGCAAGGTTTTCGACGGTTCAGGATGTCCCGCTCTTTCCACGAAAACCCTACAAATGTGAAGTCCGTTTGAATCTCACGGAGGAACAGTCCAAAGAATTTACTGATACAGCGCTGCGGATCTCCGTGCATGGCGCGATCATCCACGTTGGTATCGCTAAAGAACAGAGTCCCTTGATGAGCATAAGTGGGAACCTGGTTTGTGGAATGAACAGGCCAGCCTATCTTGAGTACGAGAACATCACGATGACTCCGATGGCACAGCAACAGGGAGAGGCCCAAGACGGCCAAAAGGCAAATTAGGGCACCACCGAGAAACTTGGATTCAAAATCGGATTCAATAAGCGCCCGTCAGGCCGAAAATGCCGACTAAAGAGGGCAGGGGCCAAACGTAGATTCAATAGCATAGGCCTTGACGTGGAAATTCGTAATCCGCACGTCACCCGTTCGATCCGACGATTCGAAAAATGCAGACGCGCACTCGCAAAAGTCTGCGCGAGGGGGGCTATTTTTGCGCCCGGAATTTGGAGTGGTTTACTCCTTACTCAACTTAAAGGACCCGGATGCTACCACCTTGCCATCAGTTCCAAGATTGTTGAGGTCAGATACTTCTGCCTGTCCAGTGAATTCACCGCCTGAAACTGTGCCGTTGAGACTAATCGAGCTGTTCCGTTCCATCATGCCGTGAAAGGCGCTTACGAGAAGACCCTTATTCTCCTTTGGAACGACCATCAAAACAGAGAGGGTAAACGGCTGGCCGATGTTCAATTGCCCTATTCCCTGGCCGATTCGGACGGCCCCTAAGAAACTGTCGCCTGATTTCTTCAATTCGATTTCAATAGGCAGTTGATCGGAGTGATTTCCTTCTGTGGTAATGGAGCCCCTCCAATGGCCTTGCAAATTACCGGAGCGGGAACATGCCCAGCATGAAATGAGGATGAGGATGCAAGCGAGATCTCGGAGGTGATTCAGCTGCATGGGCCGACCATCGTATTCTCCGAGCACAGATTCGATCACATTTTAGCACCGGTTGCGCCGCGAATGTATTAAGCAATTGGGGGCTTGCCCCAATGGCGGTAGGTGGAGATATCTGGCAGTCGGTCCGTTAAAATTGAGTTATCCCAATGTCAGGCAAGGAATCGGAACCGAGACGTCATCATTACGTGCCAAGGTGCTGGCTCGCGGGCTTCACGGAGACTGGTGAGAAAGACGGAAAGCTGTGGGTTACAGACATTGTGCGACGAAAGCAATGGGAGTCCAGCCCAGGCGGTGCCGGATTCATTCGCGATTTCTACCGGCTATCAGACGATGAGGTTGACCCGGTAATGGTCGAGAAAGCGCTTTCACAGATTGAAGGAGCTGTTGCGCCCATTCTCAAGAGCATAGGCCAGGAGCGGCGGCGCCCTGGTCGAGAGGAGTTCCACACGCTTCTATACTTCATTGCAATCCAGTGGGCTCGCGTACCGTCCTTTAGACCGCTGGTTTTGAATATGTTTGACTCGATAACGCGTGAGGAACTCGCTAGATCGCTGAAGAGCAAGGAATCCTGGAGGAAAACATTGAAGGAAGCTGGGATTGCGGAAGATGCGCCGGGGGCCTCATACGAAAGCATGCTGGAGTTCGAACAGTCGGGCAAATATTCTGTGACTGTGCAGACCGAATGGTACATCCAGCAAATGTTTAAGGCCGCTGACATCATTTTTCCTACGCTGCAAAACCGAAACTGGAACGGCGCATTGAGTCCGACTGGCAGCTTCATCGGTTGTGATAGTCCAGTAATCTTGGATGGGCCTAAAGACCAATTGATTGGCTTCAAGAATGCCGAGATCATCACATACGCGCTAAGCCGCTACGTGCTTCTGTACTCAACTCTGGAAAAGACCAATCCGTTCGTCAGTCGGAAGTGGATCGCTCACGTGAATACGCTTTCTCTCCTGCGAACTGAGCAGCAGGTTTTTTCGCACGTATCTGACTTCTGCTGGCAGGACGAGAACCGCAAGTACCAAACCGACTGGACGCTGTTTTCAAAAAAGAAGTACTGAGCGGTTCGATTCTTCTTTCTGCGTTACCCACCCCTGCCTTCGCGTGCGAACTGGACGCGTTACGGCAGGCGTGGACAGCGTCCTGCTCGAATTCTGGCTTGCCGACTTACCATCGCTCAATTCAGCCATGGCGCATTTCAGCACTCGGCACACTGCCAGGTAAGCATCGCTGTCTTCACTTTTCATCTGCCGCCGTGATTTGAATTTTCTCTATAAGCGGCTCGCCTTGGGCGGGCGGATCGTAGGCTTTCGGATGATACTCGCGGATACGATCGCAATTGCCAAGGCTGATGGCATGGACAACCGGCTCCAGATTCGAGCCGGTGACCTCCACTATCATGAACGTGTAAATCAGGGTGAAGGCCGATTGCAGATGATGGTCAAAACTGATGTCGAGCAGATAGCTGTAATTCGGGAACCGAGACGGTCCTGCGCCCCGCATGATGTGCAGCCTTTCTGCACCTTCCCGAATCTCAAACGCGACATAGGCGCGGTCCGGCGGTGCTGCCGGTCGTATCGCCGACGGAGCCTTCATCGACAATACCTTTTCATCCGGCGGGGAGGAGGGTTCGCGGTCACCTCCCCAGAGCCGGCCAGCAGAACCGCCTTTGTCTGTATCTTTGCTCATCGCTCCCTGCCTGCATCATCATCGCGCCCGCGCTCGGGGTTCGTGTCGGGCTTCCAAGACTGCCAATAGGAACGGGCCTTCTCTGCGAAGGCCAAAGCGAGATTGCGGGTCTTTTCAACTATTCGCAGCGCCGCACGCTGCCACCATCTCAGCCCGTCCGCCGATTGGATGTCGGCCACAGCGCCGCGCGTTCTGATGGCTTTCATGAACGGTTCTACGTCATCCCGCACTCGGTCCTGCGCGTCATTTCTGTCGCGGGGCGGGTCGCTGATGCGCTCGTGCTCGCTATGGATTGCTTCATCGAGTTCCTGGCGCTCGGCGAGAAGTTCATTGCTCCGCTCGGCCTGGCGGTTGATGTCGCCCCGGTCGCTGCGCTCTCCGCGCCTCTCCATCTGGCTTGCTGCGCGTCCTAAATGCGTGGTCGGCTCCCGCTCAATCCCCTGGTCTGCGTAGCTGCGATGGTCAACGCGAATATCGAAGCCCGCTTTTTCAAGCGCCCGGTTCTGATACTCCGCCCATTGCTCCCGCCAGCCTGACAACGCCTCCTTGCTGTTCCACTCGCGCTCTTTCCTGATGGCGAACTTCTCACCGTCGAGTTTTCGCATGGTCAGAAGGATGTGCGCGTGTTCGTTTCGGTCGTCGCCGTGACGGTCGGGCCGGTGAATGCAGATGTCTGCAATCATCCCGTTTTTTACGAAGGCATCTCGGCAGAAGTCAAACACGAGTTCCGCGCGTTGCTCGTCGGTAAGTTCGTGCGGCAAGGCTACACGAATTTCACGCGCGGGCTGCCCGTTATGCTGCCGCTCTGCCGCCTCCGCATGATTCCATAGCTCCTGCCGGTCATGCGCCCAGGCGGGCGCATTATCGGGGGCTATGATGGCCGCCTCGATGACTCCCCGCTTGCGGCTGTAATCATGCGTCTGCCCGGTGCGCTCGTCGCGCAATTCGTCGCCTGCGCGATAGGCCGCCGCTGCAACGACGGAATGCCCTTTACTGCGCTGCACGGGTGTTGCGGATAGATGGTAGGATGCCATGCTAGCGCAAGCCTCCCAGCGCTGCCGGGGGTATCGGGGGGCATCCCCCTGATTGCAGGGTCAAGGGGCAGGCATACGCCCATTGTTGCGGGTACAGGGGGGCAACGCCTCCTGTTGGGGTGCAGGGGCAAAGCCGCCGCGCTGGGTCAAGGGGAAGGCACTCCCCTTGTCGTGGGTTCTCAGGGGCGCGAAAGCCCATGAGGCAAGGTGCAGGGACGCAGTCCTTGCCGCACACACTCGGCTTCGAGTGTATAAGTGCGCCCTTCGGGCTCTGTCCACCTGGCATTGACCGCGGTAGGGGGCTTTGAAGTATCGAGGTGTTTTCAGTGGGGCTCATTTCGATTACTGCGGGGAGTCTGCCGTCAGATATATATGCTTCCTGTAAACCGCCTTTTGGCCGTTGGCGTATGCGAGAGTTGTCCGAAAAGCCCAGGTCGGCGGCATATAGTTTTGGGGGACGATTATGGCTGACAGGAAACTGAAAGACCTTATTGAGAAGCGCAACGCGGTCAACGCCCGCATCAAACAGGAGCAGAACAAGCTCAAGGCCAACGAGCGCAAAGACGATACGCGGCGGAAAATTTTGACAGGCGCGGCGGTGCTGCAATGGGCTGCGAGGGACAACGAGTTTTCCGCAAAGCTGATGACGGAGCTCAAGGCGTTCCTCGTGCGGGATGCGGACAGGGCGTTATTCGGTCTGCCGATGCGCGGGAACAGGCAAGGCGATGCGCCCGCAACCCCCAATCGAGCGGCTTAAAGGGGAGGGGCAACCAAAATCTTAATTTGCGTTAATAGCGGCATTTGTGTACGCTATGCGAAATTTCAACCCTCCAAATGCAGGGCCGTTCCGTGTCCGATTCCTCAGCAGACGACGAGCTTACCCAGCAGGGACACGCGGAGCGCATCCGGAAAGCTAGAACTAAAAAACCTAGCCTCAAGCTGCCGCCAGATTCAAAATATGACTGGCCTAAAACTCTTGGTGAAGTGATCGAATGGTATACCCATGAGGTAGAGGACATTACCCGAGCCGCACAACTCCGTATTAAAGATGCAACCGCCTTTGTCGCTGCCTGCGCCAATCGTGAAATCAGTCTGGAAGAGGTGGCTCAGCAAAGTGATGCCTATAGCAGCAAATGGGGCGATGTGTTTCCGGGTGGGGTTGATTGGGTTCGAGGCAGGACGGATGAAGAAATAAACGAAGCGATAACAAAAGCCAAAGACGAAGCACTGCAAAGACGCCGCACTCTATGATGCAGCATCATGCCTCCGGTCGGATGTCGCGCCGTATTACCCGCCTGGTGTCGAGCACCTGTACATCGGTGGGCATCCTGGCTCCAAACCCGTCCAGGCGGGCCTTCTTATACGAATGGAACTCGCCGTCTCCATCGATGTCGGCGGCGACAAGGAGGATGGTAAACTCTATGCCTTCCGTTTCGCCCCAATCCCCGCGCCCGATTCGGACCTCATAGGACCAGGACGGGGTTCGCCTGCTTACCCGGCATTGCGGGTAGTAGCAATCATCTGGAGCGTACACTACAAGCCACGGTCGCAAATCGGGATTAAGGACATCGGTTCTGCCGCGTACCATAACTTGGCAGTACACGTCGGCTTTTTCGAGCGGCTCTAGAATGCTAGCCAATGGAGGACTGTCTCCTGGATTGGCCAGCTCTCCTGTCTTCCTGGGCGTTAGAACAAAGTATTCCCGGTGGGGAATTTCCAGTCCTATCTCGGTCGGCTTGGCTGTATCGTAGTACTTTGTCAAGTGCTGTCGAAGCCGCTTCGCTGTCGTGCGCACATAGGATTCGCTAGGGTCGAACGCTTCCTTCCCAAAATGTGCCGCGATGTCGGTTGGATGAGGCACTCTTCCGGCGAGGGCCTCATCCACTAAATAGTGAAGGAGTGTCCGCGATGATTCTTTGTCATCGAAAGCAGCAGAGTTGCAAATGCGCTCGACCTGAAGGTCGATGGCGTTCTTGGAGAAACCGGCCTGTCCAAGGAGAATTTTTTCTTTGGCGGACTTTCCAAAGAGAGCCTCCTTCCGTGTGATATCCCGCGCCTCGTCAGTCATCCTACAAACGAGTATCGCAACGTTACTCGCAAAGTGCTTTTGGCTTTGTATTTAGTGCCGTAATATCTGGGCATGGTTGTCGTGTCCTGGATCTGTAAACGCGGAATGGCTTGTAATCTAAGGCTCTGAATCGAGCCCATATAAACAAAATACACGGTGGGCAAAAGGCCGGTTCCGGGGCCTGCGCTTGAAGTGTGCCGGAACGCAGAAAGAAGACCCCAAAAGGATGGGAGAGCATCGCTATGAAGTACGATAAAGACGAAATTTTCGCGGCGTTGAACGACCTTTCCGAGAAAGAAATCGAGAACATCCAGAGTTTCGCGCGGTTCCGACTCATGGGAAGGACTGGGCGGCACGGACATGTTGAAGTCGGAGACTTGTTTGTCGACGCCGCAATTAGAACGATGGAGCGAAAGCGGAGTTGGACGCGAGGCGTAAGCTGTTTCAATCACTTCTTTGCCGTGATGAGGAGCATCGGCCATCAACGCCTCAAGCAGGCGGGCCGATACATGCCTCTTAATGAGCGTGTCGAAGCGCCACAACATTGGAGCCTTTCCGCCCTGGACGCGCAAACCACGGTTGCTCGCCTAAGACAGCGATTGCGGGGCGATGCGATAGCGCTGAACATTTTGGAGAGCATGATGGACGAAATGCGCCCAAGGGACACGCAACAGTCCCTGAGCATCAGCGCCGAAGTTTATTGGGCCGCTCGAAAAAGGATTCGCAGGCGGGCGGAAGACTTAACTGGCCGCCATCCATTTCTTGCCGTGCAAACCACCCCGAAGGCCATCGCGGGACGGGATTGTTGCGCATAGCGCCAGCGAACGCATGTCCACGCCTTAAGGCCAGGAAATCGCACGCGCCGAAACCTGCGCGCGCAGATGCCGCTGGAAATCTCACTTTCGACCATTTTTCTTTTGATCGTCCCGATGGACGGTTTTGCGCGGAATTAAAGAGTGGATGGTGCTCAACATCATCCAGAAATGGAGCTCAATCAAATGGCAACAAGCAGCACAAGTTTTATGGACGAGTGCCCTGGCTGCGGGGCGCATCTCCACGGGACAGGCAATTTCTGCACGAGCTGCGGAACAGCTTTAACCCTGGCACATTCACAAGCTCAACCGTTAATCTTCGACTCCCCGCCGCGGCGGGTAGAAGTAGTTCCTCCGCTACTGCTGCCGCCTAGTGAGTTAAGGGCCAATCCGCACCAAATCGCGGCGCGAGGCGTCGCACAGTCTTTCAGCTTGGAACCACGAATAGCAATGGCAGTCGTTGGTACCGATTTAATGGTCAATGCCGTCGAGACGTTGACACTGGGGCTCCTCATTGTTCTGTCGCTATTGGCCGCGATTCCCCTAGGCATCATCACGTACAAGGGTCAGCGCAAGTTTGCTGGCGACGACCATGAAACGGCGCTGATTAAAGGACTGATCGTCGGGCTGCTTTCAGGAATACCAGGGCCGCTGCCTTACCTGCTCTTTGTGCCAGCAGGAATCGTCGGGTTCTTTAGGAGGAAGTCGTCATGAGCAGACAATCGTTTTCCGACCAGCTTTGGAATGGCCTTGGCAATGGTGTGGCCGACATTCGGGGAAAATTCGAAGAGGCCGTGTGGGGCCGCGCGGTCACGGACGGGCCGGAAGGCCCGCGCTGGCCCGAGGCGCGGGAGGAACAGCCGTCTTTCGGAAGCAGCACGCATGTCCGCGAGATGGAACACGAACCCGACATTGACCGCTAGTTGTCTTCACGCCCCGCTCGCCAGCTTCTCAGGCTTGCGGGCGGGGCTTTTTTTTAAACAAAAACAACAAACTTTAAGGAGATATCTATATGGGTTTAGTAACGAGCAAATCTGAAAAACCAGTGCTGAAGCTATCGCCCCAGGGGGATTACCTGAGCTGGGATGATTGCTATGCCGGAATTCATTGGATGGCGCGCACCGGTGGGGGTAAGACCACGGCCGCCTCTGTCCTGGCCGCTGGATTACTCCGTGGGCAAGCTGGCGGCTGCGTAACAGTAGCCAAGAGTTCGGACATTGCGCTATGGAAACATTACGCGAAAAAACACGGACGCAGTGAATCAATAGTCCTGTTTGACGAAAACGCGGGCTTCAATTTTCTCGACTATGATCTTGCGCGCCACGGGATGGATGGGGCTTCAGGCTCAGTTGTCGAGGCACTTATGAAAGTAATTGATGCCGCACGAAATACCAGCTCTGCGGCCAGTCATCGCCCTGGAGACGTGTTTTGGGAGGACAGTATGCGGGAATGCCTTCGCTATACCATCCCTGCGCTCTACGCGGCCAACGGATCGGTGAGCATCCCTGACATTATCCGCTTTGTCTCGACGGCTCCAGCGACCCTAAGAGACCCCGTTGACCGCGCATGGCAAGCTCGAAGCTTCATGTACAAGAAGCTCAATGCCGCTTTGTGCGAACCCAAAGTTCCGATGTCCGAAGCGGCGCTAACGAACGCCATCAGCTTCTGGTCGGAACGCTGGGCGAGTATGCCTGAGAAAACCAAGGGGAACGTCGTGGCAACAATTAGCTCTACGCTTGACCGCTTCAACCACGGGAAACTCAACCGTGCCTTCTGCCAGCGCACGACGATTGTGCCGGAACTCAGCCTCGGGGGCATGGTGACGCTACTTGCCATGCCCACCCATACGTGGAATGAAGTCGGCGTTATCGCCCAGAAGATCTTCAAATTTTATTTCATCAGAATGGTCCTAACGCGTAACAGCCTTCCGCAAAAGTACCGTGACCGTCCTCTATTTATTTTTTCCGACGAAGCGCAGGAGACGGTGGATTCGGAGGATGGTTGAAGTGCCGAGAAAGTGAATTCAGGCTCCTTCCTATCGGTATGCCGTTCCTCAAAATGCTGCGTAGTCTACATGACCCAATCGCTTCCCGGGTACTATGCCAAAATTGGCGGCGACAACCCGCGCGACGCCGCGCACTCTCTAATGGGCAAATTTGGCACCCACGTATTTCTGACAAATTCATGCGCCGAGTCGAATGAATACGCCTCGCGTGTCTGTGGGAAGGTCGTCACACGCCGTGGTAACTACAGCGCCGGCCTGTCCCAAAGCACGAATTTCGGAATGTCGGCGGGAAATAACGAGAACAACGGATCATCATCGAGTTTCGGTTCTTCTCACGGCCAGGGCTATAGCCTGAATTCCAGTTCCGGCAGCACCACCGGCAGCGGCAACAATTGGGGAGAAAATCGCGGCCGCGGCACCAGCGAAACCGAGAGCCGCGGGTACTCCGAAGGCATGGAATTTGCGATAGAGAGCGGCGACTTCGCCCGCAATTTCCTGACGGGCGGCCCAGAGAACGGCAACATCGTGACCGGGATTTGGTTTCAGAGCGGTCGAAGGTTTAGGGCCAGCGGCACCAATTTTATGCAAGTGAGGTTTCGACAATGAACCGCCCCTCCATGTCCACTCGCATTGCCGGCTCTCCACGCATTGCCGTGCTGCTTTTCGCAGGGTCCGGGTTTGCTGCCTGGGCCTGGTATCAGGGGCATCTCACCTGGTGGTGGCTGCCCATCGCGGTGTTCACGACAAGGAAGACGCTGCAGTCTCTTCAGCGCGTCCGGCGCTATAAAGCGTGGCTTGCCGACTGGCGCGTTGCGGGCGCCGTCAATGAGCCGGCACCGGTCAAGCAGAAGCGCGGTCGCGGGATTCTTCGTTTCTCCACCGCAATCGCGCTGCTGGCCGCGCTGGGAATCCCACTCGTCCTGCCTTCGGTTGAAAGCCACTCGCCGCTTAGCCAGCAGCTCGTTGTCACCTGGCTCTTAGCAATTGTCGTCCTGTTGGCCATCATAATTTGGCGCACCCGCCGCTGGATAAAGGCGCGGCGCGGGATTGACGCGGTTTCCGGGAAAGAGGATGATGCTGTGGTTGAATGCACGCTCGGCGTACCTACGTCGTCGCCCAGCCGCGCGGAGGCAGAGGCAAACCTGCCCGAATATTGCGCACGCCTTATAGGGGGAATCCGTTGATACAGCTGAGCGCTGTCGATGCCAGCGCTAAACTCTCGGCGGTTCTGTCAAGCAATGCCTTCAGCGCAACAACGCGGCGCCTCGAATCATGCGATGATTTTGATCGAGGCGAATTGTGTCGCGTCATCGAAAGGAGATTTCGATGTGGCGCGAAGGAGATTTCAGAACCCGAAACCACGGAGAGAAGGCCGCTGGTGGGTGTTGTACTACCGGGAAGAATCATTTTTCAATGGTGAAAGGAGCAGAAAAAAGACACGGAGAAAACTCGCCCCAGGCACGACGCCTGAACGCGAGGTTCTCAAGATTGCGGCGGAGTTTCTTCGCCCAATCAATCAGGGCCTGGTGCCTTTGGGTTCCGCGACCGGCTTCAGCGAATACGTGGATACGACCTATATTCCCGTTGTGCTGGAGCAGATGGCGGCAAGCACCAAGAATCGGTATCAAGGAGTCATCAGGAACTATCTCAAGCCGCAGTTCGGCGGACTCAGTTTGCGGGACATCACCACGCTTAGTGTTGACCGCTATCTCGCCGGACTTGGTAAATCGAAGCTGGCGCATGAATCGTTGGATAAAATCCGCGACGTACTGTCCAGTATTCTTGTTTCCGCTGTGCGTTACGGGTTGCTTGTGAAGAACCCGGCGGAAGGCGTCCGGCTGCCGCACAGGAAGAGCGGCACAAGGGCAAAGCCATGGATTACGCGGGCGCAGTTCGATGCGCTCGTGGAGTTCATCGCCGAGCCTTACGCCAGCATGGTGTATGTGGCGGTGTTCACCGGCCTGAGGGTCTCTGAACTGGTGGGGCTCCGCTGGCGCAATGTGCATGAGGATGCGATTACGATTGAGGAACGGTATTGCCGGGGCGATTGGGGCGCGCCGAAAAGCGCAGCCAGCAACGCGACTATTCCCGTCAACCGCGCCGTCATCGAGCGCATCGAGCGTTTGAAAGCCATGACCGTAAAGGTAAGAGCGGGCCGCGCCACGCGGCAGTATCGCGTGGTGAAGTCGGACGGTCCCGAGGATCTGGTGTTTCAATCGCTGCTCATCGGAGCACCGATGCGGGACAACAATATTCTTGTCCGGCATATCAAGCCCGCAGCGCGAAACCTGAAGCTGGGTTTCGTGAATTGGCGTTGTCTGCGAACGTCCTATGCGACCTGGCTCAAGCTCAAGGGAGCAGATATAAAGGATGCGCAGGCACTCATGCGACATTCCAGGGCCAGCACTACGTTAGATATTTATCAGCAGTTCGTACCCGAGTCACAACGGAGGGTGGTGGATGGACTCGTGAACTAAAAAAGTTCATTCCATTATCATTCCAATATTATGGCGGTTTCGAGAGCAAAAACGATGGCAAAGGCAAATCGAATCAGTCAGTTAGTGATGAACGAAGCCAGCCCTGAAAAGGCTGGCGTCGGCGGTTCGATTCCGTCCCTGGCCACCATTCCTTTTTATTTTAAAGGAGTTACGAATTATAGATGGTCCAAAGTTGACGTTCGTGACGCTGGTTCACATTCTCGTCGAAACAAGCATACTGCCTTAGATAACAATTGAGATAGATTCCGGCTGGCGCAGCCCGAAAGGGCGTGGCTCTGCCGGCATCCAACCAGCAAAACCCAACCGGAACTGCCCACCTTAGAGGCCCAACGAAACTGCTCTGACGATTTTGAGTCCGGCGAAAGTATAGTGCCGTTGCCGAAGTGGATCGACCGCCCAACTCTATGCAGGAGGTCGCTTCTCACACGGCTAACGAATCACGTTTCGAGTTATCACCCGCAATCACCCCCGCGGACGTGTCTAGTCCGGTATAATTTTCTTACCCTCGAGAGAAAGTTCTGAGCCTCGGCCGTGTCACCAGAACGTAGCGGAATCGCAACCAATATCCGGCAACTCATTGTTGACGGGAAGTCGAAAACCGCCCTCGATAACGCCAAAGAGTTCCACAAGGAGCAAGGCAGCGCGGAGTCTGAAATTCTTCTGATTGACGCCTATCTAGCGCGGATACGGGCGCTGTTCGATCAGAATCTCGTGGTCGAAGCGAAGTCGCTGATCGCACTGGTGCGGGAGCGGTTTCCGTCCGCAAAGGAGCGGCTCGACAATCTGGATTCGGCCGCGTCCGCGCGTGGCGGCGATCTGGACGAGTTGCTCAAGCCGCTCAACGATCCGGGATTGAGCGCTGAGCGCCGCGCGGCGATCGAACAAGTTATTCAAAACCAGGTGACGGACCTGGCGCCGCTCGCATGTTGCGCGGCTCTGCCCCCGGAGCACGGCCTGCGGCAGGCAGCGGCCGCGATCGACCGGGCTTTCGGCGTCGTCACCAGCGGGCCGGTAACCGACCAGCAGATTGCGTTGCCCGAGATCTCGCATCGCAGCCCGTTGGCGAACTGGAAGCTCCTGATCCGCGCGATCGCGTGCTTCTATCGAAACCAGGACAAAGCCTGCGAGGACTGTCTGGCTGCTATCAGGCCCGAATCGGCGCCGTGGCGGCTGGTTCCCGCGATGCGCGCCATGCTGGGAGCCACGCCGGGAGCAAGACTGGCCGCGAAGCCCGCCGTCCATCTCAAACCAGCCGAAGCGGCGCTCAAGTCCCGCACCAGCGGCAGCCTGGGCGAATTTCGGCGTGCGCTCGCCGATCTGGACCACGCCTTTGCCCACGCCGAGCAGCCTGCTCAGGTTTTCAAGGCCGTCCGCGCGGCGGTGCGGGAGTGCCGCCAAAGCGCGCCGGACCTGCTGGTCGAATTGCGGCAAATGGTATGCGTAAGGGGCGAGGTGGCCGGTCTCGAAACCCAGCGCATGATCGTGGCTGTCGACGGCGCACCTCGCCGGGACGCGATTTTCTTCCGGGACCTCGCCCGGGCGCTGGAACGTACTGGCGACAGCGAGGATCTCATGCGCGCCTGCGAATGCTGGGACTGTTTCCGGCAGGAAGCGGTGCGCGAGGGCTGGTTTGCCGAACGCAGCCTGGAGATAGCAGCCTTGTATCTGCACATGGCCGGCCTCCTGGGCCGGATGCCCGCGAAGTTGTTGCGGGAAATGCAACGGCAATTTGGCGGAGCGGTTTCGAGGGAAAGCAACTGCTTTTATTTTCCAGAGGAACTCTACGCGCGCGCCTGCCTGATAGACCCGCATCCGGACGCCTTTTCGCAGTGGCTGCGCTGGGCGCGAGGAAATTCGATTGTTGAGGCCGAGAACGTAGCGCGCGCATGGAGTAAGGCACTCCCGGACGCCGTCGAGCCGCTTTTGTTTCTCATGGAGGAGGCGGAAAAGCGCAATGCCTTTCCCACCGCGCTCTCGTGTCTGGAAAAAGCCGAGCGCATCGACGCGGTGAATTCCACCGTGCGCGCCGCGCGTCTGCGGTTGCTCGCCGCAGCCGCCCTGCAACATCTGCAGAAGAAGAAGCCGAATCTGGCGGCGCAAAGATTGGCGGAGATCGGCGCGCTCCCTCAGTCGCGGCAGGGCGACCGGCCTGCGTTCTTGGACGCTATGCGCGTCTTGATCTGCCTGGCTTCCGGCGACAAACCAGGCGCCAGCCAAGCCCTTCTCGAAGTCGAGCGCGGGCTCGGCGATGGCCTTGCGGCGCTAATTTTTATTTCTGGATGCGCGGCGTCCGCCAAGCGGAAGGATCTCGTATTTCTGCCTTTCCCGGACACACTCCCCGAACAACAAAGGTCTCACCTTCCCGCTTCCATGGCCAGGGCGATCGCGCTTGCCGCCGATATTGGGCTCACCAGGAACTTCCAGCTTCCGATCGAATACTTCGATGAGACGGAGGCGCAGTTTCCCCGCATCAGCGGTTCGCTCAACGTGGAACAGATTCGCTTGCTGGGAGAGTTGGGGATTGTCAGTGAACACCCCGAACTCGCGTGGGCAGCATCGGCCGCCGGTTTCGATCGCGGAGGACCCACGGAAGCTTATTTCCTTTTGCTGCGCGCCCGTGCATTGCCGGAAGGCCTGGACGATCGCTACCAGGCGTTGACGGCGGCAGCCGCGGAACTGGGCCGCACACACCGCGACATGGAGGTGGTCGGTCGGGCTGTCGAGGCCGGCCGCGATCTTTTTGACGCAGTCCCGTTGTCCCTCACCGCCGATCAGGCGCGCGACGTGCTGCGGAAGGAAAAAGCGTCTCCCGCCTTCCCCTCTGGATCGAGCCCGGGCCCGGATTATTCGGATCTGTTTCCCGATAACCTTTGCATGTGCCCGGCCTGCCGCGGCAAACGGGGCCAGTCTTCCGATCCGGATCTGGACGACACATTCAATCTGGATGCTGACGAACTGGATGAAGACGAAATGAAGCGAACCTTTTTCGAAAACGCCCCCAAGGACATTCCGCGTGAGATCCTGCCCGCGTTGTTCGAGGTGGCGAAGGAGGCGTTTTTCAGGGGGGAGGATCCCATGGAGATCCTGTCGCAGATTTTTCTGGAAGAAGCGCCCGCCCGAAAAAACCCGCCGGGCCGAAAAAATAAGAAGGGCAGGCGCGGGTGATGGACGCGAACGAGATATTGGGCGTGGCGGCCAATGCCGGCGACGAAGAGATCCGCGCCGCTTATCTGAGCAAGGTGAAGGAATTCCCGCCGGACCGGGCACCCGCCGAGTTCGAAAAAATTCGCGACGCGTACGAAACGATGCGCGACCCGCGCCGGCGGGCCCGTGCTATGTTTTCGGCTGGCGAGTCCTGCGCACCGCTCGTTTCGCTGATCGAAGGCCGCGGGGTCCCTCGCATATTTGCCGGGCCACAACCGTGGCGCGAGGTATTGAAAAACAAATGATGCCGGGAACGGATCGCGAAGAGATCGTTCGCCGCTTTGAAGCGCTGCTCGACGCCGCTCTCGCCAGCGAGAATCCGCCTGCGGGAATCGATGCGGACATACTCGAATCCGTGCTAAACGACTCCCCTGATCAGGCGGCCCCTGACCAGGCGGCCAATGCCCAGGACAATGCCCGAGCCTGCGATTCGTATGCGCTCTGGGCGGCGATGACGGCGCTGACGCAGGAAATCAAACTACAAGGTAGGGCGTTTCAGGAACTAAACCGCACTCTGACCGCGCAGACCGAGAAGATCGCGGACGAGCTTCGGGCCGTGTACGCGGAGCGCGAGCAAGCGCTGCGCCGCGAAACGGAGCGGCGCTCCCGCAAAGATGTATTGGGCGCGCTCATCGATCTGCGGGACCGGCTGGCGCGTGGACGCGAGTCGGCTCGGGTTCGCGAAGAGGAGATCGCCGCGGCGGACCGTGCCGGATGGTTGCCCCGAATGCTACGGAAGACCTTTTCGCGCCATCCGGCAGGCGCGACCGCCGCGGCAGTGGGCGCGCTGATCAGAGGTTACGAGCTCGGTATTGAGCGCCTGGATCAAACCCTGGATGAGTTCAACGCCAGGGAGATCCGGTGCCGGGGAGAAAGCTTCGACCCGCGCCGCATGAACGCGATCGACAGCGAGGAATCGGCCACCGTCGCGCCCGGTACGGTGATCGAGGTTTATCGAAGCGGTTACGAATGGGATGGCGAAGTGTTTCGCCCGGCGCAGGTGAAAGTGTCGCGTGCGCCCAGCGAGGTTGTTGAATGAGCGATGAGGTGAGCAAGAGAACATGAGCGATCTGATCGTCGGTATAGATCTGGGAACGACGAACTCCGAAGTGGCGGCGTTCACGGACGGGCAGGTGCGCGTGCTGGGGCCGGGCGACCGGCGGATCTTGCCGTCCTGCGTCGGCCTTTCGGCATCGGGGGAACTTCTGGTGGGTGAACCCGCGCGCAACCAGCAGGCTCTTTATCCGGAGCGGACGGTGCGCAGCATCAAGCGCCGGATGGGCAGCCAGGAAATGGTGATGCTCGGCCCGAGGAGCCTGACCGCGCCGGAAATCTCGGCGGTGATCCTGCGCGAGCTGGTGGAGTGGACCCGTCTGTCGCTGGGTGAGCGCCCCGAACGAGCCGTCATTACGGTGCCCGCCTACTTCTCCGACGCGCAGCGCGGCGCCACGCGCGAAGCGGGCGCGCTGGCGGGCCTGGAAGTGGTCCGCATCCTGAACGAACCCACCGCAGCCAGCCTCGCTTATGGCTACGGCGACGGCTCCCGGCATACGGCCCTGATATACGATCTGGGAGGCGGCACGTTCGACGTTTCCGTGGTAACCGTGGAGGGCGACATCACGGAAGTACTCGCCAGTCACGGCAACAATCGCCTGGGAGGCGACGATTTCGACGATCTTCTCGCCGAACGTCTGGCGCGGGAATTTCAGAAACGGCACGGAATCGATCTCCGCAATGGACACGCGTCCGCGAAGGCGCGCTTGTGGTGGGCCGCCGAAGAGGCCAAGAAGAAGCTGAGCCAGGAACCGTACGCCCGCATCCGCGAGGAGTCGCTGGCCGAGCGGAACGGCAAGCCTCTGCATCTCGAAATGGAGATTTCACGCACGGACTACGAGGCGCTCATTCGTCCTCTGGTGGAATCGACGCTCGATAGCGTATCCCAAGCGTTGCGGGATTCCGGCCGGAAGCCCGGAGACATGGATGCGGTGCTGCTGGTGGGCGGTTCCACCCGCACGCCCCTCGTATTTAACTTGCTAGCGGAGCGGATAGCGATCGAGCCTCGCCAGGATGTCCATCCGGACCTGTGTGTCGCTCTGGGAGCCGGTGTGCTGGCCTCGCGCCTGTCGGGCCGCGACGTAGATCGCGTGCTGGTGGATGTCTCCCCTTATTCTTTCGGCGTCTCGTTTCTGGGTGAGCGCGGCGGCTTTCCCTACCCGCATTGCTACAAGCCGATCATCCGCCGCAATACGCCTCTGCCCCTGACGCGTACCGAACGGTTTTACACCAGCCATCCTTTCCAGCCCGAGGTGGATGTGCATGTATATCAGGGCGAGGACGAGGATGCGCTGAAGAACATACTGGTGGGCGATTTCACCATTGGGGGCCTTACGGAGACGGAAGATCTCAACGAGATTCTCTGCCGCATGCGGCTCGATCTGGATGGCATTCTCGAAGTGACCTCCGAGGAGAAGTTGACTGGCCGGTCGAAGCAGATCACCATCGCGAATGCCATGCAGGCGAAGACTCCGGAAGAAATCGCCGCTGGGCGCAAGCGAATTCAGGATCTCTTTGAATCGCGCTTCGGAGTCGATTTTAACGGCTCTCCCGGCGGCGAAGAAACGGACACCGAGATCATCGAAGGGGAATTTGAGGAAATGGAGAGCGGCGGCGCGGTTGTGGAGCGGATTGCGGTGACGGGCGCAGCGGAGGCGGAAAGTCTGATGGGGCGCTCGCGAAAGCTGCTCCACCTCATGCATGACGAGGATCGCGAAGAAGCCATCGACCTCCACGAGCGGATCGGGGCAGCCATCGAATCGGGTGATAGCGAAGCGCTCGCCGCAGCCTCCCGCGCACTGACGGAACTCCTCTTTTTCACGGAAGGCCAAATCGGGTTCATGGAAGGCCAAGTCGGGAGCCGTCCGAATTGAGCGAGTCAAACGGTTTGGCTGAAGCGAATCGTTGTCCGGTTTGCCAGGCTCGGTTTCGCGGCGCGGCTGTTTGTTCGCGATGCGGAGCGGATCTCGCGCGCCTGATGCGGATTGCGGCCGAAGCATGGCGGCTGCGGGAGGCGGCGCGGAGGGCCCTACTGAGGGGCGAGTTCGAGCTTGCCCTTGAGCTTGCTGGCAGCGCACAGCGAACTCAGGCCACGCCCGCTGGGGAAGCGTTGCTCAGGCTTGGCGCGTGGCAATTTCACCGCTCCAAGCTCGCTTTCGACGGAACGCCTGGTAGACGATCATCGCAGTCATAACTGAGCTCGGTTTGGCGGCATGCTTCCACTTGCTTTCGCCTGAGTCTCGAAATTCCGTCGCGTCTGGTCCACGCCCGCAGAGATCGCGTCGATCGACGAAAACGACTTCGAATTCTTGGCCGGAGCGGCGTAAACATGCCGGTTCCCGGTGAGTTTCCGGCATGGGTGCCTGAAGAAGGTTTGAAATAACTGATAGCGTGTGCCAAGGGCAGGAGGCCCGGCGGGATGGGTTACGTGTTGTAAAGACCCCTGTGCGTGGCCGCTTGCAATCATGAATTTCGCCTAGTGAAGGGAGACGCTTAACGACGATTTCTTTGCGGACGACAACGGCTGGAGGTAAGGGCGCGTGCCTCTCTGTCCATTTCCTCCACTAAGGAATGGCGTCCTCGACGTTGAGCCGCTCTCAGCTCAACGCGCCCACTCGCTACGTCACGTCCATTGGATGAATGACTGTAATGCCCCTATAACGTTTGAAGTCGTTCAGATCGAACGTGAGGATCTGATCCATTGGTGCACCATCATTGCAGCAACTATTCGAGCAGCATGGACCTGGATCCCGGATACCTTGTAATCAAGCACAAGTTTTCGTCAAGTTGGGAAAATCTCCGGCGTCTCAGGCAGGAGCTCGAAGAGCGCTTGAAAGCGATCCACATATCGAGCCGCCTGCTCGGGAGTGAAACCGAGACCATTTCCTGTGACCGGCCGCCTCGAGGCATTCGAAGAAGTTCCGCCCGACATGCAGAAGGCTGTTCCGTGACCCGCTACTGGCGCGCCCCCAGGATCCCCGAGATATCCACGACCGTGAACACCTTCTCTCCCGCCGCGTTGGCCACATACAGCTTGGACGAACCCGGTTCCACAGCCAGCGCATACGGCCTTCGTCCCGCCGGCAGTGTCGCCAGAGCCTGGTTGGTTGCCCCATCAATCACCGTCACGCTATCCCCCTGCGTGTTGGCCGAAAAGACCAGGTTGCGCACCTCATCCACGGCTAACGCTTGCGGGTGCTCGCCTACGCGCACGGTAGCCACGGCGCGCTGCGTTCGCCCGTCGATCACTGTCACGTCGCTCGAGGCGTAATTGCCCGCATAGACCAGGTGCGTCTTCGAATTGACGGCGATCGAACTAGTCGTCCGGCCGGCCGTTGTCACCGTATCCTCTCCGGCGTCTCGGCCCAGCGCCTTCACGTCGCCCGTCCCCATCCGCGCCACGTAAAGTGTGTGGGACGCCTCATCCACCGCCATGCCCCAGGCGTGTTTGCCGCCCTCGCGACGGTTCATCGTCAGCCGTGCTCCATCCAACACCGTCACGGTCCCACTCTCGTAGCTCAGCAGATAGATCGTATTGGCCGCCGAATCGACGGCAATCAGATCCACCGCACCTGTCCTCAACGGCTTCGAGGTATTGGTGGCGCCGTCGAGAATGCTTGTCTTGTCGGAAAACGTGTTGGTGACGTAGACCTGACCCGTCGCGGAATTGACGGCGATCGAGTAGGGCCTCCGTTCTACGGGCACGGTGGACGCTGCCGTGTCCGTCATGGGGTCGATCACGGTTACAGTTCCGGCACTCGAGTTGGCCACGTAAACCCGGCCGGACCTCTCGTTGACCGCCATCGACACAGGGACCGCGCCCACGCCTACGCGTCGGACGGTTCCGGTCTTTGTGTCGAGGACCACCACTTCGGAGCGGGGTTGGTCGATCGCATAGACCTTCTTCACCACCGGATTGAAAACGATCGCGCTCGTATGGACAACCCCGCCCTCGGGTTTCCCGACCGCGGGCTGGGCTGCCGCTGTCACCGCCAGGCCCGCTAGGGCGAGGGCCAGAGCTCCACCCGCTGCGCGGCTCACCGAGATCATAAAAGAGGCTACCGATGTCCTAATTTCTATGAGATAATTCACGTTGTTTACTAAGCATCCCCCTTCGGGCCGCCGGATGCAACAGGCTCCGAGGTGACTTCGAGGTTAGAACCGATGTCCGATCGAAACCGCCCGGCCCGCGGCTGCCGGTCCGCGACGCGTTGCCGTGCACTTTTTACGATCCTGGCCGTCTGCGCCTGCTCCGCCCCGGCTCAGACCAAGCCAGCGCCCTTCCGTGTTCTCGCCATCGCTGAGCGCGGCGGCCTGCACCGGCCCTTTGTCGATGCCGCCAAAGCCTGGCTCGATCGAGAAGGCAAGTCTGACTTTTCGGTGGACTACATCGAGAACACCGACACAATCGATGAAGCCCTCCTCGCTCGCTACAGCCTCTTCCTTCAGTTGAACTACCCGCCCTACGCCTGGACGCCCGTCGCGGAACGCGCCTTCCGCGCGAGCATCGAACAAGGCAGCATCGGCTGGATCGGCTTCCACCACGCTACGCTGCTCGGCGAGTTCGACGGTTATCCGATGTGGCAGTGGTTCTCGGACTTCATGGGCGGTATCCGCTTCAAGGACTACATCGCCACCTTCGTTTCCGGCACGGTACACGTGGAGTCCGCTTCGCACCCCGTCATGAAGGGCTTGGGCTCCACGTTCACCATCGAAAACGAGGAGTGGTACACGTATGATCGCTCTCCGCGCCGCAATGTGCGCGTTCTCGCTTCTGTCGATGAGAGCTCCTACACGCCGCCCACCACCAAGAAGATGGGCGACCATCCCGTCGTCTGGACCAATGAAAACGTCAAAGCCCGCAACGTCTACATCTTCATGGGGCACCACGCCGAGCTCTTCCAAAACCCGGCCTTTGTCACCATCTTCCACAACTCCATCCTCTGGGCGGCGGGGAGGAACTGATGCGGCGCCTTTCCTACTCCCTGGTCTTTCTCGCCCTCTCCGCTGTCCTGGCTTCGGCTGCTGACACCGCGCGCCCGTTCCGGGTACTTGCCTTCTACTCGACAGACGCGGAGCCAGACCACGTCGAGTTCGCCGAGCAGGCCGTTCGCTTCTATGCGGACGCCGCCACCCGGCGCCACTTCACGTTGGAGGCTACCACCAATTGGGACGATCTCACTCCGCAGCGTCTGAAGGGCGTCGACGTGGTGCTTTTTTTGAACGAGTCACCGCACGCGCCCGCGCAACGCACGGCCTTCGAGAATTACATGGAAAGCGGCGGCGGCTGGATCGGCTTCCACGCCGCCGGGTACAACGACGCCGGCACCGGCTGGCCGTGGTTTGTCCGCTTCCTCGGCGGCGCTATCTTCCAAGGCAACAGTTGGCCGCCCCTGCCGGCCACCGTCGAAGTCGACGATCGCACAGACCCGCTCACACGCCACCTTCCGGCGCGTTTCGTTTCGCCCGACAACGAATGGTATAGTTGGTGGCCGGACCCGCGGACCACGCCCGGCGTGCGTGTCCTTCTCACGCTATCCCCGTCAAACTATCCGATCGGCTTGAAGGAAACCATCGTCTCCGGCGACGTGCCTATTGTCTGGACAAACACGCGATACCGGATGCTCTACGTCAACATGGGTCACGGTGACAAGATATTCACCGAGCCTGTCCAGAACAATTTCTTCGAAGACGCCCTGCTTTGGGCCGCTGGCCGCCGGTGAGTGGGAGAGCGCGCCTGTTGTCTATTGCTCCATGACGCCGTACTGAAACCGCGGCGGCAGCCGGCAGCCGTTACGCTCGATCATCGCGAGCGTTAACGCCTGCGCTGTAATGATGGATGTGAGGCCCTCCCAGTGCTCGGCCACCGGGTCCAGCCGCACTGGAAGGATGGAGGCCGTGGCTTCGCGCTCCTGGTCGGAAACCAAAACCACTTTACCGCCCTTCAGTGCGCACTCCGCCGCCAATTTCACGCCCAGATCGGCGCGCCGTCCGAGGGCCAGTATGATTGCCGCGTGCGTTGCGTCCACATCCAGGTTCGGACCGTGCCGGAAGGCCGCCCCGGTGTACGCCGCCGCCCGGTGCCCGGTCATCTCGCGAATGCACAAAGCGCTCATCATAGCGCCCCCGTAGGCGGCGCCGCGGCCGATGATCTCGGTGTTGGCCGCTCCGCGGCAAAAGGACTCCAACTCACTCCGCCGCGCAAAGATGCGTTCAAGCGATGACGAGAAGGCGTCCGCGGCCGCTTCGGCGTCGCGCCGCCAGTCCTGGCCCAGGATCTCGGCAGCCACGATGCTGGCGGCCGCCGTGGCGTTCGTGTACGTCTTCGTCGCGTTGCCGTACTCCGGCCCCGCCAGAATCGGCAGCCGCCGCCGAGCCATCCGCCAGCACGGGCTCGCCGCGTTGTTCGAGATCAACACCAGCGGCCGGTCCTCTGCCACCTTCAAGAGTTCGACCAGTTCCGCGCTCTCCCCGGAAGTCGTCAATAGCACCGACAGAGCGGCCTGATCCCAAGTGCGCGTCCCGTAGTGCAGCCACTCACCGGCATCTACTGAGAATGCCAGCCGCCCCTCGGCGTCGAGCGGCACCGAGCCGCCGTAGGACGAGCATAGCGAACCGCCCATGCCCAGAAATAGCACCGGTCCGGGTGCGGCGCACAACTTCCTGATCTCCGCCAGTTGCTTGCGGATTTCCGGGTCGGTGGCGTAGGACCGCAACAGCCCCCGCAGCCGCTCCGGCTGCTCCCGGCACTCCAATTCCAGGATCTCGATCCCAGTGGCACGCAGCAACTCCGGCGCCGGCTCCACTCCGCCAATCCATCGCGGGGCTTGGTTGTTCAGCATTTCCGTCGTGTTCCCCCGTTTCACCGTCTCCGCGCGGCACAAGCCGGTCGCGCTCCTTGTAAACAAGGTTTACAAAGTGCTTAAATTGTAACCGAAGGCGCTAGAGTAAGGCGAGCAGCGACAACGGAGGCCAAGCTTGGACCAGCGAACAACAGCGGGACGGACGGGCATGAATCGACCCTTCCTCTCGAAAATCTCTCTCATCGCCGGCCTTGGCGGCCTTCTCTATGGCTACGACATGGGTATCATCGCGGCCGCCATGGTCTTCCTCCGCACGTCGTTCCATCTCTCCACCGAGGCCCAATCGTGGGTGGTGAGCAGCGTGCTCGTCGGCGCCATGGCCGGCGCCCTGACCGGCGGCGCCTTGGCAGATGGGCTGGGTCGCCGTCCCACGCTGATGGCTGGCGGCGTTTTCTTCATCGCCGGCTCGATGCTTGCCATGTTGGCCCCGAACGTAGCCACGATCATTGTCGCCCGAGCCCTGCTCGGCATCGCCGTCGGGTTAAACTCCGTGACCGCCCCCATCTATGTCTCCGAGCTCGCGCCACCGCAATCCCGCGGAATGCTGGTCGGCCTCTACCAGTTCACCCTGACCTGTGGCATCGCGCTGGCGGACCTCGCCGGCTACTGGTTGGCCCCCGCCGAAAACTGGCGCCTGATGTTCGGCCTGGGCGCCATCCCCGCCCTGCTCTTCCTATTGCTTGTTTTCGGAGTCCCGGAGAGCCCTCGCTGGCTCCTCGCGCACGGTCACGATTCCGAGGCGGTAGCCATCCTTGAGTCCTATGCCGGCACAAGCGGCGCTCGTGCCATCCTGGAAGATCTGCGTGCGGGCCTCAGGACCGTCGTGGAGCGTCGCTGGAGCGCGTTGTTTGCCCCGGCCGCCCGACGCGGACTTGTAATCGCCGTCGGGTTTACCGTCCTTCAGCAAGTCACCGGAATCAACACGATCATTTACTATGGCCCCCGCATCTTCGCCCTCGCCGGTGTCGCCTCCAGCCAGAGCGCCATCTTCGCCACCTTCGTAATTGCCGTCATGAACGTGCTGGCTACGGTTGTCGCTCTGGTCCTGGTGGACCGCATCGGCCGCAAGCCCCTGCTCTATTGGGGCGTCGGCGGCATGACCGCATCGCTGTTCCTACTCTCGTTCGCCTTCCACGCTAAAGACGCCCTCGGCGCTTCATTGGGCTTGGTCGCCGCCGGTTGCCTGTCCCTTTACATCGTCTGCTTCGCCTGCAGCATGGGCCCCATCGCCTGGATTCTTGTCGCGGAGGTTTTCCCGCTGCGGCTGCGCAGCCGTGGCGCTGCCGCAGCGACGCTTGGCTCCGGCCTGTCGAACTTCCTGGTTTCTCTTACTTTCCTCTCGCTCATCGAGACCGCCGGCAACAGCCTGACCTTCGCCGTGTACGGCGCCTTCTGCGTCCTCACGCTCCTGTTTGTTCACTACATAGTTCCCGAAACCAAGGGCCGCGAACTGGAAAGCATCAGTTCTTCGCCGGCCGTCACCAGGCATAACGTTTCATGATCGATCCACCACCACACGAGGTACAGTATGGCACCGCTTCCCAGCCGGTCCTGCCGGGAGACGGCTTTGTTCTCGGAGCCGACATCGGAGGCACGAATCTGCGTGTCGCCCTCGCTGATTCTTCAGGCCGGATCCTGGCATGCCAACGCGCTTCCATTGCGGGCGTGCGGGACCCGCTTCAGGTAGTGGCCAGGATGCGCGAGCTCGCCTCCGCGCTGCTCTCTGAATTCTCGGTGGCGCCAGCGGCGCTTCGGGCCATCGGCGCCGGCGCACCCGGCGTCACCGACACCGAGCACGGCACCGTCATCGCCACGTCCTACCTCATGGGCTGGACGGACGTGCCTCTGCGGGCCCATCTCGAAGACGCGTTCGGCATTCCCGCCGCCATCGACAACGACGTCAACCTCGCCGCATTCGGCGAAAGCCGGGCCGGCATCGCCCAATCGGCGGACGACTTCGTCTTTCTGGCCATCGGCACCGGCATCGGCGCCGGCATCGTCCTCAACCGCCAGATTCACCACGGCAGCACCTGGCGGGCCGGCGAAATCGGATACTTGCTCGTCCCGGGCGTCTCGGAAGATCCCGTAGGCCACGGCGATCCTGGCCCATTTGAAGCGCAGGTCGGCGGCGAAGGCATCCGCCGGCAATGGCTCAGCCGCTGGAGCCCGGCGTGCACATCGCTGCCTAGCGACCTCACCGCCACGGAGATTTTCGACTACGCCCGCGCCGGCGACGCCCTAGCCTCCGAGGTGCTCCGCGACATTGCCCGCATGCTCTCTTACGGCATCTACAATCTGGCGTTGGTGTTGAACTGCCCCATGTTTGTCCTCGGCGGCAGCGTCGGTCTCCATCCGGTCCTCGGCGAAGAGATTCGCCGCCTCCTCCGCCAGCGGGACGATCGGGCCCTGCCGCTGATCGTCCAAAGCGCTCTCGGGGATCAGGCCCAGCTCACCGGAGCCGTGCATCTGGCCATCGACGTCGCGGCTACGGCGTTGGGATGAGCGGGTGCGGCTCAAGGGAGCGGGAGCAGGATCGAAGGAATGGTCTCGAGGGCCATGGCAATCGCCCCGCGCAGCACCGCGGCTTCGCCCAGGCTGGCCGCGGCAATACGCGGCACAGCGAACTCGCTGCGCTCCAGCTCTTTTCTGACAAAGCCGATCAGCGCCGGATGCCGCCCCACCTCGCCACCCAGCACCACCAGCCCGGGGTTCAAAATCAGCGACAGGTTCACGATCACGTCCGCCACGATGGCCGCGCGCTGCTTGACTACCTGCTTGGCCGCGGCTTCGCCCCTTTGCGCCATGTCGAGAATCGCCGTCACATCCACTCGCCCGGCGCCGCGCATGGTGGTCCCTAACTGCGCCGTTGTCTCGCGCCAACTCTGCTGGATTCCGGTGCTGGAAAGCACCGCCTCCAGCGCGCCGAATTCGTGCACGACCGGGTCGCGCCGCGAGATATGAGGCAGCCTCAAATAACCGATCTCGCCCGCCGACCACTGCGCCCCGTGATACAGCCTTCCGTCCAGCACGATGCCCGCGCTGACGTTGGCGCCGATGTCAATCTCGACAAACGACGTCTCGCCCTGCGCTGCGCCCTCCATTCGTTCACCCAGCGCCGCGAGGTTCGTGTCGTTCTCCACCGTCACCTGGCATCCGACGCTCCGCTTCAACATCGATCGCAGTGGAACGTCGTGCCAGTTCTCCAGCGTGCTGATCGCCAGCACCACGCCTTCGTCCACGTTCGTGATCGCCGGTACGCCCGCCACCAGCGCCAGCACCTGGTCGCGCTTCAGGCCCTGAGCCCTGACGATACGGCGGGTCTCTTCGGCGATCAGGGCACACATCGCCTCTGGCGTCGTCTTCCGGCCGGCGAGCCACACCTCGGAGGTGTCCAACTCCTTTCCGCACAAGTCCGTCAGCAGGAACGAAACAAACTGCGCGGTGATCCGCACGCTCACCAGACAACCGCGCTCGGCCTTGAAGCGGATCAGGTCCGGCGGCCTTCCGCCGTTCGACGCACCTTCACCCAGGGGCTGAACCAATTCCGCCGACAGCAGGTCGGCAATCACATTCGTTACCGTCGGCGCGCTCATGCCCGAGGTGCGCACCAGGTCCGCGCGGGAGCACGTACCCGCTTCACGCAGCAGCTTCAGCAGAGTCAGAGCGTTCGTGCGCCGCAGGAGCGGCGGCCGGCCAATCGGACTCGTTGTTTTCTTTCCCGTCACTCGAATCCCGGTTTTGTCTACCCTTATCCGGTTCCCTCGGAATTATAGCAGTCATGAGCAGGCGAGCTCCCGCGGCGCGCCTGCTCAGGTTACGCCACAATCGATCTTTGTAAGTAACACTAAAAAAGTTACTCTGTGTCAATGGCATCGAAGTGGTGGAAGCGTCGAAGTAGCCATTCCGCGTTTTGAGGGGATACGGCTCACCGTGCGCGTGAACGTCGGTTTGAGGTCCCGGTGAGAACGTGGAGCGGAGGCCATCGCGATCGTGATGGCCGGAGTTCCAGGCGGCGCGAAGGTCAGCAAACGGGTTGGTTCCTCCAAGCAGATATTACTTCGTTTGGTCTCTAATCGCTTCGGCGATTTCGCCCTCACAGCCCCGGAGTTCGGATCGGCCGCACATCGGTGCGTCGAATTCTGACCTGATCTACTTCCCGCAGAAATAGGGTCACTGGCACTTACACACGCTTCGCGAAAACTCAAAGAGATGCCCCGCGGCTTCACATCAATTGGCGTCACCGTCTCCGGCGTATTCCGCGACATGGCCGAATGCTAAATATCGTCAATCGCAACCTCGGCCAGGCGTCCCGGTCTGCTGGATACCCGTGGACGGAACTCTCCTTGGGACTGCCGCGTCGCCACTCCTGGCGACGCACGGCGGTAGTAGCTAATGATGCGCTCCGCTGGGTGGAAACTTCGGAGCAGCCGGATCTATGATCACCACCTCCTGCATCATGCCGCGGTCCTCATGATCGAGAATGTGGCAGTGGAGCACGAAGGTGCCTGGAAAATCCAAGAACCGATGCCGAATCCGCACGCGGCCAGGGGTGATCACTGTTCCAACGGTCTTGGATGGTGGAATCGCAATGGTATCCCGCCAGTTGTATGGCGCCTGCAGCGTAGTCTGCGTCGTGGCGTTGGGATCGAAAATTTCAAGTACTTGGAAAGGATTGACGTGGATGTGGAACGGGTGCATGGAGCTGTCCCAGTAGTTTTCGAGCGTCCACTCCTCGGCCGTGTTCAACATGACCACTTGATTAGGCGTGCCATTGAAGGCTTGCCCATCGATGGCCGGTCTACCGGTGCCGTCGCTATTGAACTTGAGAGTGCGTTTGCACTTGATCGCGTTGCGTGGATCGTTCTCGTTCCATTGCAACCAGGTTGGCATGGGAGGGAATGTTGCCGGTGTCGGAAAGTTCATGCCGCTCACACCGGGCGTGGTGACGTTCACTCGCAGAAGAACGGGCTCTGCCGGAGGAGGCGGCGGCTGGAGACATGGGCCCGTGTTATTCGCCTCGAACACCAGGACTGCTTGTCCGCTCACCGCCGGCGCCTGAACCAGGATATCGATTCGATTGGCCGGCGCCACTCTGAATTGCTGCGACTGGCCGAAAGCCGGATCGCCATATCTTTCCGGCGCAAGTTGGACGCCATCGTATGCAATCTGGCGAATTTCGGGCACGGTGCCGGCATTAGAAACCGTCAGGTTGATGGGCTGGCCCGGCGACGCCTGCGCCTTCAGCTTGTTGTAAACGTCCCCACTAAGGAATCTGTATTTCACATAGGCTGTCTGATGCATCGTGGCGTTGATAATGCGCCAGCGCTGGATTTCCCCAGCCTTCATCGAGATGGTGGGCTGCACCTGTCCATTGACGAGCGGCACCGGATTACCGTCAATCCCGGTGTCGATCGGCCCGCCCGGACACAATTTGATGCTAACGGTATCACCGAGTTGCTGAATCACGATGACCTTCTCGGATTGCCGCAAACCGGGAATCAGCTTTTCCAACTGGTCGTCAAATTCGCCTTCGATGATGAAGGCGCCTGCCATTCCATTCAATAGCTGCAAAGCCACCGATCCATGTTTGTGCGCATGATACCAATGTGTGCCGGGCGCCTGGCCCATGTGAAACGGTTTCGCCGGGTCCGCGTTCTCCTGCGGCGTGGGCGATGGTGTGAGCTTGAAGAAGGTGTCGAACCTGCCGCGGTAGTAGCCAGGCGGGAGCTTCATGGATTCGAAGCGTTTGTTTTCCTGTTCCTGCGTCGCAGTTAGTTGCTGGCATTCGGGTATGACGTCGATCATCACGTTGTCGGCGTGTCCATTGGGAGAGACATGCGTGCCGTGATAGTGCAAATTGGTGATGTTCGATCCGTGGAAGCAAGATGGCGCAGTATCGCTACCCGGATAAAGTTGCGTGCTCCCGCCACCAGGAGCGATCGCGTTGACGACGTTGCAAGCGCTGTCGTCCGGAGTGGTCTGGCCGAAACATGCTGGATTGATATTATTCAGCAGGTGGATCGATATATCGTCGCCCACTCGCGCGCGCAACGTGGGGCCCGGTCCGGGGACGTGAACGTTGGCCGGCCACTTCTTGCCGCTGTTCAAATCGTGTCCTTCGTAATAACGCACTCGAGTGGCTTTGCATTGGTAACCCTGGCCTGCGACAACCGCTACGCTTCTCCACGCTACTCCTACCGTGATATTCGCATCCAGTTTTCCGTTCTTGCTGACAAACTCGGTGACTGGGACGAACGCCGAACCAGGAACTGAGCAATTGGTCGGCGGCGTTTTTGGCTCGGGATCGCACGCAGGGCAATCGGGCACAGGAGCCGATCGTGCCAGGAACAAACCATCGATCAGAGCGAATCCCGAGATGGCGGATATTGCCTGGCAAAGAAGTCCGCGGCGCGTCGGCGGCTTTTCGCCGCGTAGGTGGCTAGCCGAAGTCAGGTCGTCTAACTTTTGTCCGGAGTCTTCCATATACTCACCTTTCTGACCACATCCAACGACGGAGGCCGGAAGCCGCTTACACTCTAAACCTTGATCTGCACCGTTACCTTGGCCTTCTCATTGGGATGATCGAGGCAACCGTATGGGAAAACCTGCGATGTCGGCGGTGGAGGAGTGGGTTGCGTCCATTGGAATGCGAACGCCGGCGAGTTCGCCGTCGGGGAGCCCACGGGACCTATCGGCGAACCCCATGGCTTGGTTGGATCGGCCTTTCCGTTGCTATCCAGCGCGGCCAACGCATGCCCTACAGGTTCCTTATTCATCCACACTATGGAGTCGCCCCAGGCAATGGTGGCGTTGTCGATCTCACCGTTTTGGATGTTGACGTATTTCGTCGTCGGTTGCACGGCGGGGAATCCGCCCTTTTTTGGCTTGCCCACGGTTAACCTCGCTTTTCGCGATACCCTTACATGCCTGACGAATCAGACAATGTTAATGGATATAGCAAGGCTTGTCAATGGATTTATTCAGAAACGCGACTTCCAATCCGCAACTTCTTCATAAAAACGGTTTTCATCGGGATAATCCGGCGCATCGGCAAGTACGCTGATATTACAGTTGTATGTTCGCTCAATATATTTCAACAGGCGGGCCGTGGAGACGCATCCATAGTTCTTGTGATGGTAGAAGCCGCTCGAATGGAAGCCCGGATTGTAGACTGTGTGGACGCCTCCGATATTAATCTCGATTACGGAGAACAAACCATCCTCCAGCAACGCGACATCCCAAGCAAGAATCGAGCCGACGGTGATCCCGGCGGGCAGAACGTTAAGAATCGATTGCACGCACAGATTGGGTTCGCTTCTTTCGCCAGTACCTACCGCGCCGTGGTGGCGTCGAACCGTTAGATCTTCGATCAAACGGTCTTCGACAGTATGCACGCGGTACTCATGCTGAATCTGAACCCGCGCCTGAATGACGAACTCTTCGCTCTCGAGGAGCGTCGGCTCTGGAATCTTCCGCCCACCGCTTTCGATCCATGAAAGCGCGGCGTCCGTCCGGCAATCACATTGGTCGCCTGAGGAGTCACCCACAGCGGTCTTGATAACGAATCCGGAAGGAAATGACGCCCGTAAGGATTCGCGCATTTTCGAAAGTTCGATTCCCCAGGCAAGGCGGTCCAGGCCACAAGTCACCGGCAGACTGTCCGGCGAGTAGTGATGGAGCGTCAAGGCTTGAACGAGTTTATGTTCCAGCCGCCATTTCGGGAGCCGCCGCTCATCGAAACCCAAGCGGTGCATCAGTTGCCGCGTGAGTAGCGCCCGCGTGCTGGCTGCCAGGCCGGAAAGTAGCGGAATCGCGTCCGAAAGCGCAAGCTTCAGCTCGGAGTCGAGAGGCGGCCGGCACCGAGCGCCTTCAAATGCATCGATCTCAGCAAGCAGTTGCGCGATTTGCGCCTGCTCCTCGGGCGACCATGAGGGGGTGCGCGCGGGATGGCCCGTCCGATCGATCAGGGCTTGCTGCATACCAGCGCCGCTGTTTCCTGATGCCGTCTCTGCCAATTGGCGACATCCGCGTAGAACCGATTTTCCTCAGGATAGTCCGGCGCATCCGCGTGGACCACAACATCTACGTCATCCCGGCGCGCGACATGATTTAGAAGGCGAGCGGTATCGCACGCGCCCCAGTTGTAATCGTGGAAGTAACCGCTGCAGTGGAACCCTCGCTTGTAGACGGGATGAAATCCGCTGAAATTGACCTCGACGATCACAAACTGTCCGTCCCGCGTCAGTGCGACGTCCCAAGCCAGAAGGGAGCCACCAACCATGGCATCCGGGAGGAGATCGAGCGCGGATTGCACAAAAGCGTTAGGTGCATTCCGCTCTCCCGGAATGCTTCCACCGCCGTACCGGTGGAACGTCAGATCCTCAATCACAAGATCTTCCAGGCTGTGAATTCGATATTCCTGTGCGATGCAAATCTGCTCCTGAATCACGTACTCCTCATCGATGAGCTGCTCCGGCAATCGAAGAGCGCCTTCCTGAGGGTTTCGCTGAATGGCTACGGTTCCGGCTCCGTTCGGCGATTCGCCCGACGAATCACCCAGCGCGGCCTTGATGACATACCCGCGCGGAAATTCTGAGTTCAAGAAGGGGCGGACATTGTCGGGAACCTGACCGAAGAGCGCAGCGGCAAAACCACGCGTTACAGGCACCGCATCCGGCAGGTAGGAATGCA
This sequence comes from Bryobacterales bacterium, assembly GCA_003162425.1. Lineage (GTDB taxonomy): Bacteria > Acidobacteriota > Terriglobia > Bryobacterales > Bryobacteraceae > Palsa-89. Next base: position 41,627 of record PMOK01000284.1, on the reverse strand, counting down.
ATACGAGTGCCTGAACCAGTTTGTGCTCCAAGCGCCATTCCAAATGGCTGCACTCGTCGAATCCCAAGTCGCGCAGAAACTGGCGCACCAGCACGGCCCGTGTTCCGCCGCCGAGGCCATCGAATAGAGGGACGGCCGCGCGAAGTGACAGACCCAGGGGGGAAACAGTCCGGCGTTTACGACGCGGCGCACAGCAGCCATCGATTGCCCCGGCAATTAGGGCGGCCTTGCGCAGTTCTTCAATCGACCAGCCGGGCATTCTTATAGGATAAGTCTCATGCCCTGGTTCCGGCATCTCATCTTGACGCGCTTCAACGTACGAATCGAGCAGAACGCGCCGCCAAGCCTGGATTGGCTGGAGCATCGCTTCGACCTCTTTGAGCGCTTCTGTCTTCCATCGGTTCGCAGCCAAACGAATGCCAATTTCGACTGGGTTGTTTTTTGTCAACCTGGAATGCCTGCCGCTCTCCTCGAACGAATGGAGGCTCTCCGCGAATGGAAAGCGTTCCGGCCAATCTATTTCTACAGCGTGTTCGACCAGGCCATGGTAAGAGCGGCGATTTCCGATCTTGTGCACGGATTTTCGCACCTCATCACAACCCGGCTGGACAACGACGATGCAATTTCAAGTACGTTCGTCGAGACCATCCAGAAACACTTCACCGGTCAGGATTTCGAGTTCCTCAATTTCACCAACGGTTACATATGGCAACAGGGAACGGTTTATTCCGGACAGCACTGGAGCAATCCTTTTATCAGCCTGGTGGAGCGGGCTGAAAATTACGCGACGGTTTATTGCGGAAACCACATGGATCTCGACCGCATGGGACGCATCGTTCAGATCCCGGAACCTGCGGCGTGGCTCCAAGTAGTGCACGGCCGAAATCTGTTGAACCATGCCTGGGGCCAGCCGCTCCCGCCCGACACTTGGCCGGAACACTTCGGAATCGCTCCCGGGAAATTGGCCGCTCGCGGCTAGCTGTTACGCGCGGGAAGCTTAAATCGGCGCAGGCGCCAACTCGGTGATTGTTGCTACTTTTTCAAGGGTTCTCACCCACCGGCAGCAGGCGCTCCATTCGATACGGTTCACTGCGGCGCGTGGTGCGCAGCGACGAATCCTCCAGTTTCATTTCGCCGCGTTTGACGGCTTCGAAATCCGCGGTCCACTGCGCATTGAGCGAGCGCCGCAAAGGATTGTCGTGGACGGTTTCGGGAGCATTGGTGAGGGACGCCGGATGGCGGCGGCGAATGTAGAGAAACTCATCCACGTTGCGAATTCTTGCCGTGAAGAACGCTCGCAACATGAACTGGGTGTCGTTGGCGACAATGTGATGCGTAGATAAGCCGCCGCACCCGAAGAACGCTTCCCTCCGCGCCATGAGCGTGGCATGCAACAGAGCATGACAATGACCCAACGCGAGTGCGGCCGAAGAATCGACGACATACCGCACTGGATATACCATCACGCGAATCTCATCCAGGCAAAGCTCATGAGAGCCGATCACGTCACAGCCTGTTTCGGCCAATGCTTCACTAAGAATCGTGAAGCGGTCGTAGCAGGAAAGATCGTCGGAATCCTGAAGGCAAATCAACGGCTCCGAAGACCGTTCCGCGAGTTCCTGGCGGATGACATATGGACCGACTGGCGCTGGGCGGGATTGGAAAAACTTCACTTGCGGATTCGTTTCCACCAGACCGCTGAACTCGGAAGAGTCTTCGACGTCCAAACCCACGTTGATGGACAGACTATTGCCGTCGGTGCGGCCAAGATAGTTTAGAGCGCTCCGCAGATGCCGTGGGTCGCCGCGATGCGGCAGAAGCAACGCCTTCGATATGGCGCCATCGCTCGGGGCTCGCTGTCTGGTCTCAGGGAGTTGCCGCACCAGAAGCCGGTCGACGCTGATGATGCCATCTGCAATGGCGCGCAGCAAAGCAAAGCAAATGGTTTGAGGCCAGCAGTCCACTTGCAGGGCAAGATACTCGCGAAACACGCTGGCGCTGCACAGGAACGACGTTGCCGGATCGCCATAATAAGGATCATCCACGGGCGCTGCCTCGCGGGGCACCAGAACGATGAGCGTGGATTCCGTTTCAGGGATATCTTGCCACAGCGTCCCGACTGATTCGTCAAACGCGCTTCGCAGGCTGCTCTCCAGAAACAACACCGCCGAAGCAGAATGTTCAATCAAGGTAGCGAGCGACGGCACGTCTTGTGACGCCGAATCGGTTAAGGAATCTCCTCGCGAAAGACCGGCCGCAAGCCATCGACGCCCGTCGGACGCATGCAACTCGGTGGTTAGCATCGAAATGAAGATTATAGACCAGAATTAGGACAACGCTGAACGGAATTATGTATGCTGATGTTTCGTCCATTCATGCGAGTTTTCTATTACGCTCCCGATACGCAAACGCCGAGTTGGGGCGTGGGGATGCTCTATTGTCATGTAAAGTTGCTGTGCGCCCACGGGATCGACGCGTACGTGCTGCATCAAAAGCCCGGCTTCCGTCCCCGCTGGCTCGATATCCAGGTCCCGCGAGCCTATCGGGAACGGGCTTCCTTTGAGACTCGCCCGCGGGATGTACTGGTGGTCCCCGAGGTATTTGCGGCGGAACCGGACGTACAGCGCCACGCTTGCCGCCGCATTGTTTTTGTGCAAGCCAGTTCGTATATCGCACCGGGCCTCAAAACCGCTGCGGATTATCGCCAGCTTGGATACGCCGGTGCGATTGCCATAATGCCGCACGTGCAGAAGATTATTGAGAAGCATTACGGTGTTGCGGCTCCCGTTATTCCGCCGTGCATCGCGCCTTACTTCTTTCTGGATCGCGCCCAGCGTACCCGCCCGCGCAAGCGGCAAGTGGTTCTCTATCCTAAGGCGTGGTGCCGCGACTTCCCGATCGTTCGGCAAATGCTGCGCGATCACGCCGGCGCCCTGGGCTGGCGCGTCGTGGAGTTGGAGAATAAATCGCACCGTGAAGTGGCGCGCGTGTTGCGCCATGCGGCTTTTCACGTGAACGTGAACTGCCAGGAATCGTTCAACGCGACGGTGCCCGAAGCCATGGCCGCCGGATGTATACCGATCTGCTATGAAGCATTCGGAGGGCGTGACTATCTGCGGGATGGCACGAATGCCTATGTCTTTCCGACGCACCACGCTTACCCGCTCGTGGAGCGGACGTTGACGATGATGGCCTCCTACGACGACATGAAAACGGAGCTCGGCAAAGTGAGGCGCGGCGGTTTCCGAACTGCCAGCCACTACACGGAAGCACACACAGAAAAAGCTCTGCTGGAATACTTCAAGCCCCTGCTCGAGTGAAGCGAGCAGAGTTATCCATAGCCTGCCGCCGCTCCCGGAAATAACGGCGGATGTCCGATTCCGAATATTCCGGATCACCCTTAACGCTGTGAATCAATGAGCACCCACGCTTCACCAAATCGCCTGGCGAGTAGGCCAACCCGCTCAAGTGATTCCCGAATGGTTGGCCCGGCAGCGAACAATCGACGCTTCTCAAGCCTACGGTCCGCGCGTACAGGCCCATCATGACGTCTTCGGGCACAGCCAGCGGCAGCCAGTCCTCCGGATGATCGAGACAACCCGTGGTGGACAACCGGGTCAACATCGGGAACGAAATCACGTAAGCTCCACCTTGGCAGTATTCTTTGCCGGAATAACCGCCTTCCACTGCCAGATGGGCGTGCTCTCGAATGCGCGCGAAAGCGGGGTCCGAAGCCGGCGTGGTCTCAAGCGCCGTGAAGACATCGGAGATTGCGTCCTTCTCGATGCCGTAATACCACGCTTCGCGCCGGCAGGTGCATCCTAAAGTTCCCAGTATCCCGGCTTCCGGATGCGCAGCGAGAAGGGCATGGATGGCGTCTCGAAAGGGGCTAATCACCAGGGCGTCGGTATCCATGCGTAACACGAATTCGAATGGACCGGTCCGGTGGGCCGTTCGTAGCGCCGATAGAACGCTGGCTGAGAGCTGGCCCATTAATGGTTCTCCGCGGTCCTGAAATGGCGCGTGCAATGTGATGAACTCCGCGCCGCGGCCCAAATGGCCCCGCGGCGCCACATCGCGTTCCGATGGTTCGCTATCGATCGCGACGCAGAGACAGGCGCCGGGTTCATAGGTGGAGAGGCTGTCCAACAGATCGTGAAAGCGCCGAAGCTCGACCGTTCCTGGACCAATGGGCACAATCACAGCGAATCTGCTATTGCTCTGCCGCATCACGGTGCGACCTTCTTGTGGGAGAAGCGAGAGACCGCATCGGCCACCGCTTGAACCACATCGGACCATTCGCCGGGCTCGGTCTGGCGGAACAGCCGCATAGTCGGATACCACGGCGTATCGGCGCGATCCATCATCCAGCGGAAGCACGCATCGTAGGGGAGCATTACGTACGTGAGCTTGCCCAACGCACCGGCCAGATGAGCGATCGAAGTATCGATGGTGACAACCAGATCGACTCCGCTGATCACCGCCGCCGCATTCTGGAAATCGGGTGCGAGATCTATGGCTGGAAACGGTGGAATCGCTTCGCTCAGTTCTTCGTGGCCGGGGCCTCGTTGCAGGCTGTACACATTCACGCCCGGGATTCTTGTCAGAGGCCGAAGCTCTTCAAGCGGCATTGACCGGCAGGCATAGCGGTTGCGGTAATTATAGGGCGACCCGCGCCAGACGATTCCAATATTGATACCGGGGGTGGCGCGCAAACGAATTCGCCATTTCTCGCGGAGGCCGGTGTCCGCCTGAATGTAGGGCGAGCCGTCCAGCATCTCTTCGACAGGGGCCTGTAATAAGAACAGGAGCGAGAAAGCCGAGGCTGCATAATCGAACGGAGGAATTCGATCGTGGAAAGCCAGAGCCACATCCACTCCCGGAACTGTGCGCAACAGCGAGCGAATGCGTTTCGGACCCTCCACAATTACCGTTGCGCCGGCCTGCTTGGCAATGCGCGCGAAACGAACAAATTGGATTGCGTCGCCGAAGTAGATATCACCGGCGATCAGGCGGACCGTCTTCGCCCGAACGTCTTGCCCTTCCCAGATGGACGGCAACCGAGTGAGGCTGAAATGGACTGGCAGATCGTGCATGTGCGAACGATAGAAATGGCGCGCCCCTTCAAAATCGCCAAGTCTCCATAAGTGGAGAACATAGCCGAGGTTGATGTCGTCTGCAGTGGTAGGGATCACTCGCTCAAAACAGCGCCCTGCGGCAGGGAGGTCGTGCAGGCCGGTATACATTTTGGCCAATCCATGGAGAGATACCGGATCATCGGGATGCCGGCAGACAATCTCCTGAAACACCGCGATGGCCTCCTCATAGCGCCCGGTTTGCGCGAGCGCCAAGCCTACTCCACGGCGCTGGTTTGGAAGGTCCGCATCATCCGGAAGCGATTCTCGCAGGTAGTCAATCACTTCTCGTGGCGTGGAGCCGCAAAGCCGACAGCGCGCGGCCGACTGATAGTTTTCGAGCTTGCCGGGCGCCAATTGGATTGCCTGACGGAAAATGGGGAAGGCTTCGGCCGGCCGGTTCAAGTGGTCCAAATAAACGGTTCCCAGCAATTCCCACGATTCCAGCCGGCTTGGCTCGATTTCGAGCGCCCGCTCCAGATGCGCCGCAGCTTCCTCGGCGCGGCCAGCGCCCAGCAGCGCGCTTGCAAGGTGGTGAAGGAATCGCGCATCGTTCGGGCAAAGTGCCACGGCCGCGCGAAGACAAACAACGCCGCGTCGATATTCCGCGCGCTCCGTCAAAACCAATCCTAAAGCGTCGAGATCGCCAGCTTTATTATCGCCGTGGCGAACGGCGGCACACAGTTCCTGCAGACTCTTCGATCTGCCTTTGTCACTCATTTTTTAGGAATAACAGATATATTATGCAGCCCTAGCTTACCATTCGAGATCATGCCGGTAAAGAGGCGGGGAAATCGTACTTGTAGGTGGATTTTATCGCGGCCACCTAAGTGCCGCGCTCTCTAACCTACCAGTTCCTTCAAGGAGCTGACTACTTCTTCCAGTGTCTTGGCTTGCGCTGCCATTTCGCTGGTTGCCGCGGCGCTTTCCTCAGCGGTAGCCGCGATAGTTTGAGTGGTCTGGTTCATCTGGGCCATCGCCCCGGCGATCTGCTGTATGCCAGTGGCCTGTTGTTCGCCACCTGCGGTAACGTTGCGAATTAGCTCCGCGACTGTGCCGGCGCTGGTACTGATCTCGCGGAAGATGACATTGACCTGATCGACGGACTCGCGCCCACCTTTGGATTTCGAGAGAGACTCTTCGATCAGTCCGGCCGTGTCTTTGGCGGCCTGAGCGCACCGTTGCGCCAGATTGCGAACTTCGTCTGCAACTACGGCAAAACCTAATCCGGCCTCGCCCGCGCGCGCGGCTTCGACGGCCGCATTCAGCGCAAGGATATTGGTCTGAAAAGCGATTTCGTCGATGACCTTGATGATCTTGGAAACCCTGGCGCCGGAGGCTGAGATGCCATCCATGGATTCGACCATAGCCTGCACGGCGTGGCCGCCGTCGCGCAGCCGGCGGTCAACCGCGGAGACCAAGGAAGCCGCTTCGGCCGCGCCGGCGGCGTTGCTTCGGGAGATTGCCGAAATCTCCTCGGCCGAGGAAGAGCTTTCCTCCAACGCCGCCGCGTGCTCAGAGGAGCTGGCGGACAAACTTTGACTCGAGGACGACAACTGCGCCACCGCGCCGCGGATGCTCTCGGCTCCCGTTGCGATGTCACTGGCGATACCGTGCAATCGATGATTCATCCGCCGAACGAGAACGACGATCACGATCGCGACCACCACGATCAGGAAAATGCTCGCCCCAATGGTCCAATACGAGAGAGCGCGAACTGCTTGGGCATTCTCAACAGCGAGTTTGAGTTCCTGGCGGGCCATGCCTAGCAGGTCGATTCTGGCCTGGTCGAAAGCGGCGGATACGTCGCGAGCGTTCTTTGAGACGCGGTGGCAGCCTCTTCCGGCTTGCCGGCACGACACAGCGAATTTACATTTTCTATATTCGCGTACCAAGGGTCGATCAGCGACTCGGCTTGCGCGAACGCGGCTTCTTCTTTCGGGGAATTGAGTAGGCCCTTCACGCGGACTACCGCTCGGTCGAATTGCGGCTTCGCAATTTCAATCTTGTGAATCTCCTGCTCCACAATTTCCGGCTTGTGGAAGAATGCATATACGAGCACTTGCCTGCCCGACATCCGTACTCGATCCATCGTAGTGGAGAACTCCCCGATGGCATTGACCTTTTCGGCGGCCACATTGGCACAGCGATCCATTTCGACTCCCAACCGGTGGATCATCCAGGCGCTCGAAACCGATCCGATTAAAGCGACAACCGCCAGCGCGCCGCAACAAGCTAATAGCCTTCCTTGCAGTGTGTGTTTTATTCTCATGTTGGTTTTTGGTATCTGACGCTGCAGAAATCTGCCGCCGCGATTTGCGGGGCGCCCCCGAGAAACATATCGAGCCAGACGGCAGATTCGATAGTCTGTCGCAGCGGACCATGAGTACCGTTACAGGCCAGTACCTCGGCGCTCTGGGATCTACTGGTTGGGCGGACTAATGTAAGGTATGGGCATGCGGTACGCACGGAATTTCCTGGGGATTCTGTTGAGTTTCACCATTGCGGTCACGGCCGCAGGGCCCAAAGAAAAGGCCGCTTTTCGCAGCAACGCCTACGTCGTCCTTATTAATGCGACCGTCCTCGATCGCGCGAATCGGCCGGTTCGCGGCCTGACGCAGGATAACTTCCGCATATTCCAGGAAAAAGCTTTGCAGCCTATTACCTACTTCGCCGAGGAAGAGGTACCCGTATCGCTAGCTATCGTATTCGATACCAGCGGCAGCATGAATACGAATATCTCAGGAGCGCGCAAGGCTCTCCGCGCGCTGCTTCGAACCTCCAATCCCGAGGACGAAGTTTGTCTTATTACTTTCGCCGAGCGGCCGATACTGGCGGTTCCATGGGTCTCGGATGAAACGTTGATTCAAAATAGTACGCTCTTCAGTGCGCCGCACGGACAAACCTCCTTGCTGGATGCCATTCACCTCGCGGTTGCCCAGACCAAACGAGCCGCGAATTCGCGCCGGGCTGTGCTGGTGCTTTCTGACGGTGGGGATAATCATAGCCGGTATAGCGAGCGCGAGATCGCCGCTATGCTGGAGGAAGCCGACATTCAAATGTACGCCGTGGATATGGCGGAATCACCGTACCTCAACGCGCGCGCCGCGGAAGAACTGGCCGGTCCCGATCTGCTCGAACGGCTTTCCGAGCGCGCCGGAGGACGCTATCTTCCGGCTCACAACGACCGCGACCTCACCGATGTAGCCGACCGCATCAGCAAGGAGCTGCGCTCGCAATACGTCCTTGGATTCGTACCCCCTAAAGGTGTAGAGGACGGAAGGTTCCACCCCGTGCAACTACGAGTTGAGCGCGAGGGACCCAAGCTTTCCGTCTATTGGCGGCGCGGTTATCGCGTGCCGTCTGAGTGATCGCTCTGGCCGATACGAGACAACGCACATTCGCGCTTTCGGCTGTGGCACGGTAGCCGTCGGCGATTTCAACTTCCGATCATAGTCCCGCCGATCGGGCAGTCCTAGTCATCTGCGCGCCGAAGTCTGATGTGACGTCCAAGTAGCCCGCAGCACAATTATTTTCCGTTCACGCTGTCAGGTTCTTCGATTCCGTGCCGAGAAGTCCAGCATGACGAACTCTTACCTGACACGCACAGTGCCAGTGATGGTGGGCACAACACTCTATTTGTCTTTGTTTCTTGGGAGCGGAATAGCACAAGATCCCGCTCCGGCGCCGCCAGGCACTCCGGCACCGGCTCAGTCTGACGCCGGGGAACAACCGCAAGGCTTCTTTGCAAGAACCTTCACGATCTCCGGAGAGGTTCGGGAGCGCTGGGAGGCCACGCACGGCGCGAACTTCACCCTCACACCGGCCGATTCTTATCTCGCTTCGCGCACTCGCCTCGGGCTGGCGTTCAAGCCCACCTCTTGGCTGCGCTTCTTCGCACAAGCTCAGGATTCGCGCGTTCTATTTTACAAAAAAAACCCGACCTCCGCGGTGTCTGATCCTTTCGATTTGCGGCAGGGCTACGTCGAAGTGGGCGTTCTGGAAGGCAACGGCGTAAACGTCCGGGTGGGCCGTGAGGAATTGCAGCTTGGTTCGGGGCGGTTGATTGGGACAGGCGATTGGACCAACGTCACCAAGCCATTTGACGTTGCCATTGGAACCATCACCTATGGATCGTTTTCCACGCAACTGGTTGAGGGGACGCAAGTCTTGATCGATCCGGCCCGGATGGACCGCGGCAGACCTGGCGAACATTTCTACGCCGACTATTCAACGTTCAAGAAGCTGATCCCGGGCGCTAGCGTCGAGCCATATCTCATGGCGAAGACCGCGCTGAACGTGAAGAGCAAAGACGGTGTATTGGGGGATGCCGACATAATCTACATGGGCGGGCGGCTAATCGGCACGGTGCCAGGAGGTTTCGATTACAATTTTGAAGGCCTGCGCGAAGCAGGTTCCTACGCGGACGACACGGTGAGCGCCTGGGGATACGTTGGCGGGGGCGGATGGACGAACGCGCGACTGCCTTGGAAGCTGCACTTCAGCAGCGATTACATGGTTGGGTCCGGCGATAGCGGCCTCAAAGACGGGCGGCACGAAAGCTTGGACACTCTCTACGGTCTCCAACAACCGTTAACCAGTCTCACTGGTTTGTTCAACTGGCGCAATTTAGAAAATTTGCGAATCGGTGCGGATTTTCGTCCAGCGAAGAAGCTGACGATCAAGGCTAGCTTTCGCGATTACTGGCTGACTAAGGTCAGCGACGGCATGTACAACTCGGCTGGTACGGAAACTGTGTTGAACACGAAGGCTACCAGCAACCATATCGGAGAAGGCGTAGATACCCAGACTATTTGGGCGCTAAACGCAAAGACGAGCATCGGGATCGGGGTAGGTACTGTCGCTCCTGGCGCTTATCTGCAACAGTCGAAAAAGACCAGCGGATTTGTTTATCCGTATCTGAGCTTCACACGACAACTGTAAGGGGGAGAGAGGGGCAGGTAGACGCAGGGCAATAAATCATGCTGAGCCATCTAAGACTGTCGACTAGGATCTCATTGATTGGGATCGCGACGACGCTGTGCTTTGCCGGTGCCTTGCCCTGGATCCACTCCAAGACGCGCGAGCTTTACTACAGTGCCACGCGGGAGAGGATCCAGAAGCTGGTTCAAGACACTTGGTCAGTCGTCGATTTCTATGGGGCCCAAGCCAAGGCGGGCCTCATGACCACCGAACAAGCCCAGGCGGCGGCCAAGCTCGCGGTCAAGCATATCCGTTACGGCACGCTGGAGGGCGAATACTTTTGGATTAACGATCTACATCCCAGGATGGTGATGAATCCGCTCAACCCGGCGCTCGATGGCAAGGACTTGACGGAGTCCAAGGATCCGAACGGCATACACATGTTCCTGGAGATGGTGAGAGTCTGCCGGGAAAAAGGCGAGGGCGTAATAGAGTACATGTGGACACGCACGGGCGCTACTCACGCGGATCCCAAAATCAACTACGTCAAGTTGTATGAACCTTGGGGCTGGATCATAGGTACGGGCGTCTACGTAGATGATATCGAAACGAAGCTGCGGTCTCTGGCCTGGGGTTTTCTCATTTTGGCGGGTGCGGCGTGCGCATTTTCACTGCTGCTGACCTACGGAGTGGTGCGCTCGATCAGCCGTCCGATTCAAACCATTGCGAGCAATCTGATGGAAATCGGGGAACAGGTGACCTCGGCCGCAGATCAGGTGTCGGCCGCGAGCCAAACTCTGGCTCATGACGCGACTACGCAGGCGGCTTCACTCGAACAAACCTCCGCAGCCAATCAAGAGATCAGTTCCATGGCCAAGCGGAACGAGCAGAACAGCCAGGGTTGTTCCGAACACATGTCCAACACCTCACGCAAGGTCGAGGACGCGAATCGCCGTTTGGAACATATGACGAACTCGATGATGGAGATCAAAGCCTCCAGCGACAAGATCTCGAAAATCATCAAAGTGATCGACGAGATCGCGTTTCAAACCAACATCCTTGCGCTGAACGCGGCAGTGGAAGCGGCTCGGGCCGGCGAGGCCGGGATGGGCTTTAGCGTAGTGGCCGAAGAGGTCCGCAATCTGGCGCAGCGCAGCGCTAAGGCCGCGCAGGACACGGCGGCGTTGATTGAGGATTCCATCCACCGAACGCAGGATGGCGCATCGAAGCTCGACCAAGTGGCTCAATCCATGAAAGAGATCACTGGCAGCGCCGCTGCGGTTCGGGAGCTTGTCGAGGAAGTCAACCTCGGCAGCCAGGAACAGGCACGCGGGATCGAACAAGTCACCAAGACCTTGGTGGATTTGGAAAACCTCACGCAACGCGCTGCTGCCGGTGCTGAAGAGAGCGCTGCTACCAGCCAGGAACTGAAGACCCAAGCCGGCGCGATGCGCGTCTCGGTCCTCGAGTTGGGCAAACTGGTGACTGGGAAAAAAAAGCCGTCGTGAGAATTGGTCGGGGCGCGGAGATTCGAACTCCGGAGGAGCTGTCGTGAAAATCGACGATAAATTCGTACCCTGTGGTTCTTCGCTGGAGGCGCTTCAGAAGCTGGCCGAGTTGAAGAAAATTGCGGCAACGGCATGGCCGGAACAACCAGCGGTGGACAGAGTACGGGAATACGCCCACCAGACCCATTCCCTCATCCTGGAACCCGGTGTCAATGTGGAGATCCTCAGCATCGGCGAAACGGTGAGCAAGGTTCGTGTGTTGCTGAAACACCCAAAGGGTACCAACCTGTGTTGGATCGACAGCGCGGTGCTTCGCTAGCCTACACCACCCACCGCACCGCCACCACGGACGACCGCACTTCGGACCTGGCGATTCTTCGCCGATCACGCCGGCCCGGAAGACCACTGGCTGGTCCCCGACAATGTTCAGCAGGATCCACCACTCACCGCTCACCGCATTTCGCCTACCAATCTTGAGTTGCTATTGACCTCGCATCTGGCTGCGATCGACTTCGGCTATTTGAATCTCGAGAACGGCATCAAGCAGGCGACGTTCGGTGATTTTCTTCCGCCGACTTTCAAGACAGCGGTCTACGGTCTCATTATCGGAATCGTGGCGTGCTTTCAAGGAATGCGAACGAAAGGCGGCACGGAAGGAGTGGGACGATCCGCTACCAGTTCGGTTGTCTTCTCGTCGCTGTTCATGATTTTGGCGGATGTAGTGCTGGTCAGGTTCAATTTGGTGTTTTTTAACTGAGGCCTTATGCAAATAGACAAAGACAACACGCCCGTGGTCGTGCGAGGCTTGCGAAAGTCATTCGGGGAGCAAACCGTGTTGGACGGAATCGACCTCTGTGTGGTGCGCGGCGAAACGGTGGCCGTGTTGGGCCGAAGCGGCATAGGCAAGAGCGTCTTGTTGAAGCTACTGATCCGTCTCGAAACGCCCGATTCCGGGTGGATTCGCATCCTCGGCGAGGAGATCACCACTCTCGAACGCGACCGATTGAACGGCATCCGAAAGAGGATGGGTTTCTTGTTCCAGCAGGCTGCGCTGTACGATTCCTTGAGCGTCGAAGAGAATGTCGCGTTTCCCTTGCGCAACAGAACCGAATTCAGCCCCACCGACCGCCGAGAGCGTGCCCGCGAACTGCTGGCGAGCGTTGGGATGGAACGAGACCTGGAGAAACTGCCGTCCGAGATCTCGGGTGGAATGCAGAAACGCGTGGGCTTGGCTCGAGCCCTCGCCTTGGAACCCGAGATCCTGCTCTTCGACGAGCCGACCGCGGGTCTGGATCCAATTACAGCCGAAGAAATTGGAAAGCTGATTGTGGAGTTAAGACAGAAGCGCGCGATTACGTCGGTCATGGTGACGCATGACATTCACGTTACCAAGGAAGTGGCCAACGTTTAGTGCTCATCGACCGGGGAACTATCGTCATGGCGGGAAGTTTCGATGATCTCAAGAAGAGGCGCGATCGGTTGGCCCAGCGCTTCTTACGGGAGTGTTCTTAGCACGTAGGCACAGTGAAGCGAATCAATTTGCCGAAGCGTCCCGATGAGAAGGTGACGGTGGTGATGGACTTGCAGAGCGCGACACGGGACATCCTCAAGAAAGATTCCGTGGCGTCGATTAAGTCCGAGGGCCTGCTAGGGGATAAGTACGTTGAAATCACGTTTGGCTCAAACGAGGCCGCCAGGCTGAACAATGGAGACACCATTGCGGCCGCTCCTCCACTGGACATCGCGGATCTAATTCAGAAAACCAATCAAATCCTGCACACATCTCAGGGCGCCATACAGAGCATCAATGGAACTGCAGACAATCTGAAGTCCATCAGCGCCAAGATCAACCAGGGACAAGGAACGGTGGGGGCCCTTGTCAACGACAAGACCATCTATCGGGAGGCTAGCGCGGGCGCTGCGGCGTTTCAGGACGACATGGAGGCGCACAAGCACAATTTTCTGCTGCGCGGGTTCTTCAAGAAGCGTGGGTATGAAGATTCCGACGAGTTGACCAAGCATGCAATCGCACGGTTACCGGGGGGAGCCGTACGTGAAGAAATTCTCGCTGGACGCGCAGCAGATTTTCACCCAGGCGGATCGAGCGAAGCTCAAGAACCCGAAGGCTCTGAATGAGGCCGGAAGGTTTCTGGAGCAAAATCAGTTCGGCCTGGCGGTGGCGGCAACGCAAGCAGGGATGACGGGCGATACGGACCAGCTACGTCAACTGACGGAAGCTCAAGCCATGGTGGTGCGCGAGTACCTGGTTCAGAACTTCCGAATCGATAACACACGGATCAAAACAATCGGGCTGGGCAAGGCGCGGGACGCTGCAGATGGCTATAAGGTGGAGATCCTGGTCTATCCCGGATCAGCCTCGGTGCCTCGGTCGAAGCCGCGCGACAGCGCTACGGGGCAGTAAGAGAAGGCCCCCGAAGAGGGATGACCGCCTCGCCGTCGCGACTACCGCCGCCGAACTTCGCGAATCCAACCACGTGGTTAGCGCGGTTCCCGGCCGCTGTCAGGGGTGTGTATGAGCTGCAATCCTAGCTCACCGAACTTCGTTTGCGGCGGGCCTTCGCGGCTTGCTTTGAATGACTCGACAATGCGCCGTGCGAAGCGGCCTGATGGCCTTCGCGTTTCAAGGCTGCCTCGGTGGCACGAGACCGTCTGGATGATGGCTTGGCTGTTCTTCCACTCTGACCCTTGGCGTAGTCGCGTTCGGCCTTCGTGCGCACCCGTTCGGAGACCTTCCCTCTTTTTGGCGCTGGGAGTTTTACACCAGCGCGCCTGGCTTTCGAAAGACCGATCGCAATGGCTTGCCGGGAGGAGCGCGCGCCATGCTTGCCCTCCCGGATATGCTCTATCTCTTCCCGGACAAACTCTCCTGCTTGTGTGCCCGGCCCTTTTCCTTGCCGCGCATCCTCGCGTGCCCGTTGGATCGTCTTTTTTTCAGGCATTGGTTCCTCCATGCAGCAGGGACTGGCAATTCTCGGTCCGGAATGGGCCTATCATCACTCAGTGACTCAACTGGCCTTGGCCGTTGGGGAAGTGATAGTTCACGGGCCAGGATGCTCGAAGGAAGCATAGTCCGCCTTTGCCTCACGGGCGGAAGCAACATCCTGAGCGCCAGTCTGACCGAAAACCGTCTTCGCAATCCATAACCCAGTCCCGGTCGTCACAGTGGACCGACAAGAAAATTCCACCCTTTCGAATACGGCCCTCGAATCGCCGAGTCACATATTCGGGGATGCTTAGGCCGATGAAAGCGCCGATGACTCCAAATAGCGCGCCGGCTGCGATGCCGCCCAATAAGCTCAGAATGGGACCCGTAGCAGCGAAGGGTTCGAGTCCAGGAATTGCAAGCCGTCCGGCACCGCTAACCCGCAACCACTTAAACGCGGGTAGTGGAACACACTTCGCGAGACCGCGCAACGCCTAAGCCAGCGTGGCATCGTCCCTCAAGATGGCGGCTGGCATGGATGGCTTGGCCGCTTGGCAGACATGACGGCTGAGAATTCGATTTGGGGCGAGGAACCCATCGCAAACGAGTTGAAACTAAAACTCGAGATCCGAGCCTTGCCCCGTAAAGAGGAGAAGTGCAGCGCGTACCGTGCCGCGTCAGACTTCCCCGGCTTGGCTATTTTCTGCCCTCCGCTACGTGACCGCGTCCATCCCGCGCTTCGTTTCCTTGGAAGTGCGCACTATCGACACGCTTGGACGCCTCGGGTTTCTCGCCACGTTTAGGCGCCGGGCCCTTATATCCGTGATCTGGATGTAACCGGTTATTCACGTTACCTTGGAAGTCACTAGCGCCGTGAAACCACGGGCCAGCGCCAATGAAGCCGTCGCCGTTGAACCATTCTGGACCATAGTAGCCAGTGGGAGCACAGTTATAAGGAGCAACATCATAGTAACCATAGGGGCATACAGGGGCTACGCCGATCTCGACGTTGACCTGAGCCTCCGCTTTGGGGGTGATAGTGATGAAGCCGACTCCAGCAACAGCAGCTAACACTAGAAATGTAAATCCGCGCATAAGTTCACCTCGCAATTGTTAGAGCACCTCCTCTGCCGACGCAGAAAACGGACATTCATGGGCCTCGCATGGGTTCCGCGCTGACGGCCGGTAACCTAATATGGTCATTTGACCGGGTATGGTCACCGAAAGGCTTTGATCAGCGCCTCAAACTGCGTATGAAGTGATTTGGCGTGGGGCGTTACCGGTGGGATCTTCCGGTCAATACCGAGCAACTCATAGACGGCCATTTGGGCCGCTCGCACCGAATACTCCACCGTGAAGACAACATCGTCCGGAATCTCGACAAACTGGCTGATGAACGCCAGATTCCCCGATCCACTAGGAACCGGCAACGGTCGATCACTGCGCACGCGGGGCATGAACATACTGGTGATGTAAGGCATCCTGCAAGGAATGCAGTTGGCTGAGGCAACAGTCTCCAGATCGAATCGCAGGTGGCCGCAGAGTTCCCGAAGGATTTCCGCGCCGTTGCACTCGGCCATCGGCTTGGGAACGAAATTGCCGACCCGGTCCGGAAACAACGCGTATCCCCAAAACACCTGTACGCCGGCAGGCTGGTTTGGGAAGTGAGGTTGATAGGCCAGCACAATGGACATCAGCCAATTCGAGTCCTTGAACGTCACCAGGCCTCCAGTGCCCGGCTGATTCCCGCTGAATTGAATCATCTTGTCGAAGAATGAGGGGTTCTTCAGCGTGACGGTGAACGACTCCCACCAAGACTCCGCAATCGAGTTATTGAAGGCTGCGGGATTGCCAAACTGCGGACGGCCCTCCGCCAACTTTTCCCAGAGAGTCCAGCCGCCGCTATCAGCTTTAGTCAGCTTCGCCGGCGCGTTCGTCATCGAACCCAGGCTGGAGGCATCGGTCATGGAGCCGTTTTGCAGAAAGACCAAGTCACCGTCATTCACGGCAATCATTTCGCTGTTTCCCTGCCGCAGACAATGAATGCCGGTCACGATGAACTCGCCATCCGCGGTCTTGTGATCGAGCCCGGTGACCTTGCAGTCCATGACGAAATGGACCCCTTGGGCTTCCAGCCACGTCTGCAAGGGTAGAACCAGGGAATCGTACTGGTTGTAGATAGTTCGCTTGACGCCCGCAAGAGTTTCAATACGGGAAAATTCCAGCAGGAACCGGAGCATGTAACGCTTGAATTCAACGGCGCTGTGCCAGGGCTGGAAGGCGAATGTGGTGGACCACATGTACCAGAATTCCGTCTCGAAGAACGCAGGCGATAGCCAGTCGGTGATCGAAGACGCGGCCAACGTATCTTCGTCAGCTTGGCTAAGTTTCAGCAATTCCATGCGGTCCTCGATGGAGAACCCCATCGAAGTCACCGGGACCTTCGCGCGCCGGCGATCCACCAGCCTCGCCATCGAATTCGACTTGTGCTTCTCGTTGAATTCGACGGTTTCATCGAACACGGTCTTGCCGGGATGGTTCAGTGAGGGAATTGATTTATAAAGATCCCAGGTGCATTCGTAGTTATCGGTTGTCAGCATGCGGCCGCCACGCATGGAATACCCGGCGGCAGCGTCTCCGGCTCCGTCCAGGCTTCCGCCCATAACGTGAGCCGCTTCCAGGATCGAGATATTTCCGCTAGGCAAATTGCCGTCGCGGATCATGAAGGCGGCGGCAGCAAGAGATCCGATACCGCTGCCGACGAGATAGGCTTTGGATTGTGTGTTCATAACTTATGCGATCCGGAGGCGATGGAACACCGGGACTTTCACAAAATCCACGATGAATGCAAAGACTGCGGCTGCCACGAGTATTCCTCCCACAACGAATATGGGCAGAGGAGCCATGGCGATTCCGAAAATCGCAAGCGTTGAGGCGATCGTCAAATCGACTACAGACGAAGCGATGAGCAACGGGCTTGGACGAGAGGCCCATATACGTTGGCGTTCACGATTCGTATAGGTGGTTGCTTGATTGCCAAACACGATGACCACAAAGGCGACAGTGCTCAGCGCTTCGATTCCAAGCCCTAGGCGGAATTTCGCGATGGCCAGGACGGCCGTACAAAAAACCAACTCGGAGATTCCCATGAAGACGCCCGCGATCGTCAATGCACCGATTCGCCAGGCGTTGGGAGTTGGGGAGGGCCGCACGTTGTCGGTCGTCAACGACATACCGAGAAGATCGCCGGTGAGCATGATAATCACTATCAACATTGGAGTCAGGATCGCGTGCCCAGTCATGACCAGGCCCACCGCCAGGAACAGCACTTGGACAGTTTTCTTGGTCACCGAGTTCAGCGCATAAGTAAGGATGCGCTGGAAAGTCACGCGGCCTTCCTTTACTGAAGCGACGATGCCGCCGAGTCCCGGCTTCGTCAACACGATGCCGGCCGCGGACTTGGCAACATCGGTCGCGGTGGACACTGCGATTCCCATTTGGGCTTGGCGAAGCGCCGGTGCGTCGTTGGCTCCGTCGCCGCACATGCCAACAGTGTAGCCAGTCTTCTGGAACGCCTTAACGAGGTTGTATTTTCCCTCCGGGAGAATGCCCGCGAACACGGCAAAATCCTCGGCATGCACATCGGCGGGAATCGGCCCGGGTGGACAGATTTTTCCGTCCAGGCCAACGGCATGAGCGACAATAGCTGCCGTCGCCGGAGCATCGCCGGTCACCATGACCGCGCGCACTCCCAATGTGTGCAGTTCCGCAATCAACGCGGCGGAATCCGGCCGCGGCGGATCGCTGAGTGCAATGATGCCGGCGAGTTTCAGCGCCGTTGGTGGACCAACCGCGACGGCCAGAACGCGGAAGCCCTGCGCCTCAAGGTCGTTCGCCGTCTTCGATGCGTCGGGCGCTGCTTGCGTCAGTCCGGAAACCGCGGCAAAAGCCCCCTTCACGGCACGCACTGTGGCGCCGCCCGGATCACTGGCAGTCGCCTCCGACATCTTGGTTCCAGGATCGAACGGAACGAATGTGATCAGTTTCGGCAGATCGGAGGCTACCTTTTTCGCGGCTGCGGCCCGGATGGCGGCGTCCACCGGATCTTGCCCGCCGTCCGAACTCGCAAGGGCGGCGATTCCCAAGACATGCGATTCGTCGAACCCGGACATGGCGTGGACGGCGGTAACCATCAATTCGTTTTGCGTCAGCGTGCCGGTCTTGTCCGCGCACAGCACGTCAATGCTGGCCGCTTCATCCACCGCGGAGAGTCGTGTTGGAAGGACGCCCAGTTTGGCCAGGGCTCTAGCGCCGAGTGCGGCTGCAAGCGTAAAGGTAGCCGGCAGCGCCACCGGGATGGACGCCAGAACCGCGGTGAGCACCAGGGGAATGATCTCGCTACCCGGCAGCTTAAGAGCGTAGGCATACGCCACCAGCAACACGATGATGACGCCGTTGACCATGGCGAGATTGCGCACCACACGCAGAACGGCCTTCTGCTGGGTGCTTTCGACGTGCGCGGTGCGAACCAGTTCCGCGGTGCGTCCAAACTTTGTGCGGGCTCCGGTGGCCGTGACTTCCGCCACCGCTTCGCCGCGACGCACCAGCGCTCCCGCATAAGTTTCGAACCCCGCGCCCGCTTCGATGGGAACGGATTCGCCGGTGAGCATGGATTGATCAAGCAGTACCGATCCGTCGATCAGACGCACGTCGGCGGCGACCACGGCGCCGAGCGATAGCTTCACGATGTCGCCAGGTACCAAGCCGGCAGCGGGCACGGTGGCCCAAGCGTTATCACGGCGGACCGATGCGTTCAACGCGAGCCGCGACTTCAACGCGGCAAGAGTGGCCTGGGCGCGCCCTTCCTGAAAGAATCCAAGAGCAGCGTTGAAGGCCAGGAGTACCGCGATGATCGCCGCCTCGACGTATTTGCCCAGGGCAATCTCAAGCACAATCGCGGCCTCGAGCATCCATGGAACCGGCGCCCAGAACTTGGTCAGCGCCCTACGCAGCGGATGCAGAGACGTGTCGGGCAGTGCGTTTGGGCCGAACTTCTCCGTCCGGCGCCTAACCTCATCGCTCGCGAGCCCGGCGGGGAGCGGGGCATTTTTGACGGGAGCTGAGGCCATAGTTCACACCTTACTTCGTTAGCAGCTTACGGATAGATTTCAATTCCTGGCGCCGTTTCGGGGTGGTCTTGGGATATGCCATCTTCAGGTCACTGAGCGTATCCAGGACAATCTGAGAAACGATCAAACGGGCATTCTCCTTATCATCGGCGGGAACGACATACCATGGTGCGTGATGGGTGCTAGTGGCCTTCAGGCACTCCTCATACGCCTGCATGTACTGCCCCCAGTATTTCCTCTCGTGAATGTCGGCGAGGCTGAATTTCCAGTTCTTGTGCGGGTCGTCGATGCGCTCCAGGAATCGCTTTTTTTGTTCGTTCTTCGATAAGTGGAGGAAGAATTTAACGGTCCGAGTTTCGTTGCGATAGAGGTGGCTTTCCAGATCCACGATAGAGCGGTACCGCTTCTCCCAGAAAGTTTTCTCGTCGCGCAATTCTTCGGAAAGTCCCTGGGCGCGGAGAATCTTCGGATGCACCCGAACCACCAGCACTTCCTCGTAATAAGAGCGGTTGAATATGCCGATCTGCCCGCGTTCGGGAAGACAGCGCGTGGTGCGCCAAAGAAAATCATGTTCCAACTCGTCCGCGCTCGGCTGTTTGAAGCTGAAAACCTGGCAGCCTTGCGGATTGACGCCGGACATCACGTGCCGGATAGCGCCATCCTTGCCGCCGGCGTCCATCCCTTGAAAAATCAGCAGCAACGCATAGCGGTTGGACGCGTAGTGAAGCTGTTGCAGCGAGCTCAGAGCTTGAACGTGCTCTTCCAGAAGCTTTCGATACTCCTTCTTCGACTTCGAAAAAGGCTTCACAATCGTCGGCCAGTCGGTGAGCTTGACCTTGTCCCCGGGCCGCACGCGGAAATCTTTTGAATTGATTTTTATCTCATGCATTTGGTGTCACGCTTAAATCCACTCATGCCGGCTGCGTCAGACCCCCAAGCACCGACTCCCTCACGGTCGCGGTTCGGTAACGGTCTTTCCGAACCGCGAGCGTAAGCGAACGGTTGACCGTCACAAGGTCACCACTTCCTGGCCGTGATCCGATAGACAAGCGATGCCCATTTGGATAACCCGCTTCGTCTCGTGAGGTCCCCGAACGCAGATCGAAACAACCCCGGCCTGTTCAGCCGGATAGTCGTTCCCGCCCACGAAAAGTGCATCGCCGACGTAAATCATTTCCTGCAATGAAATGCCAAGTACGTCTCTCAATTTTCTGATTCCGTAGGCTTTGTCTATGCCGGGCTTGGTGACATCGATGGATGTCGCGCCACCCATGTGGACAGAAAACTCGGGGATCAAAGTGTCGAGGATGGCTTTGATCTTCTTTCGCTTCGTGAAATCGGAGTCCCATTTCTCTTTTTCTTCTAAGGGAGCCTGCTGGCCTAATGCGGAAAATGTGATCTGGCTTCCCCGGTCTTCAATCACCTCTCCCCAAACTTTGTCGACCTGGAAGCCGGCCTCCGTGACTGCCTTCTTTAGAGAGCCAACGATCTTTTCTTTTTCCTCCGGTGTGAAGTCTTCTGAATAGAGATTGTTCCAAGCGCCTGTGTAAACAAAGAACTTCGTCCCGGATGTCGGAAGAATCGACAGGTTCTCCAGGCTCAGGTCCTGCGGAAGATGGGAGACGAACTGTTCTTGAAACTGCGGCCAATCGCCTCCGGAAATGACGGCGACTTTGATAATGCCGAGAAGATCATGCAGCAGTCGCGACATGTCGGCGTCGATAGACGACTTACTCTCGGCCAGGGTGCCGTCCAGATCGAACACAATCAACTTTTTCATTCCGGTATCTCGATTTCCAACGCGGTCACTGCGCCTAGCGGCTGAAAAGCGCATGCTCCGAGAACCGCCGGCAACAGAAACACGTCGCCTTTTCCGGCTTCGTAAGCCATACCGCCGTGCTCGATCTGCCCCGTGCCGTCGATGCACACCAAAACGCGCGGCGCATCCGGGGCGCCGATGGTGAACGGCGATTGTCCGCGCAGGCGCCACAACCGGAAATGTTCACAATCAAACAGCCTCTCGCGCTCAACCGGTGTCGTCGCCTCCACCACCGGCGCCACCAGACCTGCCGTACTGTCCGCAAAATTGATGCACGCCAGCGCCTGATCCACTTGGAGCGGACGCGGCTGGCCAGTCTTGGCGTCAATATGGTCCCAGTCGTACAGTCGAAACGTCACGTCGCTGTTCTGCTGAACCTCGAACACCAGCACGCCGCCTCCTAGAGAGTGTACCGTCCCAGCAGGCAGGAAGACGGCATCGGCGGGCTTGGGATGGAAGCATGCCAGGCGGTCCGCCACGGCCCCGTTGGCGAGCGCGCGCCGCAGATCGGCTTCCGTGGTTCCTGGCTTCAGACCCGCATAGATCCGGCTTTTCATTCCCGCTTCCAGCACCACCCATGCCTCGGTCTTGCCAGTCTCGCCCGCAGGCAGCAAGTCCGCGTGCGCGTCATCCTTATGCACATAGCCAGGATGCACCTGGACCGAGAGCATTTCGCGTGCGTCGAGGAATTTCAGCAGCAGTGGGAATCGGCGGAAGCGCCCGGCCAGCTTTCCCATCGCCTGTTTTGGAAACTGCTCCAGCACTTGAGCGATCGTCCGCCCTTTGAGGGGTCCATCGGCAACCTGGCTTGGATGATCGTCGCGGTCGCTGAGTATCCAGGCTTCACCGATGGGTCCATTGCCCGGCAGCGGTGCGCTGAGCAGATTCGCCAAACGCCTGCCGCCCCAGATCCGATATTGATAGATCGGTTCGAATCGCAGGGGATAAAGAGGTATTTGACTCATGAGGCTGCGCTATTTGCGACCGTGCCCGACACTGGTTACCGCCAGGGGCCGTGAGGCAGGAACGCTAAATTATCGCTCAGGACATAGATCGTTATCGCGGCAAACATAAAGACCAGGCCAACCCAGACTTTCCAATCATGATGCGCGCGCTTCCAGTAAGGACGCTGATCGTGAGGGGCAGGGTGATGAACGCTGCCGGGATCCGGCCCTTCGTTCCCGGGGTGACCGTAGTTGTTCTCATTCATTGTTTGCTCGCCTTCTCCATCTCCAAGGATCTCGGCGCGGCCTCGTTACTCCTCGGGGCCGCCCACTGCCCGTTACGCGCAATTCGGTGACCATCGTCGGCTGATTGCGCGAACACGATTGCATCTCCTTCATCAAGCCGGATACTTCATGGCCAGCTTCCTCCCTGCACGATTGTTCCCGCGGCGGGCCCGGGTGCCTTGAACGCAAAGGCGAAGAATGCGGCCACGCCGAGAAAAGCGAACGCCACCAGATAATTCCAGGCGACTTTTTCCTTCAGGAACGTGGTCGCGAAGACGATGAAGACGATGAGTGTGACAACCTCTTGAATGATCTTGAGCTGGAATCCCGAAAACTGGCCATACCCGAGACGATTCGCCGGCACTGCCAGGCAGTATTCCAGCAACGCGATGGCCCACGAGACCACTATCGCCTTCCAGAGCGGCCAGTGGTGACCGTATTTCAGGTGTCCATACCAAGCGAAGGTCATGAAGACATTCGACAAAACCAGCAGAAGAACGGTGATCATGAGGCTATTGCACCTTGGGCTGGATTGAGAAATTGTTTATCGCGGGTCTCCGGCATGAAGAAGTAGAGGATGCCGAATGCTGCCGAGGCGACAGCGGCAAGGAAGAGAAAGCCAGCGTTGGAACCGAGGTGATGCACGATGGAGCCTGCAATAACCTGGCTGAGCGAAGCGCCAATGCCGACCGCAGTGCTGATGGCCCCGAGCGTAAGATTAAAGCGGCCCGAACCCTGTGTGAGGTCGGCGATCACAAGGACCGAGACAACGCCAAATATTCCAGCCCCCACGCCGTCCAGGATCTGGATGGCGACCAACGCATCCGTGTTGTGGGTGAGCGTGTAGAGGACGCCGCGAACCGGCAGGGCTCCGAATGCGATGAGCAGCAGCGGCTTTCTGCCCCACGACCCCGCTTTCCGCCCCGACCAGGAAGCGAGCAAAGTGATGACAAGCTGTGTGGTGACTACGCACGCCGACATGAACATCATCGAGCTTCGGCCCTGACCCTTGGCCAGCATCTCGCCCAAGAGCGGCAGCATCGCGGCGTTTGCAAAATAAAACATTACAGCGCAGATCAGGAAGACGACTAGAGGATGATCCCGAAAAAGCACCAGGACATTTTCCGCCTTGCCGCCTTTCTCGCCTTCCTTCGCGCCCCGCGCCCGTTCGTAGTCGATCTCATCGGGGCGGATGACGAGCAGCGCAAGGAGGGTCGGAAGCGCGCAGAACGCCACGAAGAAAAAGATGCTACGGTCGGAAACGAAATAACCAAGCAGGCCCATGGACACGGCGGCGGCGACGTTGCCGGCCGAGTTGAACCCCTGGTTGCGTCCCTGACGGCGATCAAACAGCCGGTGTCCCACGATCCCGAGCGAAATGGCACAGATGGCTGGACCGAAAACGCTTGATGTGCCGCCAATCAAGACCTGCGCCGACATCACTGACCAAAAGGTTGGCGCGAGCGCAATCAGCAACGCCCCGGCCACCAATGCGACGATCCCAATGGCAATCAATGCGCGTTTGGACCGCAGGTGGTCAACCAGAGCACCCGCTGGGGTCTGGGCCACGATGCCGGCGATCCCACCAATGGTGAGAGCGATTCCCACGCGCTGCTCGTTCCACCCATATCCTGCCAGGTAGATCGCGAGGAATGGTCCGACTCCCGTCTGAACGTCGGCGAGGAAAAAATTCAACCAGTCCAGACCGCGCAGCGTTCGGACGGAAAGCGGTTTGGCCCCTCCTTCTTTCAATGCGTCCGCGTTCGTTTCGCCTGGATGAGCTTGTTCGTGCACCATCTGTTCAGGGAGGGCCCCATGGGCACCGAAACTTAAACGCCGCTCGTAGCCAAAGATGACCGATGTTTGGCTTCGTGCACCCAATAGGGCGGACGACCGTAGTGAGCATGGAGTTGGTCTTCGTACTCTCGAGTGAGCGGCCTGGACAGTAGGTACTCCGGGCAGCTTTTGATGGCTTCCCGCGAGAGGCCGGCGTAGACTTTAGATTCCTCCCAGCTCACACGTTCAATCCACGCTGGTGAAATCAATACCTTCTTGCCTGGCAGCCAATTCCGCGTTGCAACCTCGACGTAACGGATAGCCCAGGCTTCATCGTCGATGACAAACCCGTCCACATGGCCGATTTCACCATCAGTCGCTTCCACGTAATAACCAGTGATGGCTTCCGTGCTGCGGAGATGCGAATCCGTGGACTCGGTCTCGATCTTGCCTGCTGCTTTTGTGGAGGCGGTTGTTGGAATAGCCAGATCCGCCGGGTAGAGCACTGGGCCCCACAGATAAGGGCCACCCCAATAATAGGGATATCCGTAATACAGGTTGTATTCGGCTTCATGCTGGCGGGAGACCGGCAGATGCGTGTTGATGTTGGGGCTATTCTCAACCTGCTTTTTCGTGAGCGAAACATCCAGCCGCTTAGCTGGCCAGTCCGTATGGAGCACGGACATTGGCGAGATCAACACTTGCCGTCCGCCAAGCCAACCGGTTTCTACCGCGAGGTAGCGGATGGCCCACGTCTCATCGTCGAAATAGAACTGATCAACAGTTCCAAGCTCACCATCCGTAGCGTGGATTGCGAGACCTTTCAAGAACGCAGCATTCGTTAGCATTGTCTTTACCCTCCACTTTCGCGGACGCTATCTCGCGGCTGTTCCCACCGCTTCGGGCGAGTGCAGTGTCATATTGATCGGCCGCGTGGTTGCGATAATGTTCTTCGCTTTTTCGACTTCCGAGGCCTTGTCATGCACCATCAGCAGAAATTTGTCCGTCTTGAGCGCCAGTTCGTACTCAACCACACTATTCTTCGGAATACCCATGCCGTAGAGCCCCGCGCCGATGGCGCTTAAACCTCCAACCACCGCCGCGCCTTCCAACCCACCTACGATCCACGCAACGAGAGGACCCGCCACCAGCACTGGGCCGAGACCCGGAATGGCGAAGAAGGCTGAGCCGAACAGCAATCCCCAGAAGCCGCCCCAAAAAGCGCCGGTCTTGCCCCAGTACTTCATCCGGTCGCCCGTATTGTAGTAACCCACCACGTGTTCATCGGTGTGGGAATCTTTGCCGACAATGGACAAGCTGTGCATGTCGATTCCGCCACGCTGCAGCTCCTTGACCGCGGCTTCTGCTTCGAGATGACTAGCATAAACGGCTACCACTGCGTTTTGTTCAGACATTTTCTATCTCCTTAGATTTGTAAATCTCTTACTCCAACTCGACTCGCCGCCACGATCTGTCTGGATTGAATCGAGCCATCTGGCGCGCCAGCGCGGCAGTGTTGATCCCGAGATCTTTTCCGTAAAGGAGGCCCTCGTGATCGATGATGAAGGTTTGAACTCCGGATACGCCATACTCCGCGGGCCACGCTACCAGCGCAAATCCACCGATCATCTTGCCGTTCACCACGTAATCAAACGCACCACCGGTGGCCGCCGGTCCTTGCGATTTCAACACGCGGAAGTAATAACCGTGATACGGCGTGGGCTTCGTTGCGTCGGCCGCGGCCGCGAAGGCTTTAGCGACCGGATTCTGCGGAGCACCTTCGGAATACAACCCGTCTTGTTTACTAGGGGTACTCGCGATGCTCTGCGCATATTTGAGGATGCCATCCCGGCCACGGTCTTCCGAGGCATATTCCAGCTGAGCCTCGACGTAGCCCCGGCAAATCTCCATCGTGTTCAGTTCGTTTCTGCCCACGCGGCGCGCCAGGATCTCCAGCCTTCCGCTGATTGGGTCGAGCCGCCATTTTCCGTCCTTGCGAACCACTGGCACTGGAAACGGCCAGTCTTGCTCGCCCACGGCAAACGTCACGTAATCGGGGTTAGCGGGGTCCTGCTCGATTTGAAGCTTTTCGTGCGCCGAACGCGCAAACTCCGCCCGTGATTCTTTGTCTTCAACCGGGTCCCCGGATTCGAGAATGTCTTTTCCGTCCGGTCCGAACAATTGGAGCAGAGCCGCGGCGTCGTTGTGGTCGGCTGCATCAATGATTGCCTGAATAGCTTCCTGCGGCGTCGCAAAAGTCCGCTGGCTCACGCGCGGAGCAGCTGCGAGCAGCGCTGCCGCAACCGCCAGGCTGACGGCCAGCAATCGATAAATAGAGTTCATCCTTGCCATGGTTTTTCTTCGCTCCTATCGGTGCCCGCCGCCGCCGTGGCCTCCGCCACCACCGCCTGCGTGGCCTCCGCCGCCTCCGCTGAATCCTCCTCCGCGTGAGGACCCTCCGCTTCGGGCTGGTCCAAGGCTCGAATTTCCGTGGTCGCTATGCGCCCGCGCCGCGCCGCCGTCTCGAACACCGCCGAAAGCGCTTCCGCTCGAGCGGGAGGTGCTCGGCGCAATTTGCCGATTGCCCATTCGTTCCGTTGCCGGTGAGGATGTAACACTTCGAGATTGCGCCTGTCCCGCAGCCGCACGGGATTGCAAGTTTTGGCGCGCGGCGCCTCCGTAACGGCTGGACACTGCAGAGTTGGAATAGGGGACGCCTGCGCGATGCGCGGCATTGTGGGACCATGCGGTACTTCCGCTCAGGCTGCGGCTCCCGCCTGCGTTGAAATTGTTCCGGTGAATGAAGCTGTTATTGACGAAGACGCTGTGATTGCCCCAGCCCGGACTCCAACCATATCCGCCCCAACCACCCCAGCCTCCTCCGAAATAAAATCCCATGTTGATCCCAAGTCCAAATCCGAAGTACGCGCCTCCATAGAACGGTGGGTAAAACCAACTCGCGTACGGATAATAAAGAGGCGGGCCCCAGATGGAGACAGGATTGTAATATGGCACGTACATCTTATTCGGATCGCCCGGCTCAATGTCGATGATGGGCGGTCCGGAGCTGTTCGTGGTGATTACCCTTTGCTGACTCGTCGAGTTCAATTTCCCGGCTTGCTGCGCTTTGAACCGCATTCGCTGGACTGCGTCCATTACGTCAGACTGCTGAGCGAGAAAAGCGTTTCCAAGATTTGTCGTCCACGTGATGTCCTGGTTCAAGCGCTTGACGAGGTCCGGAAAAACAACCAGCGCCTGGATGCTGGGGTCCCAGTTCTGTTGTTGCGCCGCTTGGGTGAGAGCAGGGCCTGTGAGCCCGGGGTTCCGCTGGAGCCACTGCGAGGCTTGCACCAGTTCGAGCGGATACGTCGAGGCCACCAATATTTGGCTCAGTAACGGATCCGGATAGAGTGCGATCGGCGCGACTAGGCCGTCGAGTTGATCGGTCCCGAGCGATTGTCCGGGAGGCGGCGCTTGTGGCGCTGGCTGGCCGAGCATCACGTTTCCAGGTATCAGTAGCAATAAGGTGTAGAAAATTTTTGGAGTGAATGCTTGAATCTTCTTCATGACGTTACTAGGGCCCGCAACTCCTCCAACTGCCGAAAGCACTTCGGTGGCCGACCGGCGGACCTCGGTATTGCTGGACGAGACTTGTCCGAGATTGCTCCGCGAGCGACCTCCTGTAGTCACGTGGCCAAATACGGTCAGCTGCCGAGGGGTCCCGAGATCGGATAGCCGGAGGCAACCTGCCCTTTCATTTGCTCGGGACTATGAGCAATTGTGAACAGATTGAGAACGAGCGAGTCCCTGATAATGGCTGCGGATCAAGCCTGACGACCCGAGACCGCAGATAGCCGCCCCTCTCGTCAAACCCGATCATGACCACAAGGAGCCAAAAGTGCAATGAGGAATCCGAAGTTATTCTCAGTCATTGGTGCATCGAAAATCACTGCCAATGACCACTCAGGAGGCTCGTCATGAGTAGCGCAGCAATTCGCCACGATGATTTCGACGCTCAAGTTGTATCCGAACTGCAAACCTTGTGGGAAGGTGAGCAGAGTTTAGGACGTCTCTATCCGCAGTTGGGAAAGAAACCACAATTGCGTGAACTCTTCTTGTCCGAACTCGCCAACGTTCAGCAGCGCGCTGAGCACCTTCAGGCTATTCTGAAAGCGCCGAAGCGACCCGCAAGGGTCTGAAGCCGCACCCACTGATGGGAGGGGAAATGACGACGGAAGAATACGGCAGTGCCTACATGAAGGGTTATGTGCTGACAGCGCGGCTTCTTGTTACGCGCGGCCTGTCCTGGGACGGCGCCCAGGAGACGGCTCAGGCGGCATGGGCCAGGGGGTGGGAGAAACGTGGTCAATTGCGCGATGCAAATACGCTTATGAAATGGATAAACACTATCGCGTTGAACATGTATCGCAGTAGTCTTCGACGCGAACCTTTCTTGCAGGACATTCCCGAAATCGCCGCACCGCCCGAAGGACATCTGGCAGCTATTGATGTCCAACTTATACTACAGACCTGTAAGAAGAAAGACAGAATCGTTTTAGAGAGTTACTATCTGGAAGATTCTAAGCCTGAGGAAATCGCGCGCGCTCAGGGTTCAACCGTAACGGCTATCCGTCTCCGATTGCTTCGTGCGCGGCGTGGGCTGGCCAAAACGCTAACCGTCGTCTCTCGGTCGACGACGAAGTTAGCATTGGCAAAGTCCGCAAGTGCTTAATTCAGGAGCCGCAGTTCTCGCCGGCCCGCCGCGAGATTGACTCTGGGTTTCCGTCGCGTTTTATTTCGCCGTGTCCCTCTGGCGCGTGGCTTTGACGGCGCTCAAAATCCCGGCGCCCAAAAGCACTACGGCCCCCACCACAATCCAATGCAAAGGCAGATGCATAATGGTGGCGCCGCAAATGAGACCGCCGATCAGGATCAGGAATCCAACGATGTAGATTACGAAAGACACGGTCGTTCCTCCTTCATGCTGTGCCTCGGCGCCCGCTCACCAGGTTAATAACGAAAACCACGAGCGCCACCACCAGCAGCAAGTGGATCAGAGCTCCTCCTATGTGCAGGCTGAAGCCTAGCAGCCATAGGATCAAAAAGACCGCGAATATTGTCCAAAGCATTGTCTTAACCTCTTCTGCTCGTTCGAGCATTTCTAAAATTCCCAAGCGCCGGCCACCGAAGACAGCAAATGATTTGCTGCTCTAGTAACGATATGTGGTCATGTGACCGTGCATGGTCACATGAGACTCCTTTCGATGTAGGCCGCCTACCTAGCTTGCAATTAACCAGCCAAGTCTGGTGAAGCAAGCATTGCCAACAACTCCCAGGGCAGATTCTCGAAGATTTACCCGTTGATGTGACTTCCCGCACTGTGGAAGTCACATTGCTCTATTTGAGGCCGAAGAGGAGAAACTGAAGATGAGTAAAACACTCGTAGCTATGTTTGCAATTGCCGGTACCATGGGTATCGTCGCGTTCGCGGCGGACCGGGAAGTCAAGGTCGACGACAGGCTGGACGCTTCAGCTGATGCGCTGACCGATGCGATGAGGGCCGCCGATAAAGGCATCCCCCAGGATCTGCTCGATAAGGCGAAGTGCGTCGTTGTCATTCCGGGTATGAAAAAGGCCGGATTCATCTTCGGCGCCAAGTATGGCCGCGGTTTCGCAGCATGCCGCCGAACCGGTGGGTCGGGCTGGAGCGCTCCGGCTGGGATGCGTTCGGAAGGCGGTAGTTTCGGGTTTCAGATTGGTCTTTCGGACACCGATGTTGTGTTGCTCGTGATGAACGACGGCGGAATGAAACACCTGCTATCCGACAAATTTACGCTCGGCGGAGAGGCGACAGTGGCTGCGGGCCCAATCGGCCGCGACGCGAGCGCTGAGACGGACGCCATGTTGAACGCGGAAATGTTATCGTATTCCCGCTCGCACGGGCTGTTCGCAGGCATCTCGCTGGAAGGCGCGACGCTTCGTCCGGATTCGGAAACCAACCACGAACTCTACGGTCACGACTCATCCAATCGTGAAATTCTGACCGGCGACTTCAAGACGCCGGAAGTCGCGAGAAAGTTTGAACGGGCCCTGCGTAGGGACTCGGCCGACCGCAACTAGTAAGACACGGCTTTGGGATTCGGACGGTTCCAGATGCGCTAAAGCTGGGACTGTCCGTCCGTCCCGAACGCTTCTATTACGAGGAGAACCCACATGCACGACGACGCACACACGAAAGCCGCAGAACAGCATGAACTTGCGGCGCGCTCACATCGCACTGCCGCGGAACATAACGAAAAAGGGGATTACTCAGCGGCAATCTGGCATTCGGAGCGAGCGCTGGAATACTCCGATAGCGCTTACAAGCTTGCCAAGGAAGCCCACACCAAGTCAGGGCAGATGGTTACTCTTTAAATATATGTCCACTCGTCAGAACAACGGATCGCATTTCGAGAACCACCAGCGAGCCGCCGAACTACACGACGGCGCCGCACACGCACATCGTGTTGCCGAACAGCAGGGAAACGCAGACCACCTAACCGCGCACGAGCAGTCACGGCAGGCTCTTGAACACTCCTCGGACCTGCACCAGCATGCTCAGGCAGCGGCTGGACATGGCATCGCAGCGTTCGGACATGCTGAGATCGCAGCCCTCGCTTATGAACTCTGGCAAGCGCGGGGCCGTCCCAACGGATCATCGCAGGAAGATTGGTTCCAGGCCGCGGAAGAATTGCGATCTCGCTCTTATTCCCGTTGATCCCGCGCTCAGGCGGGTCAAGATTCCTAACAAAGTGAACGGCCACGAATCTGCACATCAACAGGCTGAACGCAACCGAAGTTGCTCAACTTTGTCTTCAAAGGAGAAATAAAATGCTTGGCTTGGGATTGCTCGGAACCATTATTGTCGTTCTGGTAATTGTCTGGCTCATCCGCAGGGTGTGAACGACAACGGCTTGAAATGCTCTCACAGCGGCTTCGGCCTCGTGTGTCTCCTGTTCACGTAACCACCTTACGTAACCAGGAGCGCCAAAGCCGCTGCGCTCATCAAGGCCGCGCAGATCCATCCCAACACCATCGCGACGCGTGAATTGGTGCGGTTGCCCATTACTTTCTTGTCGCTAGTAAGCAGCACCACCAACACCACTAGTGGTGGCGCCAGCACACCATTTACAACAGCGGACCAGAACAGCATCTTCACCGCATTCAATCCTGCAAAATCAAGGGCCAGCCCCACCAGCATCGCGCCCGCCATTACTGCGTAGAATTGCGGCGCACGGCCCGGCTTCTGGCTTAGCGACGCGCCTTTCCACGCCGCCGCTTCTGAAATCGCATAAGCGCAAGATCCTGCCAGTACCGGGACACCCAACATGCCGGTCCCGATCAATCCTAATGTGAACAGCCAATACGCACCCTCGCCTGCCAACGGCCGCAGTGCTTCAGAGGCCTGTTTGGCCGTTTCGATGTTCTTCAAACCATGCGCGTGCAGCGTGGCCGCGGTTGTGAGAATGATAAAGAACATCACCAGATTGGAAAAGAACATTCCCGTGAACACGTCGCCGGCCGCTCCGCTCAGTTCCAGATTCGTGGAGCCGCGGCGCTTGGCCACAGTGGTCTTCCCATGCTTCCGGTCCTCCTCCACTTCCTGCGACGCTTGCCAGAAAAACAGATAAGGAGAGATCGTCGTCCCCAGAATCCCCACCAGCACGGACATGTAGGATCGTGTCCACTCCACGTGCGGCGCAAAAGTTCCGTGGAAAACAGCGATCCAGTCCGGCCGCGCCAGGAACGCTGTGATCACGTAAGCGAACAGCACCAGCGTCAGCCACGTGAAGACGCGCGCAATGAGATTGTAGGAGGTCCAGATCAACAGGCTTGTGATTAGCAATGCAAAGAAAGGCGTCCAGTAATAGGACGGGATTCCCGTTCCCATCTCCATCGCACTGGCCATGCCGCCCAGATCGGCGCCGATATTGAACACGTTGGCGACAATCAGCAGCACACATGCCGGCCACAGCACCCAGCGTGAATACCGCAAACGGATTGCTCCACCCAGCCCGCGCCCCGTCACCATTCCCAGCCGTGCACACATCAGTTGCACAGCCGCCATCAGCGGAAAGGAAAGGAGGGCCGTCCAGAGGAAGGAATATCCGAAAACCGCGCCTGCTACCGAGTAAGTGGATATCCCCGAAGGATCGTCATCAGCCGCGCCCGTAACTAGTCCCGGCCCGAGGTTGGCAAAGAAGCGCCCTACTAACCCGCGCCGGTTCGGCTCAGTAACAGTTGCTGGCATGCTTCACTCTTAAGAGACTCCGTCCATGACGTGCGCCAATCACATTCTACGACGGGCGAGGCACGCGAGCGGGAACGTCGATACCTCGCGGTCCTTGCGTTGCTGATAGCAAGATAGGAGTCAATAATGAAATTTCTGTTTGGAGTTGTAGCTGGGCTGCTTATCCTCCCCGCTTTCGCTTACTTTTATCTCCGGCTCGGATATGCGCCGGTGGCGACTGGGGCGCCTCCGCTTCCACTCGAGAAGACAATCACAGGAATGGCGCTGAACGCGAGGGTTGCGAAAGAAGCGCCCACTCAGGTCCCTGTTCCCGCCACCGAACCGAATCTAATGGCTGGCGCAAAAAGCTACCGCCGGTATTGCTCCGAATGTCACGGTCTGAGCGGTGAACCACCCAGCGCTGCCGCCAAAGGAATGTTTCCCAAGCCGCCGCAGCTATTCGATGGTAAGGGAGTGACAGACGACCCGGTTGGCGAGACCTACTGGAAGGTCTCGAATGGCATCCGCCTTACCGGTATGCCCGCATTCTTGGGATCGTTGACCGACGAACAACTTTGGCAGGTGAGTCAGTTGTTGGCCAATGCCAAGAAGCTTCCCTCCGGAGTTGGCGACTTCATGGCTAGCCCCCCGGCCGCGCCAATAGCACCTTAGATGACCAGATGCGGTCAAGTGACCTTATGTGGTCTTTACCTTTGCGAACCTTAAAGTAGCTCCGCCTTCAGTAGCCTCTCCGCGTCGGGGGTGTGGAGCTGCCGCTACTGAAGGCAGAAGTGTTCAGACGAATCAATGTGATCGAGGCTACCGGATATCAATCTTGAGCAGGGCGTCGGAATGTTCATGGCGCCAGCCCCAGTATGCCTGTTGGTCGTTGTCGTTGAGCTTGGAAAACTCCCGATTTTTGCGATGGTTCTCTTTTGCATACATGCGGTACGCCTGATCTTCATGAGCATTCCATTCATGATCGTCATTGTGTTTTTTGTCATGGTAGGTGCGAGCGGTTTTGTTATCTTCGGCTCGCAATGTCATTGGCGCCATTGCTAATGGGGCTAAAAGGGCGGTGCCCAGCAGGGCCGCACTGCAGAAACGGGGCATGATTATTCTCATGTCGGTGACAAGAGCAATCGTCGTGCCAAGCATTCGCTGCTCGCGCCAGAATGAGGTGTTCGTTAAGGCCGCAAAATTGCTTTTAATTTGGTACGCCTATACAAAACCGACAAACGCAGACGCTGGCCGGCTTAGCCTTCCGATGAGATGGTGATGATGAAGATTCTTGCTACTGTACTGTTGCCCCTGCTGGTGTGGCCAAGTCATTCGCCCGGCCAGGTTTCCGCGGTATTAGATAGGCCTGATGCAAGCCGCGCACAGTCAGCGGCTGGCACCACACTTGTGCATTTTGGGCAAGTGGACGATGGCGTCTATAAAGGATCGAGACCGAAAACCAATGCCGACTTCGAGTTTCTTCAGTCGCGGCACGTCAAGTACATCGTGGATTTGCAGTTTCTTCCCTTTCTGCATTGGTCGGAGCAGAAAAAAGCCAAACGGTACGGCATTGAGTTCATACCGGCTCGGATGAATGCCTCTCCCGTCTCGCCTTCTCAAAAGCATGTCGAAGCCATAATGGCCATCCTTCGAGACAAACGTTACCAACCCGTCTATTTTCACTGCGCCCTCGGCCGCGACAGAACCAGCGTCATCGCGGCATTGTACAAGATGTATTTTCTCGGGATGTCCCAGCAAGACGCCGGGCGATATATGCTTGAGTCCGGTTATAAGGTTAGCTGGGTCCGCAGCGGATTGGCGAGATATCTTAAGAAACACCCTACTCCTTCAGCAGCTTTGAGTTCGTCGCCCTAAAGAGGAGAAACCGAGTGCACATATGACGCGAACTTACGCCAGAATTTCGACTGCGGTCATTGCGCTGTTTTTGTTTGCGAATCGCGCTCGCCCACAAGAAGCCGCAAAGCCCGAAGTAGCGATTGAAATGCAGATGCGGAACGTCAATATGCATCTCGATCAAGCGATTGTTATCGAGATCCGGGATCTGCGGGGTCAAACGGTACCAACCAGCAGCACCAAGCCAGTGACACTCGACGACGTCAACTCGTTCCTGACCCGCATTGACTCCGGCGAGATCGCACTCAGCGCGAAGAGTCTCGCGGACCTTCTAAACGGGTACGTGTTCGCCTATCCTGGCGCTCCTTTGAAGAAGATGGCAATCACCATGGAACGAGGGCGGCTCAAGCAAAAAGGTGTGATGCATAAGGGCATTGACATTCCATTTGAAATCGAAGGAAAGCTGGACGTGACGGCGGACGGTGAGATCCGATTTCACGTGGACAAGGTGAGCTCCGCTCACATCCCGTTCAAGGGTCTTATGCATTTGTTTGGGGAGGATCTTTCCAAGCTCATCAACCTTAAGCGCGATCGTGGCGTAAAGTTGGACGGTGACGATATTCTTTTGAATCCAGGCCGCATGCTGCCGCCTCCACGAATTGAGGGCCGCGTGACCGCGGTGCGGATTGAAGGCGATCGAATTGTGCAGACGTTCGGGTCTAAGAATACGAAAGCGCTTGCGCTCCCCTATAAAGCTCGGAACTATATCTATTACAGAGGTGGTGTGCTGCGATTTGGAAAACTCACCATGACCGATGCCGACCTTGAGATCGTCGATCAATCGCCCAGCACCCCGTTCGATTTCAGCTTGCCGGATTACAATCGTCAGCTGGTTGCCGGATACTCCAAGAACACTCCTACAAACGGCCTCATCGTCTTCATGCCGGATTTCGCCACTCTCTTGAAGCCCAGCCGGTGACAGTGCGTCTTTGAGAAATACTATCTTGCCCGCTTCACCGCTTCTGCCAGGCCAGGATATGGGTTAACGGCCTTCCCCTTCCACCACACCTTTTCGGGCCCCAACTCGAAGATCGCGAAATGCAAGTGCGGCGCGCGCGGATCCGCATTTCCCGTCGATCCCACAAAACCGATGACGTCACCGCGCTCGATGTGCATTCCCTCATGCAACCCCTCCACGTACCGGTCCAAGTGTGCGTAATAGTAGCAATACACTCCCGTCTCGTCGAACTGATATATCGTGTTGCCGCCCGGTTTGCTGAGGAACAGTTTGCGAACGGTTCCGGAGATTACCGCAAGCACGGGTGTCCCTCTCGGCTCCGCGATGTCGATGGCCTCATGCGGATGTCCGTTGTGAACTTCAGCGAACGTGTCGCGCAGATCAGCGAGCGAGAGTCCGCGAATGGGCGGGCTCATCTCGAACACAGAAAAGGCCGCGCCAACAGCGAGAACCACGGAGAACAGCCCGGTAATGCAAACGCGGAGCTTCAACGCTATTCCTCCAGGATGATCGGTGTGCCCCGGCGAACCATGTGCGACAGATTATCCACATCCCAGTTGGTCAGCCTAATACACCCGGCCGATTCGCCGTGCCGGACATGTCCCGGGTCCGGCGTCCCATGGATTCCATAATGTTCTTTCGAGAGGCCGATCCACGCAGCGCCGGCGGGGTTTCTGGGGCCGGGCGGAAGTATGGCTGTCGCTTTTTTCGGGTCGGCGTTCCAAAAGAGATCCGGGTCATAGTTGAACCACGGATAATGGATCACGCTCGTGATAGTCCAGTTACCAATCGGCAACGGATCGTGCGTGCCGCCGATCGTGGCGGGATACTGCGCCAGTTCCTTGCCGCCGGCGCCGTACGCAATTACAGTGCGCTTGGATTTCGACACCACCAGGCGTAGCGCCAGCCGGGCCGCGGCGTGACGCACGTTCGGGACGATGATCTGCTCCCCCGCTGTATCCAGTTTTTCGCCGGGATTCAACTCGGCCAGTAATTTCGGCGAGCAATGGAACCTCTCGCCTAGTTCTTCTCCGGGCGTTTCGAAGCCCAGCCACTTCATCTTCGCCTTTTCCTGGATGTCGGTGGGTTCTGGTTGGAACGGGCCTTTCTCGTCCGCTTTGGTAATCGTGTAGGTCACAAGGAGCGGGCCGGCATCGATATCGAGCAAGCGCCACATCTCCCCATCAATTGTGCCGGTCGGCTTCAGACCATGGTTTTCCTGATATCCCTTAACTGCAATCCCGAAATCGTCGCCGTAGACGCCGTCAATTTGGCCCGGCGAAAACCTGGCACGGTCCAGCAGAATCTGCGCCCGCACCACACTTGGCCCCGTCGCGCCCGCCCTCACCGCGCCAGTCTTGGTTGAATCCTCTATTTCATTTCCGGAGAGACTCCGTGCGGCCGGCGCGCCAGCTAGCGTCAGAATCGAAACACTCACCGCTACCAGACAAGTTAGGCGCATAGCCTACAAGCGGCACTTTGCGGGCCGTTTGCCGCGTTGCCGCCTTCCGGAACGGCTCCGCGCGTGCTCTAGCACAACCGTATCCACTGGAAGGAAATCATGAGGACATATTCAACAACTACAATTACCGGAGTTGCCTTCGCGACCCTGCTCTGCGCTTTCTCCGCCTTCGCGCGAGACCACAGCGCGCTCAATGGCACCTGGACCCTGGTACCCGCCAAGAGCGATTTTGCCGGCCAGCCGGTCGTTCAAACCGGCACGGTGACGATTGCCGATCGGGAGGGCATCATTATCGTCTCTCGCAGTTTCGTGTATGAAGGCGCCACCGAGACGTTTTACTACAACGACGTCACCGACAGCGAGCACAACGCCACTATCCACACCGGCAAAGACCTCAAGAGCAAGACCAGCTGGGATCACGACGTCTTGAAGGTGACCACCACTCAATCCGGTGCGGTTACTATCGAACGCTACAGCCTGGCCCCGGATGGCGCCATGATCGTTAGCGTCGAAAGGCCCGAGCGAAAGCCGATCAGCTTGGTCTTCCAGCGCCAATAACGCAACTGTCCATAACCAAATATGGTCACTTGACCCGGCGCGGTCAGTTTTCTCTTACGGCGAATATACGTTCGCCTCTACCTTGCCGCGTCCTTTGGCATTCCTGTAACGGCCACAGCCGTGCACTTCAAGAGATCCGAGCGAAGCCGCCGCGAACAAGAGTTTTGTAAAACACAATTGGAGGAAAGAATGAATCTAACAGATACGGCAACTAGAGCGGGCGCAACTCTGTCTCGCGCCCAGGAGCGAGTGAAGGATTTTGGCCTCGCCGCCGCTGAGAAGTTGGATGAAGCCCGAGAGGGAACAGCCGACGCGCTCGAAAACGCGGCTTGCTCGGTTCGAACCACCGGACGCGCGGGGGCCAAGACGATAGAGACTATGTCGGAGAACGCGGCCGGCAACCTGGATTCCACCGCTGCATATATGCGCGATCACGACCTGGGAGGCATGCTCAGTAACCTCCGGCAGGTGATTGTCAGGAATCCAACCGCGTTCCTGGTTTTGGCCGCTAGCATTGGGTTCCTGGCCGGTTCCGCGTTTCGGCGAAACAATTCACAGGCCGGGCCGTACCCGGCCTAGGATTCAGAAGAAAAGGAGAACGATATGCTGATACTGATTATCATTTTGGTACTGCTCTTTGGCGCCGGTGGAGGATATTACGGCCATAGCCGCTGGGGTCCCGGTGGCGGGGCTGGTATAGGACTGGGGACGGTTCTAATAATTCTCCTCATCGCCTACATGCTTGGCCTGCTCTGATATCAAATCCACAACTTCGCTGACAACTCCGATGCCGCCGAGAATGACGGTTGGTTTTCCAAGAAGCTGTGGATAAATCGGTTGGCAGGCGAAAGCGCCTGCCCCACCAGGATGTAAACCATTGCACGTCAATGTGGGGCAGACGCTTTCGTCTGCCAACCCGGCTATCATTCCGATTTTTTTACAGCTTCTCATGCTGGCAGTTCCAAATATTTGGCTGCTGGCTTAATCCCTATCCTTAACAGGATGACCACTGCCGAGGTAACTCGCCACTTGCGCTCCGATAGCAAGCGCGACGAGGGGAATGCTCAGAGTGGAAACCACCCGTAACGCATGCTCGATTCTGGCGAACTGGGGTAAGAAAAGGTACACGCCAAGCCCCAACAAAATCATCACAAAAAGGTTACGTCTGAGTTTCGTTCTAAGCAGAATTGACGGGCTAAGTCTGGGATCGGCTGAGACGGAAACTCTCTATACTTGATGACAGCGAGAGGGCAGACTGTGCTCAGATTCCATGCTAGCGGAACCCCCATTCCGTTCCGAGAGATTGCGCCCCTCGTTAGGCTTGCGTTCCAAAACTGGCTAAACGACAGAGCGCCACGAATGGGAGCGGCGCTGGCCTATTATATTGCCCTTTCGCTCGCGCCAACTGTTCTGATCCTACTCGCGATCGCCAGTTTGGCATTCGGGGCTCCAGCCGCGGAGAGTCGCTTAGTAGCTCAGATCCAAGGTTTAGTGGGATATGAAGGAGCCAAGGCAATTCAGTCCATGATCGATGGTGCGCGTCAGTCCAAAGGCATTGCCGCTACGGTACTTGGGCTGGGCACAATGTTTTTTGCGGCTTCCGCGGTAGTCAGCGAACTGAGGGATGCGATGAACACCATCTGGCAGGTTCCCGAAGACACGACTTCAAGCACCGTCCGGAGCATCTTCAATCTGGTGAAAGATCGGCTGCTTTCGTTCGCTCTCGTGCTGGCTTCCGGCTTGTTCCTGGTGCTATCGCTGATTGTGAATGCCTGGATTTTTGCGGCGGGCAAGTATCTCAACTTGGGAGCGGCGCCGCCCAAGGCGCTTGTACAGACCACCGATTGGGTTGTCAGTTTCGTTGTCCTTACGATTTTGTTCGCATTCATATTTAAGGTCCTGCCGAGCGTGCCGCTGCACTGGAGCGATGTCGCCATTGGTGCAGTCGCCACCTCGCTGCTGTTCGCTGCCGGCAAGGTCTTGTTGGGCGTCTACCTCGGCAAGGCGGGCTTTACGGATACATACGGAGCGGCCGGTTCGCTCGTCATAGTATTGGTATGGGTATACTATTCGGCGCAGGTGCTTTTTCTGGGCGCCGAATTCACGCGAGCTTACGCCTGCCGCTTCGGTTCAATGTCCGCGCCGAAAAGCGGCCACCTCGGCTCGTAGCTGTGGCAAGGAGCACTCAGGGATGCCGGTAAATCGCGGGGAACACCATCGGACGGAGCGCAGTGGCTGGCTACGCGCCGCGGTGTTGGGGGCGAACGACGGAATCCTTTCAACGGCGAGTCTGGTGCTCGGCGTCGCATCCGCGCATGCAACTCACAGCAATGTACTGGTCGCGGGCATCGCCGGCTTGGTGGCCGGGGCGATGTCGATGGCGGCCGGTGAGTATGTGTCCGTGCACTCACAGGCAGACACCGAAAAGGCCGACCTCGAGCGTGAGCGCAAGGAACTCAAAGCAGACGATAAGGGTGAGCATAAGGAGCTGGCGCAAATCTATGTCGCTCGCGGACTGGATCCTTCGCTCGCGAAACAGGTCGCGCAGCAGTTGATGGCGCATGACGCGCTAGGCGCGCACGCCCGCGACGAACTCGGTATCTCCAAGAATCTCCGTGCTCGTCCCATTCAGGCTGCCCTTGCATCCGCCGGCAGCTTCGCGGTTGGAGGAGCCATGCCTCTGCTGGTCACCGCTATAGTTCCGCAGTCGAGCCTGATCTACCTGGTTTCCGGAACTTCACTGCTCTTCCTCGCGCTCCTCGGAGGGTTGGCCGCGCACGTTGGGGGCGCCAGCGTTACGGTGGGCGCGATACGCGTAACATTTTGGGGCGCGTTGGCCATGGCGATAACCGCGGGCGTCGGGGCGCTGTTCGGAACTGTGAAGTAGGACTGCAATCTGCGGCGATTACGACTACGCAGGCTCGCCCCGTGACCGGACGAATTCCAGGATGTCGTAGCGTTGGGCTTCCCGGCCGGGATTTAGACAAAGCGAATTTTGAAGTAATGGCTGAATTTCACGTCACGTCTCACGGGACGCTCCGAATCCGGGTACTGGAACGTATTGGCAGTCATGAGAAAGGCCCACGTTCTGTTTGAACGGCCAACGGTCGTATAGGAAGTGGCCAAACCAGCACCTCCGCAGGTAGCAGCAGGCATCGCGCAAAATATCGTCGGGAAGATTTGGCACCGCCCGTGCACGCAATAGTATGGTCGCCAAAAGGCTCCGTTCAACAAACCAAGGAGAAAACACATGAAATCGAGTACCGAAGATAAGGTCAAAGGTAGTTTTCACGAAGTGAAGGGTAAGGTCAAAGAGACGGCAGGCCAAGTCACCAACAATCCTAACTTAGAGGATAAAGGCACGGCCGAGAAATTGGCCGGCAAAGTTCAAAAGAAGGTTGGCCAGATTGAAAAAGTGTTCGAGAAGTAACTCAGGCGGCTCCGTCCGGAGCACGTTTTTCGCTCGGCGCAATTAACGCGCCGGGCGGCGCTCCGACTCTTTCGATTTCGACCACATTTGGTCGTCTGACGATCTGGCGTCAGGTCAATCTGCGCGAGGAGGCCTTGTATCGGAAGAGAAACGCGGCGAGGGCCTCCCTAGCGGAAAGCCCCACCCTCGTTCCCTCCGATGGCTTCACTGCCTAGTGGCTGTGGGCCGTAATGCTGGCTCTACCATAGGCCGCTGGATCCCGGCTTTGCGCTAGTGACCCGCAGTCCCTTTTGGTAGGCGCCGGCGACAGTAGGAGCACACCACTGGCCAAACAGTGAAAGGGAGCCGAATCGGCGCAAAACGTGCTGCATCTTGCCTGGACATTCGATCTTTCGCGGTTAAGCTGATCGACGAAAATTCCAAAGAATCGAGAATCGACATGAAATTTCTTAAGATAATGACCCTGGCCGCCCTTGTTTCGCTTCCCGGAACTGTCGTCCAAGTCTACGGACAGCAAGAGAAGCGAGACGAAAAGCAGGCCAAGCCCGAAAAGCAACAGGCGCAGCCACAGCA